>CAZUEM010000158.1:0-7990 GCA_964619155.1 uncultured bacterium
ATCAGCTCGATCAGCGTGAAGCCCTTCTGCGACTTGAACATCTTCGTGCTCCTCCCGAGTGAGGGAACTTCCGGCGCTGATCGCGCCGATGGTGAAGGTCCAGCCTGACCCGGAGCATGGCAACCGGTGTGCCACGCCCCCCGCGACTCCGCCGCCGCCGACGATCCTCCGGCGGCGCCGGCACTTGCCCTCCGTGGCCGTCGCGCCTCCCCCTCCCGGGCGATGCGCTCGACCGTGCAATTTCCGGCCGCCCGCCCCGCGCGCCGTGCGATCCGCACGCGGCCGTGCGAAATCACGCGGCCTGCTCTCCCGCCTCCGGCGCCCCGTCGTCGGCCCCGCCCTCGCGGGCCCCGCCCGGCTTCTCGATGCCGTAAGCGATCAGCTTGCGGTAGAGCGTCGAGGCGTTGATGCCGAGCAGCTCGCTGGAGCGCTTCTTCTGCCAGCGCGTGTAGTTGAGGACCTTGAGGATGTACTCCTTCTCGAGCTCCTCGAGCGTCATGTTCGGGGAGTCGATCACGAGGCTCCCCTTCTGGCTGTGGCCGAAGCGGATCTTGTCCGGGAGGTCCTCGGGCCCGATGACGCCGCCCTCGTCGAGCACCAGAGCGCGCTCCATCACGTTCTCGAGCTCGCGCACGTTGCCCGGCCAGTCGTACTTCATCAGCAGGTCCAGCGCCTCCTTGGTGACCGTCTTGAGCACGCCGTTCTTCGCCTGGCGCTTGAGGAAGTGGTCCACGAGCAGCGGGATGTCGTCGCGCCGCTGGCGCAGCGCCGGCATCCGCAGCGGGATCACGTTCAGCCGGAAGAACAGGTCGGCGCGGAAGCGGCCCTCGGCGACCTCCTTCTCGAGGTCCACGTTCGTGGCCGCGACGAGACGGCAGTCGATCTTCACCGGCTGCGTGCCGCCGACGGGGATGATCTCGCGCTCCTGCAGCGCCCGGAGCAGCTTGACCTGGGTGGCGAGCGGCATCTCACCGACCTCGTCGAGGAAGAACGTGCCGCCCTCGGCGACCACGAACAGCCCCGGCGAGTCCTTGACCGCGCCGGTGAACGAGCCCTTCACGTGGCCGAACAGGTTGCTCTCGAGCAGGTCGCGCGGGATCGCGCCGCAGTTGATGCTCACGAACGGGCCGTTCGCGCGCCGGCTGCGGTAGTGGATCTCGCGGGCGATCAGTTCCTTGCCCGTGCCGCTGTCGCCCTGCACGAGGATCGTCGCCTCGCTGTCGGCGACCTTGTCCACCATGCGGAAGACGCGCGTCATCTCCTCGGACGAGCCGATGATGGTCTTCTCCTCGTGGCCCTTCTTGAGCTCGCGCTTGAGGAACTGGTTCTCGGTGCGCACCCGACGCATCTCGAGCGCGTTGCGCACGACCAGCTTGATCTCGTCGTTCTTGGCGTTCTTGAGCAGGTACTGGAAGGCGCCCAGGTTCACGGCGTCGATCGCGGACTGCTGCGACGCGTAGGCCGTCATCAGCACGACCGGGATGTTCGGGTCGTGCCGCTTCATGCCCTGCAGCACCTGGATGCCGTCCATCCCGGGCATCTTGATGTCGCTGATGACGACGTCGAAGTTCTCCGACTTCACCCGTTCGAGGGCGTCGCGGCCGCTGTTCACGGTCGTGACCTGGTAGCCCTCCTTCCTCAGCACGATGCCGAGGAACTGGGTCATGCTCTGTTCGTCGTCGACGACCAGGATCTTCTCCGCCGCCATCTCGCTCACCTCGTCTCGGGATGTCCCGCGTCCGCGATCACGCCACCTGGAGCTCGGCCCCGGCCGCCTCGGGCAGGTGCACCCGCACGGTCGTGCCGCGTCCGGTCTCGCTCTCGAGGGTCAGCACGCCGCCGTGGCGCTCGACGATCCGCTGCGCGATCGCGAGCCCCAGCCCCGTGCCTCCCCGTTTCGTCGTAAAGAAAGGTTCACCGACCCGCGGCAGGTCCGCCGCCGCGATGCCGGGTCCGTCGTCCTGGAATTCGACCTGCACGCCGTCGGGCGCCGATGCCCAGCGCACGACCAGCGTCCCCTGCTCGCCCATCGCCTCGAGGGCGTTCGCGGCGAGGTTCAGCCACACCTGCCGCATCTGCTCGCGGTCGAGCGGCACGCGGACGTCGTCCGGGCCCCGCTCCAGCCGCACCTCGACGCCCGCGGCGCGACGGGGGTCGTGCCGCAGCACGCTCACCAGCTCGCCCAGGTGGTCGCCGAGCCCGACCGGCTCGAGCGCGAGGTCGCGCTCGCGCGAGTACGACAGCAGGTCGGTCACGAACTTGTTGAGCCGCGCGGACTCGCGCGCGATGAGGTCCATGAGCTGGGCCTCCTCGCCCTGGAGCGCGAGTTCGCGCTGCAGGTACTCCACCGAGCCGGAGATCGGCTTGAGCCCGTTGCGCAGCTCGTGCGCGATGCCCGCGGCGAGCGCGCCGACCTCGGCCAGCGTCTCGTTGCGGCGGGCGCGCCGCTCCATCTCGCGCACCTCGGTCAGGTCCTGGAACACCGCCACGACGCCGGTCATCACGCCTTCGTGCATGAGCACGTTGGTCGAGACCCCGACCGGCAGGTGCTTCCCCGCTCCGCCCTGCAGGTGCAGCTCCGCGCGCGCGCGCCCGCGTTGAGTGCGCAGCGTCTCGAGCACGATGTCGCGCAGGCCGCCGAGGCGCTCCGGCAGCGCGTAGCTCACGTGCCGGCCGCGCGTCTCCATCGCCCGCGTCCCCAGCACCTGCTCGGCCGCCGGGTTCAGGTAGCCGACGATCCCGTCGTGGTCCACCGTGAAGACGCCGGTCGCCAGGTGGCGCAGGACGACGTCGTTGTCCACGCGCACGCGGTCCAGCTCGCGCGCCGTGCGTTCGAGGTCGTCCCGGGTGCGGTGCACCCGCTCGCCGAGCACCCCCGACAGCACGCCGACCATGGTCAGAAACGTCACCAGCAGCTCGGGCTTGGGCATCTCGCTGCCGGGGCTCGCCGGCGCCCCGGTGACCCGCGCGGCCAGCCACGGCAGCGCGAGGAAGCCCGCGCAGGCGCCCGCGGAGGCGAACAACCCGCCCGGGATGCGCTGCAGCACGCCGCCCGTGATCACCACGAGCGCGTAGAAGAGCACGAACTGGCTGTCGCGGCCGCCGGTCCAGGCCGCGAGCCAGCTGATGAGCACGAGGTCGGCCGCCATCTGCGCGTAGGTCTGGAAGGCCTGCGCGCGCCGCGAGCGCGCCCCCAGCGCGAACAGCGCCGAGAGCACGCCGAGCACGACCAGCGCGGTCCACAGCAGCGAGACCGGCCGCGGCGTGACCTCCGGCCGCAGCAGCAGGCCGAACGGCAGCGCGAGCGACGCCACCAGCAGCCGGCCGAGGACCAGGTGCTGGAGCGCGCTCCAGCCGTGGTCCCCGGTCGCCGGGCCCTCGAGGCCCGGCGCCAGCCGCAGGCTCGTGCCGTGCGCCGCGGTCATCGTCAGTTGCCGCCCGCCACGACGCTGATGAGCTTGAACATCGGCAGGTACATCGCGACGACCATGCCGCCGACGATGCCGCCCATGACGACGATCATGATCGGCTCGATGATGGACGTGAGCGTATCCA
This sequence comes from uncultured bacterium, assembly GCA_964619155.1. GTDB lineage: Bacteria > Eisenbacteria > RBG-16-71-46 > RBG-16-71-46 > RBG-16-71-46 > CAIXRL01. The sequence continues at coordinate 3,556 of CAZUEM010000158.1, forward strand.
CCGCCGTGTCGACCTCGGCCTCGTAGAAGACCGCGATCTTCGTGAGCATCTCGTCGAGGGCGCCGGTCTGCTCGCCGACGGCGATCATCTGCGTGACCATCGGCGGGAAGACGCCCGAGGTCTTGAGCGGGGCCGAGACGGTCTCGCCCTCGCGGATCGAGGCGCGGGCGCTCATGATCGCCTCGGCGATGACCTTGTTGCCCGCGGTGCGGGCCGTGATCTCGAGGCCGGCCAGGATGGGCACGCCGGACGAGATCAGGGTTCCGAGCGTGCGGGTGAAGCGCGCCACGGCGCCCTTCAGGAGCACGTCGCCCAGCACCGGCGCCTTGATCAGCATGCCGTCGATCACGCGCTGGCCGCCCTCGGTCGCGTAGTAGCGCTGCAGGGCCACCACCAGCCCGAACATCCCCAGGGCCATCACCCACCAGTAGCCGAGGAGGAAGTCCGAGAGCATGAGCACGACCTTCGTCGGCAGCGGCAGCTCGCCGCCGAAGTCCGTGAACATCTTCGCGAACGTCGGGATGATGAAGATCAGCATGAACGCCGTGGCGCCGAGGGCCACGGTGAGCACGACGGCCGGGTAGACCATCGCGCTCTGGACCTTGCGCTTGAGCGCGTCGGCCTTCTCGATGTAGGTCGCCAGGCGCAGCAGGATCTCGTCGAGCACGCCGCCCGCCTCGCCGGCCGCGACCATGTTGCGGAACAGGTCGTCGAACACCGACTTGTGCTTGCCGAGCGCGTCGGACAGCGTCGAGCCCGCCTCGACCTCGCGCGTCACCTCGTTGATGACCCGCCCGAACGAGGGCTTGCTCGACTGCTTGGCGAGGATGTCCAGGCACTGCACCAGCGGCAGGCCGGCCGAGATCATGGTCGCGAACTGCCGGGTGAAGATCGCCAGGTCCTTGGTCGAGACGCTGACGCCGCCGCCCAGCCTGGGCATGGACAGGCCGCCGCCCTTGGGGCGCAGCGACGTCACGAGGATGCGCTTCTTGCGCAGGATCTCGAGCGCCTCGTCCTGCCGCCCGACCTCGATCTCGCCGCTCTGGGCCTCGCCGGCCATGCTCCGGCCCTTCCACACGAAGGTCGCCATCGTCTCCTCCTAGGCTGCCGCGCGCAGGACCTTCTGGAGCATCTGCTCGAGCTCCAGCCGGTCCGTGCTGCGTTCAATGGCGTCCTCGGCCGTGAGGTGCTTGTCCAGCACGGCCTGAAGCAGCGCCTGGTTCATGGTCTGCATTCCGAACTTCATCCCCGCCTGCATGAGGCTGTAGATCTGGTGGATCTTGCCCTCGCGGATCACGGCCTTGATCGCGGGCGTGCAGACGAGCACCTCCGCGCACATGATCCGGCCGGTGCCGCGGCTGCGCGGCACCAACTGCTGCGTCATCACGCCCTCGAGCGTGAACGCGAGCTGGGTGAGGATCTGCTTCTGCTGGTCCGCCGGGAACACGTCCACGATGCGATTGACCGCCTCGTACGTGGAGTTCGTGTGCAGGGTCGCGAACACCAGGTGGCCGGTCTCGGCGATCGTGAGCGCCGCCTCGATCGTCTCGAGGTCGCGCATCTCGCCGATGAGGATGATGTCCGGGTCCTGGCGCAGGACGTACTTGAGCGCGGTGGGGAACGACGCCGTGTCGGCGCCGATCTCGCGCTGGTTGACGATGCACTTCTTGTGGTGGTGGATGTACTCGATCGGATCCTCGATCGTCATGATGTGGCTCTGACGGGTCGCGTTGATCTTGTCGAGCATGGCCGCGAGCGTCGTGGACTTGCCGCTGCCCGTCGGGCCGGTCACGAGGATCAGGCCCTTCTGGCGGTTCGTGAACTCGCGGACGACGGGCGGCAGGCCGAGCTTGTCCATCGCCAGGATCTCGTACGGGATCTGCCGGATCGCCATCGAGACGACGCCGCGCTGCAGGAACGTGTTCGCGCGGAAGCGCGACAGCCCCTTCACGCCGAACGAGAAGTCCAGCTCCTTCGTGGTCTCGAAACGCTTGCGCTGCTCGTCCGAGAGCACGCTGTACGCCAGCGCCGCGCACTTCTCGGGGGTCAGCACCTCGTACTCGGTCGCGGTGATGGACCCGTCGATCCGGAGCTCCGGCGGCACGCCGGCCGTGATGTGCAGGTCGGACGCCTTGCGCTGCACCATGTCTTCCAGCAGTTGCCGGAGGGTCAGTTCCGCCATGGGTTCCTCGTGGTTTCGGTGGGCCGGATCACAGCTTGTCCGCCGCGGTTTCCTTGAGCACTTCCTCGACGGAGACGATGCCCCGCTTGAGTTTCTGCAGCGCGTCCATGCGCAGCGTGAGCATCCCGCCCGCGATCGCCGCGCGCTTGATTTCGATCGCCGAAGCCCGCTGCAGGATCAGATCCCGCAGGGCCGGCGTGATGGTCATGACCTCGTACGCGCCCTGACGGCCTCGGTGACCGGTGTTGTTGCACTCGACGCAGCCGGCGCCCTGCATGATCGTGGCCCCCGCCGCGTCCTCGGGCGAGAGCTGCAGCTCGGAGAGAATCTCGTCCGTGAGCTTCACGGGCCGCTTGCAGCTCGCGCAAACCTTGCGCAGCAGCCGCTGGGCGAGGATGAGGTTCACCGACGACGCCACCAGGAACGGCTCGATGCCCATGTCGATGAGGCGCCCGATCGTCGCCGGGGCGTCGTTCGTGTGCAGCGTCGAGAGCACGAGGTGGCCCGTGAGGGCGGCCTTCGTGGCGATGCTGGCGGTGTCGATGTCGCGGATCTCGCCGACCATGACGATGTTCGGGTCCTGGCGCAGGAATGCCTTGAGCGCCGCGGAGAACGTGAGGCCCACGCCCTCGTTCACGAGCACCTGGTTGATGCCGTCCAGGTTGTACTCGACGGGGTCCTCGGCGGTCATGACGTTCACCTCGGGCGTGTTCACGCGCGAGAGCGCCGAGTAGAGCGTGGTCGTCTTGCCCGAGCCGGTCGGGCCGGTGACGAGCACCATGCCGTACGGGTTCAGGATCGCGGCGAGGAACTCCTTCATCGACGCCGGCTCGAAGCCGAGTTTCTCGAGGTCGATGTTGAGGTTCGCCTTGTCGAGGATGCGCATGACGATCTTCTCGCCGAAGATCGTGGGCAGCGAGTTCACGCGCAGGTCGATGGTGCGGTTGAGCACCTTGATCTTGATGCGGCCGTCCTGCGGGACGCGGCGCTCGGCGATGTCGAGGTCGGCCATGATCTTCAGGCGCGACGTCATCGCCGCCTTGAACTTGTAGGGCGGCGCCATCATCTCCTGCAGGACGCCGTCGATGCGGAAGCGCACGCGCAGGGTCTTCTCGTAGGGCTCGACGTGGATGTCGGAGGCGCCCTTGCGGACCGCGTCGGCGATCAGCGAGTTGACGAGCTTGACGATCGGCGCGTCGTTGACCTGGCCGATCCCCGCCTCCGCCTCGGCCTGGGTGTCCTCCTCGACGACGTCGAGGTCCTCCTCCATGCCCTTCATGACGTCGGCCATCGTGCCGGCCGAGTCGTAGGCGCGGTCGAGCGCCTTCTTCACCGACGCTTCGGACGCGACGTGCGGCTCGACGTCGTAGCCGGTGATGAACTTGATGTCGTCGATGGCGAAGATGTTCGACGGGTTCGCCATCGCCACGACCAGCCGGCGCCCGTTTCGCGAGACCGGCAGCGCCATGAACTTGGTCGCGACGTCGCCCGGGATGAGGCGCGTCAGCGACGGGTCGGGCTCGAAGCCCTTCAGGTCGATCGCCGGAACGTTGTAGAGCTTCGACAGGAAGTCGAGCAGGCCCTCTTCGCTGATCGCCCCGATCTTGACCAGGTTGGCCGTGACGGAGCCCCCGCCCGTCTTCTGCTGCAGGGCGGCCTTCTGCAGCGCGTTCTCGTCGATGAGCCGCGCTTCCAGAAGTTTCTGACCGATGTCTTCGACCACGCGCGGTTCCCCGTGAGGTGAGCCGATCGGCGAGCCTGGAGCCGATGGTTGGCCGCGGGCGCACGCGTGCGTCGCGTGCGACCGCCGATGACGGGCCGGGCTCCGTCCCTCCCGCCCGAGGCGGAACGGAACGGCGCGCGGCACGATCCGCACGGGTTATCGGGAGCGGCCGCGGGCGCCTGAAGCGAAAACCGCAAGGTCACTTGCCGCGCGCCGTGCGATCTGCAGGCACCGCCGGGCCGGGCGGGCCCGGGACCGCTTCCGCCGGCCGCCGTGCGGAATGCACGGTGACGTGCGGCAGCAGCCGCTCGAGCAGCCGCGGGCCGATGCCCGGCACCGCGAGCAGGTCGTCGGGCGAACGGTACGGACCGTGCGCCCGCCGGTGCGCCACGATGCGCCCGGCGAGCACGGGCCCGATGCCGGGCAGCGCGTCCAGATCGGACTCGCTCGCGGCGTTGAGGTCGAGCGGCGCGACGGGCGCCGCCGGCGGCCCGGTCCCCCGGGCGGCGCCCGGCCCCGCGGCGGGCCCC
>CAZUEM010000159.1:0-7892 GCA_964619155.1 uncultured bacterium
CCCTCGCGCCGGCCGAGCCACGCCTGCCAGCGGCGGTGCGCGAGCGCCGGCCGCAGCGACAGCGCCGCGAGCGCCGCGCCCCCGAGGGCGCGCGTCTCGAAGCGCCGCTGGAGCGCCGCGTACACCGCGCCTTCGGGCCCGGCCGCGTGCTTGGCGAAGAGCGCGCCCCAGCCGCGGCCGTAGCCCCGCGCGCGCCTCGCCTGCTCGGCCTCGCTCCGCGCCGCGAACGGGTCGGGGTGCGTCACCACCGCGTCCGGCACGTAGAGCCCCGTTTCGCCGGCGGCGAACGCGCGGAAGAGCAGATCGCTCTCCTCGCCGCTCCCCCACTCGGCGCCCACGCCGAAGCGCTCGTCGAAGCCGCCGCAGCGCTCGAGCACGCGCGCCGAGACGAAGAGCCCCGGGCTCATCACCGTGGCGAGCGCGTCCGCGGGCGAGGCGAGCACGCGCGGCGAGCCGTCCATGCCCGGCATGACGGGCCGGCCGTCGGGCGTGAGCACGCGCGCCGCGACGAAGCCCGCCCCGGGCCGCGCCGCGAGCGCCGCCGCGACGCGCTCGAGCACGTCGGGGGCGACCGTGCAGTCGTCGTCCGGGAAGTGCACCCACGGCGAGCGCGCGAGCGCGAGCGCGGCGTTGCGCGCCCGCGAAAGCCCGCGCCGGTCGAGGTGCAGCCAGCGCGCGCCGAGCGAGGTGACGAGCGGCTCGAGCACGCGGCCCTCGCCCTGGTCGGCGACGATCACCTCGGCGTAGCCGGGCTCGGCCGCCGCCAGCGAGCGCAGGCAGGCTTCGAGATCCGCGGCGCGGTCGAGCGTCGGGACGATCGCCGCGACGCGCAGCGGCGCGTCAGTCATGGACCGCTTCCGGCGCGCGGGTGCCCGTGAACGACGCCCCGCCTGCGGGAACCGCCGCCTTCGCGAGATCGCGCGCGCGGTCGCGCGATTCGGCCAGCACCGCGCGGCCCGAGACGATCCGCCCGCTCCGGCGGGCGACGAAGCAGTGGTTCTGAGCGATGCCGTTGAGCGGCCAGGCGAGCGCGCCGTCCACCGCGTTCCAGAGCGCCGCCGCCCACGCCGCGTCGCGCGCGGGCCCGAGCAGCCGGTGCATGGTGTTGCGCGGGAGGACGCCGTAGCGCCGCGTCTCGACCAGCTCGAGCCCCGCGCCCGCGACCAGGCGGCGCACGTCGCCGCGCGTGTAGCGGTAGAGGTGCCGGTGCTTGCCCGGCACCTGCCGCGCGACCAGGTCGATCCAGCTCCAGCGGTTCGGGAAGTGCCAGCACACGAACGTGCCGCCCGGGCGCAGCACGCGCGCGATCTCGGCGAGGCTCGCCGCCTCGTCGCCGCCCGTCTCGCGCACGTGCTCGAGCACGCCGATCGAGGCGACCGCGTCGAACGAGCCGTCCGCGAACGGCAGCTTCACCGGCTCGCGCTCGCTGCCCGGCACGAAGCGGTAGGGCGCGTCCTTCGGCAGCCACGGCTCGTAGAGGTAAGGCATGAACGAGAACCCCGTCGCTCGCCAGCCGCCCCGCGCGAGGAAGTACGAGAAGTGCCCGTTGCCCGCGCCCCAGTCGAGGACTTCCGCGCCCGCGGGCACGTGGCGGCGCCACAGCCGGTAGAGCGCGAGGTACTGGTGCGCCGAGGCGAGGCTGCCGAACTGCAGCATCTCGGGGGCTCCGGCGCGCGCGTGCGCGGCCAGCTCGGCGAGGATCGCGAGGTTCTCGTCCTGTGCGCGGCCGTCCGGCCGCGCGTCGCGGGGCCGCCCGCTCACGCCCGCCCCCCGCGCGTCGCGGCGAGGCCGCGTGCGAACGCCTCGCGGAACGCGGCGTCGAACGCCTCGGCGGCGAACGGCTCCGCGAGCGAGCGCAGTTCGTGCGGGTCGAAGCGGCTCGATTCGAGGCAGGCGATGGCCTCGCCGAGGCACTCGGCGGTCTGCGTGCCGAAGAGCACGCCGCCCGGCACGCGCGCGACGCCGCCCGAGGCCACCGCGGCGAGCGCCTCGGCGCTCGCGCCGCGACCCACCGTTTCGAGCGCGCCGCCGCGCCCGTAGGCGATCACCGGCGTGCCGCTCGCCATCGCCTCGACCGGCATGATCCCGAAGTCCTCCTCGCCCGGAAAGAGCAGCGCGCGCGCGGACGCGTACACGCCCGGCATCTTCTCCTCCGGCACCCAGCCGAGGAACTCGGTCCCCGCCGGGGCCAGGCGCGCGAGCCGGTCGCGCTCCTGCCCGCTGCCCGCCACCGTGAGCGGCCGGCCGAGCCGCGCGCAGGCCGCGATCGCGAGGTCGCCGCGCTTGTAGGGCGCGAACGCGCCCGCCAGCAGGTAGCGCTCGCGCCGCCCCGCGCCCGCGGCGAAGCGGTCCACGTCCACGGGCGGCGTCACCACCTGCGCGTCGCGGTTCCAGTGGCGGCGGATGCGCTCGGCCACGTGCTTCGAGTCGGCGAGAAGCACGTGCGCGCGGTCCGCCGTGCGGCGGTCCCACGCGCGCAGGTCCGCGCACGTGCGGCGCACCCAGGCGGACAGCGGCCAGGGGAACCGCCCGGGCGGGAAGTACGTGTCCTCGAGGTCCCAGACGTAGCGCATGGGGGTGAAGATGTAGCTGAGATGGAACGCCCCCGCACGCGGCTTCGCGCCCTTGGCGACCGCGTGGCTGGTCGAGATCACGGCGTCGTAGCCCGAGAAGTCGAACGACTCGATGGCGCGGGGGAAGAGCGGCAGCAGCCAGCGGTAGCGCGTCGCCGCCCCCGGCACCCGCTGCAGGAACGAGGTGCGGATCGGGTGCGACTCGATCTCGGCCGAGACCGAGCCGGGGTTCCAGAGCAGCGTGTGGATGGGCGCGTCCGGGAACATGCGCGCGATGCGCTCGAGCACGCGCTCGCCGCCCCGCATGCCCGTCAGCCAGTCGTGAACGAGCGCGACCTTCACGCGCCTTCGTCCTTCCAGCCCGAGGCCGCCCACGCGAGGCCGGCCAGCGTGTAGAGCGGGTAGAGCAGTTCCTCGTCGCCGAAGTTCCATTCGAAGAAGCCCGCGACGAGGAAGCCCGCGAGCGCCGCCAGCACGCCGAGCCGCAGGCCCGCCGCGAGCCCGCGGCGCTTCAGCATGGGCTTCAGGCCCGCCGCGGCCGTCGCGAGCAGCGCGCCGTAGAGCCAGGTGAACGCCGCGAGGCCGGCCGCGCCCATCGTCGCGGCGATCTGGACCAGCGAGTTGTGCAGGTGGCCCACGCGCTCGGTGGCCTCGGGCGAGCGGTAGCGGTCGTAGAGCCCGTGCAGGTCCTGCAGCCCCACGCCCGTCAGCGGGTGGTCCCGGAACATGCGCACGCCCGCCTCCCACATGTGCACGCGCTCGGCGTTCCACTTGTTGGCCGGGTCGAACATGCTGCGCAGCCGCTCGCCGAAGGCGCCGGGCGCGAGGAACCATGCGGCGACCGCGGCCACGGCGAGCACGCCCAGCCCCAGCGGCGCGAGCGCGCCGAGGACGACGCCGAGCGCGACCAGCAGCCCGAGCCAGGCGCTGCGCGTGAACGTGGCCGCGAGCGCCACCGCGCCCACCGCCGCGACCACGCCCGCGCCCCAGCGCCAGCGCTTCTCGCGCGAAAGCAGCGCGACGCCGAGCGCGACCGGCACCTCGAGCAGCAACTGGCCCGCGAACGTCATGTAGTGGCCCGAGAGCCCGCGCGCGCGCGAGTCGAAGCTCGCGCCGTGCGCGAGCCACAGGCCGAGGCCGATCGCCGCCACGGCGCCCGAGGCCGCGAGGTACGCCGCGAGCGCGCGCCGGCCCGTGCGCGGGTCGGCCGCGTGCAGCGCCGCGAGCCCCACCAGCAGCGGCATGAAGCCCTTGCCGAGCCGCGCGAGGCTCGAGCCGCGGTCCACCGCGAACGCGGCCGAGAGCGCCAGCGCCGCGAGCCAGCCCAGCATCGGCAGGTTGACCGGCGTGTACGGCCAGCGCGCGCGGCCCGTCGCCACCGCGGACAGGGTCAGCGCCCCGCAGAGCGCCGCGCCGATGCCCATGGGCGCGATCGTGCCCGGCTGGACGAACGCGAACAGCACGAACGCCGCCGAGGCCGCCGCGAGCAGCGCCCCGCCGGGCCGCGCCGCCGCGCCGGGGGCCGCGGGCTCGATCACGCGCCGCCCTCGCGCCCGCGCTCGAGCCGGCGCAGGACCTTGCGGTCCGCGTCGCTCAGCCCGGCCCGCTCGAGCAGCTCCGGCCGCCGCTCGAGCGTGCGCCGCAGCGCCTCCTCGCGGCGCGCCTTCGCGATCTCGGCGTGGTGCCCCGAGAGCAGCACCTCCGGGACCTTCCAGCCGCCGTAGTCGGCCGGGCGCGTGTAGTAGTCGCAGTCGAGCAGCCCCGAGTGGAACGAGTCGCTCTCGACCGAGTCGAACTTGCCGACCACGCCCTCCTGCAGCCGCGCGACCGCGTCCACCACCACGAGGGCCGCCGGCTCGCCGCCCGAGAGCACGAAGTCGCCGATCGAGAACTCCTCGTCCGCGAGGTGCTTCGCGACCCGCTCGTCCACGCCCTTGTAGCGCCCGCACACCAGCACCAGGTGCCCGAGGCCCGCCCACGCGATCGCGGTCTCCTGCGTGAAGCGCGCGCCCTGCGGCGAGGTCAGAGCCACCTTGAGGCCGGCGGGGCGCGCCCCCTTCGGGGGCAGCGCCAGCGCGCGCAGCGCCCGGTCGATGGGCTCGATCTTCATGATCATGCCGGGGCCGCCGCCGAACGGCGCGTCGTCCACGCTCTGGTGCACGTCGTCGGTGTACGTGCGCAGGTTCACGACCTCGACCTCGAGCCGCCCGGCCTCGCGAGCCACGCGGATCATGCCCTCGGCGAACGGGCTCGTGAACCACTCGGGGAAGATGGTGACGATCGTCACCTTCACGGGGGTCAGATCTCCAGCAGGCCGGCCGGCAGCTCGACGGTGATGACGCCGGCCGCGAGGTCCACCTTCTTGAGGAACGGCTCGTAGGCGGGCAGCAGCCGTTCCCTGCCTTCGTGCTCGACGACGTAGAGCGGCTGCGAGCCCGCGAACGAGAGGTCGCGCACCACGCCGAGGTCGGTCCCGTCCGTGCCCACGACCTGCAGGCCGACGAGCTGGAAGGTGTACACCGTCCCCGGCCCCGGGTCCGGCAGCCGCGCGGCGTCGCCCCACAACTCGCCGTTCACGTACTCGGCCGCGGTCTCGCGGTCGTGCACGTGCCGGAACGTCGCGAGCAGCCGGGTGTTCGCCGTGCGCACGGCCTCGAGGTCGAGCCGCTTCGCCTGCCCGGTCCGCCCGCGCCACTCGAGCCGCCCGACCGCGAGCAACTCCTCCGCGGTGAGCGCCGTGCGGTCCACGTAGACCTCGCCGTCCACCCCGTGCGGCCGCCCGACGCGGCCGAGGAACACCAGCTTGATCGCAGTCATGCGCTCCGGCGCCCGCGGCGCCCGGGCCTCAGTGTGGAGCGCTGTCGGAGCCAGGAGGGCGAAGACAGCGCGCAGCGAGGAGTGAGGCGGCACGATGCCGCCGAACGACGCTGAGGCCCGGGCGCCGCGGGCGCCGGAGCGCGCGACGTTCGGGCATCAGTCGGCAATCTCGAGCGACATCCGGCGGTCCACGCGGGACGCCGCGGCGCCGAGCGCGAGGCGCAGCGAGCGCGCCGTGCGACCCTGCTTGCCGATCACGTGCCCGAGGTCGTCCGGGTGCACGCTCAGCTCGAGGATGCCGTCGTCGCCGGCCGAGACGATGTCCACCTCGACGTCGTCCGGGTGGTCCACCAGGCCCTTGGCCATGTAGCCCACGAGGTCGCGGAGCTGGAAGTCCTGCTCGTCCGGCTCGCGCTGGATGCGCTCCCGCGCCGGACGCGGCGCCCCGATCACTTCGGGCGCGGGGCCGGACGGGCGATCGGCACGGACGATAGTCGCAGCCCGCTCCAGAAGAGCAGGATCGTCGACGGGACCGACAGCAGGAGCGTTGGGGTCGGACTGTTGAGGCGCAGCGTAGCGATTCCGGCGGCGCAGAGGACGGCCGTACTGGCCCAGATCAGCAGGACGGTTCGAATCGGACATTTCAGGACACTCGCCAGTCGGTGGTTGCTGTGGTCCTTGCCGCCCTGTTGCACCGGGCGGCCGTCACGGAGGCGGGTGACGACCACGAAGATGAGATCGAAGGCCGGGTACGCGAGCATGAGCACCGGGCCCGCCTGCCCCCAGCCGGGGGGCGCCCCCTTCATCGCCAGCAGGGCCGAAGCGCCGAGACTATAGCCCAAGAGCAGGCTTCCCGCGTCCCCCAGAAACAGCCGGGCCCTGGGAAAGTTGTGCGGCAGGAACCCCAGGCAGGCCCCGGCCAGGGCCAGCTGGGCCGCCGCGACGCCGTTCGCCCCCCGCTCGAGGCTGGTCCAGGCGAAGGCCAGCAGCGAAAGGCCCGCGATCCCCCCGACCATGCCGTTCATGTTGTCGAGGAAGTTGACCGCGTTCATGAGCGCGACCAGCGCCACCAGCGCGAGGATGCCCTCGACGCCCGCCGGCAGGCCGAGCTGCGGGACCGCCCCGCCCGCCACGATCATGGTCGCGGCCGCCGCCTGCCCGAGCATTTTGATCGAGGGCGACATGCCGAAGCGGTCGTCCCACAGGCCCAGCGAGAGCGCGATCGCCGCGCCGAAGAGCAGGTAGTAGGCCTCCCAGTCGGACGGCGAGTGGGGCATCAGCGGCATCGCCGCCGCCCAGGTCGCCAGCGCGACCGCGAAGACCCCCGCGCCGCCCAGCAATGCGGTCGCCGAGGTGTGCAGCTTGCGAGCTTCCGGGTGGTCGAGGTAGCCGATCGCCCACGCGGCGCGCACGACCAGCGGCATCACCAGGTACGAGGCGAGAAGGGCGACCGGGAGCGCGGCCAGCGGGAAGGCCTGCACGCGCGGAGGCTCTAGGCCGTGGCGACGCCCACCGGGCAGGGGATGCGCATCTGCTCGCAGTGGTCGCGGATGGTCATCTCGAGCAGCAGGTCGAGCGAGTACTGCGGGCGGTAGCCGGTGTAGCGGCGGATCTTCCGCAGGTCCGGCACGCGCCGGCGCATGTCCTCGTAGGACTGCCCGTACACGCGGTCGTAGGGCATCAGCTCGATCGGCGAGTCGCTCCGGCACATGCGCTGGATGCGCTGCGCCAGCTCGAACACCGTGATCTCCTCGTCGGAGCCGATGTTGAACACCTCGCCCTTGGCCTCGGGCGTGTCCATGAGCAGCAGGAAGCCGCGCACCACGTCGTGCACGGCCGAGAAGCAGCGCGACTGCTGGCCGTCGCCGAACACCAGGATGGGCTGCCCGGCGAGGGCGCGCTGCACCATGGTCGGGATCACCATGCCGTAGGCCGACGACTGGCGCGGCCCGCACGTGTTGAAGCAGCGCACGATCACGACCGGCAGGTCGTACTGCTGGTAGTAGGCCTGGGCGAGGCACTCGTCCACGGTCTTGCCCGCGGCGTAGGACCAGCGGAGCTTGTGGGTCGGGCCCATCAGGCGGTCGTCGTCCTCGGAGAACGGCACCGAGACGCCCTTGCCGTAGACCTCGCTGCTCGAGGCGATCAGGACCTTGCGCTCATGCTCGGCGCAGGCCTCGAGCACCACCTCGGTGCCGCGGATGTTGGTCAGCAGCGAGCGCAGCGGGTTCTCGAGGACGTACTTGACGCCCACGGCCGCGGCCAGGTGGTGGACCTCGTCGCACTGGGCCACCAGCCCGTGCACCAGCGACGCGTCCTTGACGTCGCCTTCGAGGAAGCGGAACCGGGGGTTGCGCTCGAACGTGCGGAGGTTCTCGACGCGCCCGGTCGAGAGGTCGTCCAGCGCCCAGACCTCGTGCCCGCGGCGCAGGAGCTCTTCCGACAGATGGGAACCGATGAAGCCGGCACCTCCTGTGACCAGGATCCTCATGTTCGTCCCTC
>CAZUEM010000160.1:0-7884 GCA_964619155.1 uncultured bacterium
GCTGCCTCTCGGCGCTCGTCGCGAGCGCCTCCAACGCCGCCACCCGCACGCTCGTGCTGCCGCTGCGCTCGATCGGGGTGAGCGACACCACGGTGCTGGTCAGCCGGGACCTGCTGGCCGGCAGCCTCGAGGACCTCGGCCTCGAAGTCGTGCGCCCGGCCGCTTCGGCCGCGCCGCTGCCCTCGGGCGCCGCGGCGTGCGACGCGCCCGAGTGCGCGGCGGCGCTCGCGCGCGAGCACGACGCGGAACTCGTCGTGTACGGCTCGCTCAGCCGGCTCGGGGGCAAGATCATCGCGCGGCTCAACGTGCTCCGCGGCGGCGAGGCCTCGCCCTGGTATCGCGACCAGTTGACCGCCACTTCGGAAGACGACCTCGACCGCGTGATGCGCCGCTTCGCCGAGGGCATTTCGGCGGGCCGGCCGAACTCCGACCGCGCCACGGTGGAGTCGGTGACGCGCGCCGAGACCGAGACGCCGGCGCGGCGCGCGACGCGCTCGGGCATGGGCGTTCGCGCCGGGTTCCTGTTCCCCGACGGGGGCAGCTTCGGCGGCGCCGACCGGCTGACGAACCTGCGGGCCGTGTACCGCTACGAGTTCAAGGACTTCCAGATCGAGACCACGCCCGTGCTCGGCTTCAGCTGGGGCAAGGGCAACTTCGACTGGAGCATGCTCGACGTCGGGGCGAGCCGGATCTTCGGCACCGGCGACGTCTCCAGCTACCTCGGGGCGAGCATCGGCGTGCACTCGGTCACGGTGGCGGACCGGAGTTGGCGCACGTACGAGTACCCGGGCTACCCGCCGTACACGTACGAGGCGACGGTGAAGCAGACGGACACGGTGCCCACGCTGGACCTGGTCGCGGGCCTGATGGCCCTGAGGACCTACGACTTCGTCGTGGTCCTGGAGCTGCGCTACCACCACGTCTTCGAGTCGTTCGACGGAGCCGGCGGCGGCGGCGCGCACGGCTTCATGCTCACCTTCGGGACGAGCCATTAGGATGGTGGGCGCGTCGGCGCGCGCCGTGGGACAGACCTGCAGGAGAGGGACCGCATGAGCGCACCGCGCGTCAAGACGCTCGACCGCATCGTCGTGATCCGCCCGTCGGGGAGCCTGCTGGGCGGCCCCGAATCGGACGAACTCGAGAGGGCATTCGACGCCGCGCTGCGCGAACGCGCTCCGGGAGTCGTGCTCGACCTCGAGGAGGTGCCCGTCATCAACTCGACCGGCCTCGGCATGCTCACGCAGGTCGCGGTGCGCGCCCAGCAGGCCGGCGCCCGGGTCGCGATCTGCCGCTCGCAGCGCCGCGTGGCGGAGATGTTCCGGCTGCTCCACCTGCCGTACTGGACGCTGTTCGGGAGCGAGGCCGAGGCGGTCGCCCATGCCTCGGCGCGGTAGGGACGCCGGCATCGCCGGGCCGTCGGCGCGCGCCGCCGCGGGCCCGGGGATCGGGCGCGGCGCCGGTGCCGCCGGCCGCCTGGTGGGACGCGCGGGCGTCGTCGTTCGCCGCCGCTCGTGGAGTGCCGGCTGGGTGATGATCCTGGCGCTGCTCGGCGCGGCGGATTCACGCGCGGAGCCGTGGAGCACGGTCTTCGCGGGCGAGCCGGACTCGGCGTTCTTCCTATTCGGGGACGGCACGCTCGTCCGCGCCCCCTTCAGCCTCCGCACGGCGGACACGCTCTGGCGGTGTCCCGAGGGACAGCACGTCGTTCGCATGCTCGGCAGTCCGAGCGGCGCCCGCCTGGCGTTCACGTCACGCGGCATCGAGGCCGACACGACGCGACTGTGGATCGCCTCGCCGCAGGGAGTCGAGCTGCGGCTGCGCTTCTTCTCGCTGCAGGCGAGACGGCACGGGCAGCAGTACTCGGAGATCTCCTGGCTGACGAGCGCCGACGAGACCGCCTCGGGGGCACGACTGCTGTCGCCGACGTTCCGTCCGCACGGACCGTCGGCGAACGCACTGGCGTGGACACCCGACGGCGGCTCGCTCTACGTGGGTTTCGACGGCGGCATCGCTGGCGTGACCGCCGGCCGGCGGGGCGTCTCGCGCATGAGCGGGCACCGGGCGCTCCGGCTCCGGCCGCTGCGGCCCTCGGCGTTCATCGAGGTGGATGCGCTCGACTCCGCGAGCGCGTCCTCGCGCTCGCTGACGCAGTTCGACCTCGAGCACGCCCTGGACACGCAGCTCTCGGCGAAGGACGGACGCGTCGGCGACGTGCTCGAGCGCCGGCGCATGCTGCTGGCGCCCGCGGGCGGCGCGCTGCACGAGTGCGCGGCCGGGGATTGGCTGCGCGCGGGTGTTCGGGCGGCGGGCGCGAGCGGGCTGTGGTGGGCCGCGGGACGCAGCGTGGTGGCGTTCGGTGACGCGTGCGGTCCGCCGGCGCCGCCGATTCGCGCACCCGGTCCCGTGGACTGGCTCGGTTACGACGCCGCGAGGGGCCGCCTGATGGGAGTATCGGGCCGGGTGCTCTGGCACGTCGCCGAGGATGGGGGCGAGATCGCGCGGGCGGCGCGGACGGCCTCGCGCGTGCGGGCCGTGCTCCGCGCCGTCCGCGGCCGGAGCGTGGCGCTGGTCGTGAAGGACAGCGTGATTGTCTGGAACGCGTCCACGGACGAGGTCCGGCGGCTGGGCTACTCCGGCCCGCCGCCGGAGTGGTTGTTCGAAGGGTGGAAGGGGGCACTCGTGCTCGCGGTCGGCAGCGCGCCGGGCCGTCCGGCATCGCTCGCCCGGGCCGCACCGGGCGACGTCCGGTTCGCGCCGGTGCCGGTGCCCCGCGCGGCCCGCTCGGGCACGCTCCTCGCCGGTCCGCGCGGCGCATGGGTGCTCTCGTGCGAACTCGGGCTCCGCGTCCCCGAACGCCTCCACGCCTTCGACGTGGAGGCGGGCAGCTGGCACGTCGTGGAGAACCCGGGCATCACGGCCTGGGAGCCGCTCGCGCCCTGAGGCGGCGAAGCGGCGCCGCCGCAGCCGACGCCGATGGGCCGGGTGGAGTAGCCTGCGCCGCGTGAAGCGTCGGCAGCCGCACGAAGGGGTCTTCGCCCGCATCGGGCCGTCCCGCATCCACGGGGTGGGGGTGATCGCGATCCGCGACATCCCCGCGGGCACGCGTGTCTTTCGCGGTGAGGACGAGCGCGTCGTGTGGGTGCCGCGCGCGCGCGTGCGCCGGCTGCCGAAGGCGCTGCGCGCGCTCTACGAGGACTTCGGCATGCTGTGGCGCGACCGGCTCGGCGTGCCGCGCACGCTCAACATGCTTTCGGTGGGCTGGTACCTGAACCACTCCGGGCGTCCCAACGTCGAGGCCGACGAGGACGGACGCTTCCACGCCCTGCGCCGCATCCGCAGGGGCGAAGAGTTGACCGCGGACTACCGCACCTTCGCCGACGAGGCGCTGCCGTTCCGGGCGCGGAGGGCGGAGGGCGCCCGCCCGCGCAAGCCGAAGACGCTCCGAGCGCCGGCAGCCTCGGCCGGCGGCGCCCGGAGCGCCCGCCGCGCGTCAGGCCGTGGCCCGCTTCAACGGTAGAGCTGCTTGATCCGCCCCCAGCTCGTCGTCCCGGCCGGGGTGGGCTGGTCTGAGGCCATGAACACGTCGTCCCAGCAGGGGCCGCCCCCCGGGGGCGGCGGGCCTTCGAAACTGAGCCCGAAGTGGGAGGGATTCCACGGCGTGTTGAACGAGACGACGAAGTTCTCGTTCACCCCGTCGCCGACCACGGACATCTGCAGCCACAGGTGGTCGATCTTCTCGATCCGGAACCGCAGCCAGCGGTCGAAGGCGGACGAGCCGAGCGCGCGATCCGTGAACCCGATCCCGGAGTTCATCTGCACGACGCCGTCTCCCGTGAGCCGGATGTAGAAGGCCATTCCGAGACCGCTGCTCGCGTACATGTAGATCTGCTGGCCGGGCGGCATCGGGCGCGCGTAGAGCCAGCCCTCCATGTACCAAAACGGGTTGGAGTGGATGCCGAAGCTGCCGCCCGGGAATGCGTACTGCGCCCGGTTGGCGACGACGAGCGACTGGGCGCCCGAGCGGGCCATGGTGGCGGTGACGACGTCCTGGCCGGGGGCGCCGGTCCAGCCGTTCTGGCCGCCGATGTTGCCGAGCACGGTGGCCGGCGGTTCGAAGCCGTCCTGGATGACGACTGCGGCGCCCGCCGGGCGCGAGAGCGCCGGCAGGGCGAAGGCGAGGAGCAGCGCGAAGGTGCGTCCGAGTCTCATGGCGGCCTCCATCAGGTAAAAGAGTGGCGGGAATTCTAGAAAACCGGAGCGGCGGAGGTCGAGAGAAATTTCTCGTTTGTGCCCTGCCGTCGCCGGCACTCTCCGGCGAAGACCGCTCTGCGCGCGCCGAGGCCGGCAGACTCGCGGCCGGCTCGCGCGCGGCCGCGTTCGCCGTGCGCCTTCCGGACCAGTTGACGCCCCCCGGGGCCGGGTTCAGCATGCCGGACGTTTGGGGTCCTCTGCGTGGCCCCATCACGACCGGCGACACTCCCGGCGGCGCAACCGCCGCCGACGCAACGCCCCGGCCGCCATCGGCCCGGAGCGAGGAGCGATGCCGCCGGATTCGACATGAACGAGGGCGCCCGGGCCGGGTCGGCCGGGTTCCCCGGATGGTTTCAGCTCAAGGACGATCCACCGCGCGAGGCATCGCCGGCGGTCATGAGCGATCCCCGCGCCTTGGACTTCCGGGCCTCGGCCGTCATCGAGGCGGTCTCGGAGGATCTCCATGGCATTGGTGATCGGTATCCCGGCGGAGGTGGCCGGCGACGAGAAGCGCGTCGCCACCGTGCCGGAGGTGGTCGAGAAGCTGGTCAAGCTGGGCTTCTCGGTGAAAGTCCAGAGCGGCGCGGGCGCCGCGGCCAACTGCGACGACGCTGCCTACGTCGCGTCGGGCGCGAGCATCGCGGCGAGCGCGCAGGACCTGTGGGCGGGGTCGGACATGGTCTTCAAGGTCCGCCCGCCGACGCTCGAGGAAGTCGGCCTCATGAAGCCGGGCGGCATGCTGCTGTCGTTCGTCTGGCCGGCGCAGAACCCCGGCCTGATGCAGGCCCTGGCCGCGAAGAAGGCGACCGTGCTCGCCATCGACGCGCTGCCGCGCCAGCTCAGCCGCGCGCAGAAGATGGACGCCCTGACGTCCATGGCCGGGATCAACGGCTACCGTGCGGTCATCGAGGCGGCGAATGCGTTCGGCCGCTTCTTCAGCGGCCAGATCACGGCGGCGGGCAAGGTGCCGCCGGCCAAGGTCTTCGTCGCGGGCGCCGGCGTGGCCGGTCTCGCGGCCATCGGCACCGCCGTGGGCCTCGGCGCCATCGTGCGCGCGAACGACACGCGCGCCGAGGTGGCCGACCAGGTCAAGTCCATGGGCGGCGAGTTCGTCAAGGTGGACTACGAGGAGGAAGGCTCGGGCGGGGGCGGCTACGCGAAGGTGATGAGCGAGGGCTTCCAGAAGGCCCAGCGCGAGATGTACGCGAAGCAGGCGAAGGAAGTGGACATCATCATCACCACCGCGCTCATTCCGGGTAAGCCCGCGCCGCGGCTCATCACCGCCGAGATGGTGCAGAGCATGAAGCCGGGCAGCGTGATCGTGGACCTGGCCGCCGAGCAGGGCGGCAACTGCGAGCTGACCGAGCCCGGCAAGGCGGTCGTGAAGCACGGCGTGACCATCGTCGGATACACCGACCTGCCGAGCCGCCTGGCGAGGCAGTCGTCCACGCTCTATGCGACCAACCTGTTCCGCGTGGTCGAGGAGATGTGCAAGGCGAAGGACGGCACCCTCACGGTGGACATGGAGGACGACGCCATCCGCGGCCTGACGGTGATCAAGGAGGGCGAGGTCACCTGGCCCGCGCCGCCGCCCAAGCTGCCGGCCGCGCCGCCGGCGCCGGCCGCGGCCGCCGCCAAACCGGCCGAGAAGCCCAAGGGCGGTCACGGGCATGGCGCGCCGGGGGCCCCGCCGTCGGCGGGCCGCACGGCGGTCATGTTCGGCGCCGCCGCGGTGCTCTTCTACATCATCGGCGCGGGCGCGCCCGCGGCCTTCCTCGGACACTTCACCGTCTTCGTCCTGGCCTGCTTCGTGGGCTACATGGTGGTCTGGAACGTCACCGCGGCGCTGCACACGCCCCTCATGAGCGTGACCAACGCGATCTCGAGCATCATCGCGATCGGCGCGCTCGTGCAGATCGCCCCGCCGCTGTCGTCGGAAGCGGCGTCCATGGACCGTCCCGTGGGCTGGATCGTCGGCCTCGCGGCGGCGAGCATCCTGCTGGTGACCATCAACATGTTCGGCGGCTTCGCGGTGACGCGGCGCATGCTCGACATGTTCCGGAAGTAGGGGGCCGCCATGTTCCTGACTCCGAGCCTTTCGACGGTCGCCTACATCGCGGCGACGATCCTCTTCATCATGAGCCTCGGCGGACTCTCGCATCCCGAGACGTCCCGCCGCGGCAACCTGTACGGCATCATCGGCATGGCGATCGCGGTGCTGGCGACGGTCTTCGGACCGCGCGTTTCGCCGGCGGGCTACGGCTGGATCCTCGGCACGATGGCCGTGGGCGCGACGATCGGCCTGTACGCCGCGCGCGTCGTCAAGATGACCCAGATGCCCGAGCTGGTGGCCCTGATGCACAGCCTGGTCGGCGTGGCCGCCGTGTTCATCGGCTTCGCCAACTACATCGACCCGGCCGCGACCGGCGCCTTCGAGGGCGCCGAGCGCACGATCCACCACATCGAGATCTACGTCGGCATCCTGATCGGCGCCGTCACGTTCTCGGGCTCGGTGATCGCGTTCGGCAAGCTGGCCGGCAAGATCAGCGGCAAGCCGGTCATCCTGCCGGGGCGCCACTTCCTGAACCTCGCCGCGCTGCTCGTCGTGATCTGGTACGGCATCCAGTTCGCCGGCGCGCACGAGGTCGCGGACGGCATGGTGCCGCTGTACGTCATGACCGCGATCGCGCTGCTGTTCGGCGTGCACATGGTCATGGCCATCGGCGGCGCCGACATGCCGGTCGTGGTGTCCATGCTCAACAGCTACTCCGGCTGGGCGGCGGCGGCGACGGGCTTCATGCTGTCGAACGACCTGCTCATCGTGACCGGCGCGCTGGTGGGCTCGAGCGGCGCGATCCTGTCGTACATCATGTGCCGCGCCATGAACCGCAAGTTCCTGGCGGTCATCTCGGGCGGCTTCGGCACCGAGGGCGGCGCCGCGCCCGCCGCGGGCGCGCAGCCCGCGGGCGAGGTGACCCCGATCAGCGCCGCGGAGACCGCGGAGCTCCTGAAGGAGTCCAAGGCCGTCATCATCGTGCCGGGATACGGCATGGCGGTGGCGCAGGCGCAGCACACCGTCTACGAGATCACGAAGTTCCTTCGCGACAAGGGCGTCAACGTGCGGTTCGGCATCCACCCGGTCGCCGGCCGCATGCCCGGCCACATGAACGTGCTGCTGGCCGAGGCGAAGGTGCCCTACGACATCGTGCTCGAGATGGACGAGTTGAACGGCGACTTCCCGGAAACCGACGTCGCGATGGTGATCGGCGCGAACGACATCGTGAATCCCGGCGCCGAGGACGACCCGGCGAGCCCCATCGCCGGCATGCCCGTGCTGCAGGTGTGGAAGGCGAAGACCTCGATCGTGATGAAGCGCTCGATGGCGTCCGGCTACGCGGGCGTGGACAACCCGCTCTTCTACAAGGACAACAACCGGATGCTGTTCGGGGACGCCAAGAAGATGCTCGACGAGGTGCTCGGCTCGCTGAAGAGCTGAGGCGCGCCCCGCGCGGGAAGCCCGCATGCGAACGCCCCGGGAGCCGACGGCTCCCGGGGCGCTTTGCGGCCCGCCGCCCCGAGGGGCGGCGGGCCGCAGTCACGCCGGGCTTCAGGGCCCGGTTCAGCGATAGAGGC
>CAZUEM010000161.1:0-7853 GCA_964619155.1 uncultured bacterium
CGCTCGCGCTCGCGCTGCTCGCCGCGCCGCCCGCGGGCGGGGCGCGTCCGGCCGCCGCGCAGGGCGCGCTGTCGGCGATCGAGTCCGACCTCGACCAGATCACGCGCCGCGCCCGGCCCTCGCTGCTCACGATCGTCGCGCAGCGCCCGGCCGAGCCGGGCGCCGCGGGGGCGCCGGGAGCGCCGGCGCGCCGGATGCACAGCCGCGTCGGCTCGGGCGTGGCGGTCGGCGCCGGCGAGATCCTCACGACGGTGAGCGTCGTGCTCGGCGCCGAGCACGTGATCGTGCTGACCGCGAACGGCCTGCAGGCCGAGGCCACGATCGCGGGCATCGACCCGATCCGGAACATCGCGCTGCTGCGCGTGAACGGCCTGCAGCTCCCGCCGCTGCGGCTGGCGGCGAAGCCCGCCAACCTCGGGGACTGGGTGATCGTGCTCGGCAGCTCGTACCGCGGCGCGCCGACCCAGTCCGTGGGCAACATCGCGTTCCGTTACCGCGAGCCCGCCGGCGGCCTGCTGCAGCTGACGAACGAGGTCTACCCGGGCAACAGCGGCGGCGCGGCCGTCAACTCGCGCGGCGAGCTGCTCGGTCTCGTGCAGGGCGAGCTCGGCTCGCCCGAGGCGCCGGGCCGGCGCGAGCGCAACGAGCGCCGCCCGGGCGGCATGAGCCTCGTCATCCCGGCCGAGGACTTCCGCGAGCCGCTCGAGGCGCTGCGCCGCGAAGGGCGCGTGCACCTCGGCTACCTCGGCGTCTCGACGCGCGGCGCCTACGTGGACAGCGACACCGAACCGGGCCTGCGCGTGCCGATCGGCGCGATCGTCGAGGCGGTCCAGCCCGGCGGGCCCGCCGAGAAGGCGGGGCTCGTGCGCGGCGACCTCATCGTCGCGTTCCAGGACCAGCGCGTGGAGTACCCCGAGCAGCTCGCGCGCTGGGTGGCGGCCACGAAGCCCGGCACGGTGGTGAAGCTGGTGTGGGCGCACGACGAGATGCAGCGCGTCGGCAGCGTCGCGCTCGCCGGCTCGCCGACCGCGATCCCGAGCTGGATGGAGCTGCAGGTCGGGGGCGCCACGGCGGTGAAGCCCGCGGCCGCCGACACGCGCCGCATCGAGGAGATCCGGGGCGAGCTGCGCCGCCTGAACTCCGAGCTCGGGCGGCTGCGGCAGGCGCAGGACTCGACGCGCTGAAGGGCGCCCTGTAGTTTTCGCGCCCATGGCGGACCTGCGGCTCTCGTATCCCGGGGCGAACGCCCGCTCGCGCGTGCGCGTCGCGCGCGGCGCACTCGCCGGGCTCGGCGCGTTCGTGCGCGCGACGACGGGCGCGGGATCGGTCGCGGTCGTCACCGACCGGCGCGTGGACTCGCTGTGGGGCGGCGCGGCGCGCGCGGCGCTGCGCCGGGCCGGCGTCGCGCACGTCACGCTGCGCGTCCCGGGCGGCGAGCGCGCGAAGCGCCCGGCGGAGCTCGAGCGGCTCTGGGACGGCTTCGCCGCGGCGGGCCTTTCGCGCGCGGA
Organism: uncultured bacterium; assembly: GCA_964619155.1. Classification (GTDB taxonomy): domain Bacteria; phylum Eisenbacteria; class RBG-16-71-46; order RBG-16-71-46; family RBG-16-71-46; genus CAIXRL01. Next base: position 1,509 of record CAZUEM010000161.1, read on the forward strand.
CGCGGTCGTGGCGCTCGGCGGCGGCTCGGTCGGCGACCTCGCCGGGTTCGCGGCGGCCACCTGGCTGCGCGGCGTCGCGTGGGTGTGCGTGCCCACGACGCTGCTCGCGCAGGTGGACAGCAGCGTCGGCGGCAAGACCGCCGTGGACACGCCGGCCGGCAAGAACCTCGCGGGCGCCTTCCACCAGCCCTCCGGGGTGCTCGCCGACCCCGGCGTGCTCGCGACGCTGCCGGCGCGGCACGTCCGCGCCGGGCTCGCCGAGGTGCTCAAGACGGGGTTCGCGACCGACGCGGCGCTCTTCCGCTGGTGCGAGCGCCACGCCGACGCGCTCGCCGCGGCGGAGCCGCGGGCGCTCGAGGGCGCGGTCGCGCGCGCGGTGCGCGCGAAGGCGCGCGTCGTGCTCGCCGACGAGCGCGAGCGCGAGGGCGGCGGGCGCACGGCGCTCAACTTCGGGCACACGCTCGGGCACGCGATCGAGTCCGCGCTCGGCTACCGCGGGCTGCTGCACGGCGAGGCGGTCGCGATCGGCATGCGCGCCGCGGCCGAACTGAGCGTCGCCGCGGCCGGGCTGGCGGCCGGCGAGCGCGTGCGGCTCGAGGCGATGCTCGATCACGTCGGCCTGCCGGTGCGCATGCCGGCGCTGCCGCTCGCGGCGTTGCGCGCGGCGATGACGCGCGACAAGAAGCGCCGCGGCGCCGAAGTGCGCTGGGTGTTGACGCCCCGTATGGGCGATGCTAGCGTGCCCCGCGCTGTTCCGTATCCGCTCGTGCGTGCCGCGCTGCTGCACGCCGGAGCGCGCGGTTGACGCACGTTTCCGGTGAGCCTCGATGCGCATCCTGATCCTGCACGGACCCAACCTGCACGCGCTCGGCACCCGCGAGCCGGAGATCTACGGCCGCGTCACCCTCGCGGACATCGACGCGCGGCTCGAGGCGCTCGGACGTGAGCTCGGCTGCGAGGTCGAGTCGCAGCAGAGTGACCACGAGGGCGTGCTGATCGACGCGCTGTACCGGGCCCGCGGTCGCGTTCACGGTGTCGTGCTCAACCCCGGCGGCCTGACCCACACGAGCGTCGCGCTCCGCGACGCCGTCAGGGGCGCCGCGCTCCCGACGGTCGAGGTGCACGTGTCCAATCCGCATTCGCGGGAACCCTTCCGCCACTCGTCGCTGATCTCCGGCGCGGCGTTCGCCGTCGTCCAGGGGTTCGGCACCGACAGCTACGAGCTCGCGCTGCGCGGGCTCGCCGCCCGGCTCGGCCGTGAAGCGCGCGCGTAGCGGCGGCGCCGCCGCGAAGGCGGCCGGAGCGAAGGCGGGCGGGCCGAAGGGCGCGCCCGCGCCGTCGGCGGCCGGCTTCGAACTGTCCGAGCTGAAGGCGCTGATCCGGCTCGTGCAGCGCACGGGCATCGGCGAACTCGAGGTCGCCTCGGGCGGCCGATCGGTGCGCATCTCCGCCACGGCCTCGACCGCGATGGTGCCGGCCGCCTTCGCCGCGCCGGCGCCCGCGCCGCAGCCGGCCGCGCCGGCGCCCGCCGCGGCGCCCGAGGGGCCCGCGGCCGCCGCGCCGGCCTCCCACCTCAAGGCCATCACCTCGCCGATGGTGGGCACGTTCTACCGCGCGCCGGCGCCGGACGCCGACCCGTTCGTCGAGACCGGGGACAGCGTCGAGCCCGGGCAGACGGTGTGCATCATCGAGGCGATGAAGCTCATGAACGAGATCGAGGCCGAGTTCCGGGGCCGCGTGGTGCAGGTGCTCGTCGAGAACGCGCAGCCGGTCGAGTTCGGGCAGAAGCTCTTCCTGGTCGAGCCGGTCTGACGCAGCGCAGGGAACGCGCGCCGGGCGTCCTCCCGGCGGGGACGGGGGCGACATGAACATCCGCACGGTGCTCGAAAAGATGATCGCGGCGCGCGCCAGCGACCTCCACCTGAAGGCCGGCACGCCGCCCGTGGTGCGCGTGGACGGCGTGCTCTACACGCTCGACGAGCCCGCGCCCTCGGCGCAGGACCTGCGCGAGGTGGCGAACCAGCTCCTGAACGAGGAGCAGCGCGCCCACTTCTCGACCCACAGCGAGATCGACTTCGCGTTCGGCGTCTCGGGCCTCGCGCGCTTCCGCGCCAACATCTTCATGCAGCGCGGCACCGCGGCGCTGGCGCTGCGGCACGTGCCCGTCGAGGTGCCGTCGCTCGACGACCTCGGCCTGCCGCCGGTCGTGCGCGACCTGGCGTTCTCGCCGCGCGGTCTCATCCTGGTGACGGGCCGCACCGGCTCGGGCAAGTCCACGACGCTCGCGGCGATGATCGACACGATCAACCGCACGACGACGCGCAACGTGATCACGGTCGAGGACCCGATCGAGTTCCTCCACCGCGACCGCCTGTCGTTCATCCACCAGCGCGAGGTCGGGCTCGACACCCAGTCGTTCCACGACGGCCTGCGCTACGTGCTGCGCCAGGACCCGGACATCATCCTGGTCGGCGAGATCCGCAGCCTCGAGACCATGAGCACCGCGCTGATGGCCGCCGACACGGGCCACCTCGTCATGTCCACGCTGCACACCACCGACGTCGTGCAGAGCCTGCAGCGCATCATCTCGTTCTACCCGCCGCACCAGCACGACGAGATCCGCATGTCGCTGGCGTCGAACCTGCGCGCCGTGATCTCGCAGCGCCTGATCCCGAGGCGCGACGGCGCCGGCCGCGTGCCGGCGTGCGAGGTCATGGTGAGCACGCCCACGATCCGCGAGTACATCCTCAACCCGGACAAGATCCCGCTCATCCACACCATCGTGGCCGAGGGGGTGACGCAGTACGGCATGCAGACCTTCGACCAGTCGGTGCTGGCCCTGCTGCGCGAGGGGCTCATCACCGAGGAGGAGGCGCTCCGGAACTGCAACAACCCGAACGAGCTCAGCCTCAAGCTGAAGGGGATCTCGGCGACCAGCGACCGCATGTGGCAGCCGGTGTCGTCGGGCCAGGAGCGCCCCGAGGACGCCGGCGCCCCCGGCGGCGCGGGCGGCGGCAAGTCCGCCTCGTCCGAGTGGATGAGCCGCGAATAGCCTCCGCCCCCGGAAAGCGCCGCCCATGTTCAAGAAGGTCCTGATCGCCAACCGCGGCGAGATCGCGCTGCGCGTCATCCGCGCCTGCCGCGAACTCGACGTCGCGACCGTCGCCGTGTTCAGCGAGGCCGACCGCGACAGCCTGCACGTGCGGCTCGCGGACGAGTCGGTGTGCATCGGCCCGCCCGCCCCGGCGCAGTCGTACAACTACATCGCCCGCGTGATCTCGGCCGCCGAGGTGACCGGCGCGGACGCGATCCACCCCGGCTACGGGTTCCTGTCCGAGAACGCGCACTTCGCCGAGGTCTGCGAATCGTGCGGGTTCACGTTCATCGGCCCGACGCCCGAGATGATCCGCCGCATGGGCGACAAGGCCGAGGCCAAGCGCACGATGCGGGAGGCCGGGCTGCCGCTCGTGCCCGGCAGCGCGGGAGTGCTCGCGGACGTCGGGGAGGCCGCCTCGCTGGCGAAGGAGATCGGCTACCCGGTCATCATCAAGGCGTCGGCCGGCGGCGGCGGGCGCGGCATGCGCATCGCGAACGACGAGCGCCAGCTGCGCACCGGCTTCGGCATCGCGCAGGCGGAGGCCGGCGCGGCGTTCAACAACGACGCCGTCTACCTCGAGAAGTACATCACCCGGCCGCGCCACATCGAGTTCCAGCTCTTCGGCGACGGCCGCGGCGGCGTCGTGCACCTCGGGGAGCGCGAGTGCTCGGTGCAGCGCAACCACCAGAAGCTGATCGAGGAGGCGCCGAGCTCGTTCCTGACGCCGGAGCAGCGCCGCGAGATCGGCGCGCTGGCGGCGCGGGGCGCGGCCAGCATCGGCTACCGCAACGCCGGCACGATGGAGTTCCTGTTCGACGCCGACGGGTCGTTCTACTTCATGGAGATGAACACCCGCATCCAGGTCGAGCACCCGGTCACCGAGGAGGTGACCGGCGTGGACCTCGTCAAGGAGCAGATCCTCGTCGCCGCCGGCGAGCCGATGTCGTTCCGGCAGGACGACCTCGAGTGGAGCGGCCACGCGATCGAGTGCCGGATCAACGCCGAGGACTTCGCGCACGGCTTCCGGCCCAGCCCGGGCAAGGTCACCTACTGGTACAAGCCCGGCGGGCCCGGCCTGCGCGTGGACAGCCACGTCTACGGCGGCTACACGATCCCGCCGTACTACGACTCGATGATCGGCAAGCTCATCGCGTTCGGGAAGGACCGTGCCGAGGCCATCCGGCGCATGGAGATCGCGCTCGAGGAGATGATCGTGGACGGCATCCAGACCACGATCCCGTTCCACCTTCTGGCCCTGCGCCACCCCCGCTTCCGCGCGGGCGACATCGACACGCGCTTCGTCGAGCAGCTGCTCCAGGAGCGGGCGGCCGCCGCGACGACGGGCTGAGCGCCGTGCGCCCGGCGCGGGAGGTCCGCGTCGCCCTCCGGACGACGGGGCGGCCGTGGCCGGAGCGCGCCGGCGGCGGCAGTTGCATCGTCGCCGTGGACGTCCTGCGCGCCACCTCGACGCTGAGCGTCGCGCTCGCCAACGGCGCCGCGCGCATCGTGCCGCTCACCGGCACGGCCGAGGCGATCGCGCGCCGCGACGCCGAGCCCGGATCGCTCGCCTGCGGCGAGCGCGACGGTCGCATCGTGCCCGGCTTCGATCTCGGCAACTCGCCCGCCGAGTACGGCGCCGGGCGCGTGCGCGGGCGCACGCTGTGGTTCGCCTCCACGAACGGGTCGTGGGCGATGCGCCACGCCGCCGATGCGCCGGCGGGAACCTGGACGATCGGCGCGTTCGTGAACGCGACCGCGGTGCTCGAGGGCCTGGGGCGCGACCGCGACGTGCTGGTCGCCTGCGCGGGCAAGGAGGGCCGCTTCGCGCTCGAGGACGCGGCCTTCGCCGGCTGGCTCTGCGCGCGGCTCGTCGAGCGCGGCGCGCGGCTCGCGAACGACGCGGCGCGCTTCGCGGTCACGCTCGCCCCCCGTGACGGGGCGGAGGTCCGCGCGCTCGTCGAGGGCTGCTCGCACGGGCGCTACCTTCGCTCGCTGGGCCCCGAGTACGCCCGCGACGTCGCGTTCTGCGCGACGCTCGACGCGGCCGGCGGCGCGTGGGTGCTGGACGGCGACGGGCGGCCGCGCGGGCCTCTCGCGCCCTGAAGCGCGCTCAGCGGCGCTGGGCCTGCGCCATCATGACGAGGCCGATGCCGCCGAACACCACGTCGCCCATCCACGCCGCGACGTACGGGGGCAGCGCGCCGTAGTGCCCGAGCGCCTGCCCGGCGCGCAGGACGCCGTAGTAGACGAACGAGATGGCCACCGACAGGCCGAAGCCGAGCGCCGCGCTCTGCATGCGCAGCCGCGTCGCCATCGCCCCGCCGATCAGCACGACGACCAGGCAGACGAGCGGGAAGGCGAGCTTGAGGTGCAGGTCCACGAGGTAGTTCGAGACCCGCGCCCCGCTCGCGCGCAGCCGGCCGACGTACTCGCGCAGTTCGAGGAAATTCATCTGGTCCGGCCGCGGCGCGACCTTGGCGAAGTCCTCGGGGCGCTCGGCGAGGCCGTTCACGGCGAGCCGCTGGAACGGCTCGGCCTTCTCGCGCCCGTTCACGAACGTCCGCGTGAAGCCCGAGACGAACACCCAGCGCGAGCCGTCCCAGCTCGCCTCGGCGGCGTCGATGCGGCGCATCAGTTCGCCGGCGCGGAACTCCTGCAGCGCCACCTCGTGCATGCGGTACTCGGGGACGACGTAGAGCCGCGCGAACCAGATGCGCCCGCCCTGGCCGAGGTAGGTGAGGTTCGGCCGCTCGACGCCGCGCGTGTCGGCGATGCGCTGGATGCCGCGGTTGTAGATGTCGTCGCGCACGCGGGTCGCGGGTGGCACGACCAGTTCGCCGAGCAGCAGCGAGAGCCCGACGCAGGCCACCGCGACTCCGAAGACGGGCGCCATGATGCGCACGAGCGAGAGCCCCGAGGCGCGCATCGCGGTCAGCTCGCCGAACTTGTTGAGCTGGCCGAGCGCGAGGAAGGTGGCGAGCAGCAGCGCCACGGGCAGCACCTTGACGACGATGTCCGGCGCGAGGTTCACGTAGTAGGCGAGCACGAGCGAGAACGGCGCGCGGTGGTCGAGGAACACGTCGATCTTCTCGATCACGTCCACGACCACGAAGATGACGATGAAGCCGAGCAGGCCGAGCAGCAGGTAGCCCGCGAACTCCCGCAGCAGGTAGCGGTCGAGGATCCTCACGCGGCCGCCTCGGGCGCGCCCGGCGCGCCGGGCGCGGCGGCCGCCCCGGCCGGCCGCC
>CAZUEM010000162.1:0-7806 GCA_964619155.1 uncultured bacterium
CGCCCGCGGCCCGGCGCGCGCTCGCGGCCTGCCTCGCGCCGCGCTGGCCCGGCGCCGGCGAGGGCGACCTCGTGCTCACCGCGAGCACGAGCGAGAGCTACGCGCACCTCTTCCGCGTGCTCGCCGACCCCGGCGACGCCGTGGCCGTGCCCGTGCCCGGCTATCCGCTGTTCGAGCCGCTGGCCCGGGCCGAGGGCGTCGAGCCGCGCCCCTACCGGCTGGCCTGGGACGGGCGCTGGCACCTCGACCGCGACGCGTTCGCGCGCGCCGCGCTCGGAGCGCGCGCCGCGGTGCTCGTCGAGCCGAACCACCCGACCGGCTCGTGCCTCGACGCGGACGATCGCGCGTTCGTCGAGGACGTGGCGGAGCGGGAGGGCCTCGCGCTCGTCGCCGACGAGGTGTTCCTCGACCACCCGTGGCCGGGACGCGGCCCGTTGCCGAGCTGGCTCGGCGCGCCGCGGCGCGTGCCGGTGTTCGTGCTGGGCGGGCTATCGAAACTCTGCGGCCTGCCGCACCTCAAGCTCGGCTGGATCGCGGCCGCCGGCCCCGCGGGCCCGCGCGCGGAGTCGCTGGCCGCGCTCGAGTGGGTGAACGACCTGTTCCTCGGCGTGGGCGGCCCGGTGCAGGCCGCGCTGCCCGCGCTGCTCGAGCTGCGGCGGGACTTCGCGTCCCGGGTGCGCGCCCGCCTCGGCGCGAACCTCGCGGCGCTCGACGCGCTCGCCCGCGGGCGTCCCGAGCTCGCGCGCCTCGAGGCGGACGGCGGCTGGACCGCGGTGCTTCGCGTGCCGGCCGCGAGGACCTCCGAGGCGTGGGCGCTCGCGCTGCTCGAGCGCGGCGTCGCCGTCCACCCGGGCGAGTTCTACGACTTCGAGCGCGGCGAGCACCTGGTCGTCAGCCTGCTCGCGCGCGAGGAGGACGTACGCGCGGGATGCGCGGCGCTCGCCGCCGAGCTCGCCCGGGGCTGAGCGCCTCAGCGCGCGCGGCGCCGGTCGCGGTGCAGGTGCCGCAGCAGCAGCACCTGCCCGTAGTGCCCGGCGGTGTGCTCGACCACGTGGTAGAGGCTCCAGCGCACGCCGAAGCTGCGGCGCTGGCCGCCGGGGCGGTCGGCGCGGAAGACGCGGTCGAGGTCGGAGGCCGTGAGCGTGCGCGCGCGCCGCTTCGTGAACGCGCGCGCCCGCGCCTCGAGCGCGCGGAAGCGATCCAGCGACCAGCCCCGCAGCGTCCGCGGCGGGAGTCCGCCCGGCGGCAGCGGCATGCCGTCGTCGTCCATGCCGAGCCCGAGGACGCGCCGCGACTCGGCGTCGTCCACGCCGGTCGTCACGCGCTGCATCCAGAACACCTCGACGATCGCCATGTGGGCGAGGAGCATGCCCATGGTGTTGGTGCCGCGTTTCGGCTGCCAGGCCAGCTCGGCCGCGCTCGCGCCCGCGAGGTCCTTCCACAGCCGGCGGCTCAGGTCGTCGAGCTGGGCGACGAAGGACGCGGCCTCGGGGTGGGCGTAGCCGCGGGGCAGCGGGAGGTGGTACTTCGCGATCGGGGACTTCATCGGGCTCCGTTCCGCGCCGGCGGGCGCAAGCGAAGGGCGCCGGCCGCGCGGCCGGCGCCCCGATGTCACGATCCGGCCGCGGCCGGGTTCAGCGGATCACCACGACGCGCTTCGTCGCCCGCAGCTCGCCCTGGCGGGCGAGGACCATGTAGACGCCCGGGGCGAGCCCGGCCGGGTCGAGCGCGACGGTCGAGGCGCCGCGCGCGGCGCCCGAGAAGAGCGTGCTCGCGCGCCGTCCGGCCAGGTCGAGCAGGTCCACGCGCGCCTCGCCGTCGGCCGGCCATTCCACGCGCAGGGTCGTGGCGCCGCGCACGGGATGGGCGGCCAGCGCGACGCGCGGCACGCGCACCGCCGCCGCGCCGTCCACGTCCAGCGTGCTGACGGGCTCGAGCACGAGGCGCGAGCCGCCGGCGCGCACGGGCACGAGCGGCACGGTGAGCAGGAAGTACGCGTCGGGGTCCACGAGGCCGCCGGTCACGAGCTCGCCCGTGGCGACGTCCGTCACCGTGTAGCGGTAGCTCGTGCGGTTCGAGACCGCGAACGCCTGCAGCCGTCGCGGCGTCACGTCCACCGTGAACTCGGCGGGCGGAGCGAGCGCTCCGTCGCGCGTGCGCAGCGCTCGCGGGCGCAGCACGATCTCCCAGCGGTCGCGCATGTCCACGATCTCCTCGTCCCACTGGACGAAGCCGTTGATCGTGCCGACCGCCGCGCCCGTCCCGGCCGAGCCGTCGCCGGGGTCGGAGTCGGCGGTGCAGTTCGAAAGCGCCGGGTAGCTGCGGTCGAGCCGGTAGCGGTAGAGCTGCTGCCAGTCGAGCTGCTCGGGCGACCAGGTCGTGAGGTTCTGGTTCTCGAAGTGCGTGCGCTCGTCCCAGAACCACGCGCCGCCGGCGCGGTACTGGTCCAGGGCCTCGAAGAGCGGGATCTTCTCCTGCCAGCCGACGACGTTGTCGTTGCGCCCGACGAATCCGAAGACCGGCGCGGCGCCGCGGCGCTCGTGCCGCGCGGCGAGGAAGCGGCCGTCCATGTACTCGTAGACCGGCGTGCCGTCCACGACCGGCAGGTTCACCGAGATCGGCGACCACATGCGCTCGAACGTGGCCGTGAGCGTCGGCTGCGTGTCGCCCTTGAAGGCGGCGCAGGTCTTGGGGATGTTGGCCCACGCCGCGGCGATGCGCTCCGGGTGGTGCCACGCGAGGAAGAACGCGAAGGAGCCGCCCATCGAGCTGCCCATCGCGTACACGCGGTTGGGGTCGGTCCCGTAGTTGAGCTGCGCCCAGTCCATCAGGTGCAGCACGAACTGGTCGGTGTAGTCCACGACCCAGCCGCCGCTCGCGGGATAGTTCCAGCCCTGCTCCGGGTTGTAGGAGCTGTTGTAGCCGAGGTAGAACGACGACGCGTCCCACGACGGCAGGTAGTCGTCGGGAGCGATGACGGTCTCGCCCTGCCGCCGGGTGCCGACCATGGCGTTCAGGAAGTTGCCGCCGTGCCCGTGCCCGTGCAGCACGAGCGCGCCGCCGGGCGCACCCTTGATGAGGCCGAAGTGCCGCGCGTGGCCCTCGCGCCCCCACATCGAAGGGAAGCCGGGCACGCCGTTGGCCGACGCGAACAGCACGTAGTCCTCGCAGGGCGGATTCGCGATCGTGCGCTGCCAGACGGGCCGCGGGACGGCGAGGATCTCCCAGACCGCCTGCACCGTGGTGTTCTGCCCCGGCAGGAAGCTGTAGGCGATCGGGTAGATGGCGTTTTCCGCGAGGATCACGTAGTGCGTGAGCCCGGTCTCGGTCGGCGTGTTCACGAACAGGCCGCGGGTGAGCGACAGGGGCGCCGCCGCGCTGTCGGTGCGGAACGCGAGCGGCTCGCCGAGGAGCGTCGAGATGCGGCGGTCCATCGCGCTCGAGTCGCCGACGGCGCCGATCTCCCACGCGTACGTCAGGAAGTCGGCCATCGTCCGCACTTCGCTGATGCTCGCGTAGATGCGGTACGTCCAGCCCGTTCCCGGGAGGTTGTTCCAGGTGATGTAGGTCTGGCCCCGTTTGTTCTCCGCCTGGATCCCGGTCACCTGCAGGGCGTGCGCGGCGCCGGCGAAGAGGAGCAGGAACGAGAGGCAGCTCAGCGAGAAGGCACGTGCTCGGAAAGTACGCGGCATGGGGGAGTCTCGCGGGGGTTGAGGTGGTGGCGCGATTTTACCCACCGCCGGTCATTCTCAAAACGAATTCTTCACGAGGGCCGGACAGTGGCGTGCGGCCGCGGGGCTGAAACCGGCGGGCTTTTCAGGGTCGCGGCGCCCGTCCGCGTCGCGGCCGCGCGTGCCGCGCGCGATCGGCGCGGGTGCGGGCCACAAACCGGCGAACCGCCACCAGGGACGCGCCGATATCCGGGACGTGATTCCATCCGAGCGAAACACGAGCGGCGCCGCCGGGCCGCGGCGCCCCGCCGTCCGGTGGCTCGTGCTGGCCGTCTCGCTCCTCACCGCGGCCGGCTGCTCCGTCGCCACCGACCCGCCCGACGAGACCTTCGCCGCGGCGACGCCCGCCGCGGAGGCGCGAATGGAACTGCCCGACGTGCCTCCGGGCGTTTCGACCGGCGACCTCCGCGCCCGGCTCTCCGGGTGGCCGGAAGGCCGCCGCTTCACGGGCGAGGGCGCGCAGCCCGAGGGCTGGGAGTGGAGCGGTCCCGACGGCATGCGGGTCGAGGCGTACGTCTCCGGCTCGCGCGTGATCGGAAGCCGCGTGAGCCGGACCTGGGGCAGCGGCGTGCCGCCGGTCGAGGGGCGCGAGTTGCCGGGGCTCGCCGCGGGCGGCCCGCTGACCGGGCTCCTCGCGCGCATCGGGCCGGGGCTGCTCGTGGAACGCACGCGCACCGGGGGAGCCGACGGCGTCCTGCCGCGGCAGCAACTCGAGCGCTACCGGTGGGCCATTCACGACCGCGGCCTCGACACGGGGCTCTTCCTCGTCGCGGACGCCCGCGACGGTCTCGTCGTCGCGGTGACGCACCCGTGGAGTCGCCGTTGAAGGGCCTCGGCGCTCTCGTGCTCGCGCTCGTGGCGTTCGCCGCCGGAGCGGCGGGCTGCCTCGCGCCCCGGGACGGCGACCGTCCCGGCGGCGCGGACGTCGCGGCGGCGATCCGCCCGGGGGACGAATGGGTGCTCCGGACGACCGAGCCCACGCCCTGGGGCCCGCGCGTCCGGCGGGAGCGCTGGGTCGCGACCGCCGTGCGGGAGGGCGCCGTCGAGTTCCGGGTCGAACGCGCCGCCGGTCCGGCCGGCGCGGACTGGACCCCGGCGCCCGCCGCGACCGTTTCGCTCGCCGGCCTCGCGCACCGCGCGGCGGCCGGGGGCGCCCGGCTCGTGCGCGTCCGCGTGCCCGCGGGCCGCTACCCGTGCGCGCGGCGCACGCGCTCGCGCACCGAGCGCGAGGGGCGCGTCGTGCAGGTGGACGAATGGTGGACGCCGGGCGTGCCGGTGCCGGTCCAGCGCTGGTCGCGGTGGAACGCGCACGCGCAGGGTCCGCTGCGCGACCCGCCGCGCCGCGAGGCCGACCAGGCGCTCGGTACGGCGTGGACGGTGCTCGAGCGCGCCCCGCGCCGCTGAGCGTCCGCGCCGCGGGAACGCGAACGCCCCCGCCGGCCGGCCGGCGGGGGCGTCGCGACTTCCGGGGGTGCGCTCACTTCTCGGCGATGCGCATCCCGTAGAACGAGCGCCAGACGAAGTACAGCGCGACCAGCATGGCCACGCCCGCGACGGCCGGGGCGATCGAAGGGTTCGACACGCCCATCTCGACCGCGAGCAGGCCGAAGAGCGTCGTGAACTTGATGATCGGGTTGAGCGCGACCGACGAGGTGTCCTTGTACGGGTCGCCGACGGTGTCGCCCACGACCGTGGCCGCGTGCAGTTCGGTGCCCTTCGCGTTCAGTTCGACCTCGACCACCTTCTTGGCGTTGTCCCACGCGCCGCCGGCGTTCGCCATGTACACGGCCTGGAACAGGCCGACGACGGCGATCGAGACGAGGTAGGAGATGAAGAACGTCGGGTCGAAGAACGCGTACGCGATGGTGATCGTGAAGATCACGATGAAGATGTTGAACATGCCCTTCTGCGCGTAGTCCGTGCAGATGCGCACGACGGTCTTCGAGGCCTCGATGTCCGCGGCCTCGGCCGAGTCGAGCTTCATGTTGCGCTTGATGAACTCGACCGCCCGGTAGGCGCCCGTGGTCACCGCCTGCATGGAGGCGCCCGTGAACCAGTACACGGTGGCGCCGCCCATGATGAGCCCGAGCAGCACGTAGGGGTTCAGCAGGTCGAGCGAGAACGTCTGGCCGAGCTCGGCGTAGTGCTTCTGGAGCACGAGGATGATCGAGAACACCATCGTCGTGGCGCCGGCCACGGCGGTGGCGATGAGCACCGGCTTGGCGGTCGCCTTGAAGGTGTTGCCCGCGCCGTCGTTGTCCTCGAGGTAGTGCTTGCCCTTGGCGAAGTCGGGCTTGAAGCCGAACTGCTTTTCGATCTCCTGCGCCGCGCCGGGCGTGGTCTCGACCTGCGACAGCTCGAAGATGGACTGGGCGTTGTCGGTGACCGGGCCGTAGGAGTCCACCGCGATCGTGACCGGGCCCATGCCGAGCAGTCCGAAGGCGACCAGGCCGAACGCGAACACGGCCGGGTAGGTCATGTAGTCCGACAGGCCCTGCTGCGAGTAGTGGTAGCTCACGAACAGCAGCACGGCGATCGTCAGGCCCTTCCAGAACACCGAGAAGTTGCCGGCCACCATGCCCGAAAGGATGTTGAGCGAGGCGCCGCCTTCCTTCGATGCCGCGACGACCTCCTTGACGTGCCGCGAGTGCGAGCTCGTGAAGACCTTGGTGAACTCGGGGATCACGGCGGCGGCGATGGTGCCGCACGAGATGATGATCGAGAGCGTCAACCACAGGCTGCCGCCGAGGCCGCCGAGCATCCACTTCGAGACCACGAACGTGACGACGATCGAGAGAAGCGAGCAGATCCAGACCAGGCTCGTGAGCGGGGCCTCGAAGTCGATCTTCTCCTTCCCGGCGTTGGCCGCGCGCGCGATCGCGCCGTTCACGACGTAGGAGGCGATGGACGTCGCGATCATCAGGACGCGCATGACGAAGATCCAGACGAGGAACGTCGCCTTGTGCTCCGGCAGGACCGCGAGGGCGATGAACGAGATGAGCGCGACGCCGGTGACGCCGTAGGTCTCGAAGCCGTCCGCCGTGGGGCCGACCGAGTCGCCGGCGTTGTCGCCGGTGCAGTCCGCGATGACGCCCGGGTTGCGCGGATCGTCCTCCTTGACCTTGAAGACGACCTTCATCAGGTCCGAGCCGATGTCGGCGATCTTGGTGAAGATGCCGCCGGCGATGCGGAGCGCCGAGGCGCCGAGCGACTCGCCGATGGCGAAGCCCAGGAAACACGCGCCCGCCATCTCGGCGGGCACGAAGAGCAGGATCGCCAGCATCATGATCAGCTCGACGCAGATCAGCATGACGCCGATGCTCATGCCCGACTGGAGCGGGATCTCGTAGACGGGCAGCGGCTTGCCCTGGAGCGACGCGAACGCGGCGCGGCTGTTCGCGTAGGTGTTCATGCGGATGCCGAACCACGCCACGCCGTAGGAGCCGAGGATGCCGACGATCGAGAAGGCGATGATCGTCAGGACCTTGACCGCGTCGAGGTGCTGCAGCACGCCGAAGTAGTAGACGATGCAGACGGCGATGAAGACCTCGAGCACCACGAGCAGCTGGCCCTGCTTGAGCAGGTAGGCCTTGCACGTCTCGTAGATCGTGTTCGAGACGTCGAGCATGAGCTTGTGGGCCGGCATCGCCTTCACCTGCTGGAACATCAGCATGCCGAACGCCATGCCGGCGACGCACACGCCGATGCCCCAGAAGAGCAGCTGGCGCTGGCCGGCGTCGAGGGTCGGCAGCTGGAGGTCGAGTTCGCTGGCGAACGCGAGCGCCGGCAGCAGCATCCCCGCGACGAGCGCGAGCAGGCCGGGCAGGGTCGTCTTCCGCAGGGCGGAACCCGCGGTGCGGAACAGCTTCATCGGATTGCTCCTCGAATGGGGGTGGGCTGCCGCCGGGCAGCGCCTCGATCGCCCGCCGGGCCGGGCTGCCGCAAGGATGCAGTAGGGGATGCGGCCCGTTCGGCGGTTGGGGGTGGTGCGCCCGGAACCCCGGGAGGGGGCTCCGGAAGGCGCGGAAGGATATCCGAAGCCTCGCGACCGAAACAAGGCTCGGGTTGCGCGCTG
>CAZUEM010000163.1:0-2305 GCA_964619155.1 uncultured bacterium
GCGTCGGGATCGTGGCGGCGAAGGCCTCGGTCTCGTCCGCGAGCGCGCCCGCCTCGGCCCAGCGGTCGAGGCCGCACAGCACCCGGTGCAGCGCGCAACCCGCCTGCGCGGCCAGCTCGCGCACGCCGACGTCCCCGGCCGCGCGGCCTCGGGCGAGCGCGGCCCCGAGCGCCTCGGCCGCGGCCGCGGGCTCGCCCGTCTCGCCGAGCGCCTGCCCGAGCCGCAGCTGCGCGAGCACGACGAAGCGCAGCGCCGGCTCGTCCTCGCAGTGCGCGGCGAGTTCGAGCGCCGCGCGCCAGCGCGGCACGCCGTCGGCGGGGCGCCCCGCGACCAGCGCCTGCTCGGCGAGCCCGAGCTCGCCCTGCATCGCGGCGAGCGCGGCCTCGGGCAGGCCGCTCGCGCGGCCGAGGTCCGCCGCGCGCCGGTACTGGCGCGCCGCCTCGGGCTCGCCGGCGAGGCCCTCGCGGTCCGCGAGGGCGGCGAGCGAGAGCGCCGCCTTCGCGGCCGCCATCAGCCCGAGCGGCGTGCCCGCCGGTTCGGTGATGCGGCCGACGTCCTCGAACCGCTCGCGCGCGAGCGTCAACTCGCCCCGGCGGGCGTACAGGTGCCCGAGGTTGAACGCCGCGAGCCCGGCCGGGTCCCAGCCGCTCGGGTCCGCCGCGCGCGAGCCCAGCTCGATGGCGCGCTCCCAGCTGCGCGCCGCGCCGTCGTCGTCGCCGCCCTCGCCGAGCAGCAGGCCGAGGTTGAACGCCGCCTGCGTGAGCATCCCGAGCAGCAGCGGACCGTCGGCGTCCCGCCCGAGCGACAGCGCCTCCTCGTAGCGCTGCCGCGCGCTCGCGGTGTCGCCCGCCTCCTGGTCGAGGATCGCGAGGCGCGAGAGCACGCCGGCGCGCCGCTGCCGCCCGGTCGGGTCGGGGACCCGGAACGAGCGCTCGATCGCGCGCCGCAGGTGCTCGCCAGCCTCCGCGCGCGCGCCGACCGCGCGCAGCCGCTCGCCGAGATGCAGCGAGGCCTCCATCACCATGACGTCGCCCGCCTCGCCCGGCAGGCGTTCGCAGGCCGCGAGCGCGGCGCGCAGCTTCGCGAGGCGCGCCCCGGCGGCCGGTTCGGCGAGCGCCGTCGTGAGCGCCTCGGCCGCCGCCTGCACGGCGTCGCGCCCGGCATCGGCCGGCGCCGGCGGGCGCCGCGAGAGGCCGCCGATCCGGGTCAGCATCCGCCGCAGGAAGGCGAGCAAGCCGTTGCCCCCGCGGCGCTGCGCGGCGGGTGCGGATGGGGACGAGCGCATGGCGAAATCATCTCACCGGCGCGGCCCCGCCGGGAACCCCCGCGTTGGTGGCCGCGTTCGCGCCGCCGGTCGGCGAGCGGCGCATTCGCAAGGAAGCCGCGAAACATTTGTCATGTCACCGGCGAAGTCGTGGTGTCATTCCGGTCGTGAGGACGGCGGAAAGGGCGGGCAGTATGCAACGCCCCCGCCGGCGATCTCCCCCGAGCGACAGGCAGCAGTCCGGCCAGTCCCGTGCGAGGCAGTCCAGGGACCACACGGCCCAGCCGGCCGGGCAACACCCTTCTCCCCTGGGCCGGAGGTTGTCGCCATGCGGAACACGAATGCGAATCGCATCGTCGCGCTGGCGGCGCTCGTGTTCGCCGCCACCGGAGCCTCCACCGCCGTCGCCGGGGAACCCCCGCGCCTCCCCGCGTACGGCTTCGAGCGCATCGAAGGCTCGACCGTCGCCGCCCTGCGGGTCGCGTACGGGCGCGAGATGAACGCGCGGAAGGACTACGAGATCTTCGCCCGCGTCGCCGACCGCGAAGGCCGCCCGCGCGCCGCCACGCTCTTCCGCGCGATCGCGACCGGCGAGGAGACGCACGCGAGGCTCCACGCCGCGAACCTCGAGCGCCTCGGCGCAGGGCCGCCGGAGTGGTCGCCCACGAGCGTGACGATCGGCACGACGGCCGAACACCTGGCCCGCGCCATCGAGGCCGAACGCGCCGAACGCGACGCCGTGTACCGTGTGTACACCGAGTACGCACGGCTCGAGTGCCGCTACGACGCGAGCATCGGCTTCGCGTATTCGGGCCGCGCCGAGGCCACCCATGCCGCCATGTTCGCGGGCGCGCTCGACGAGTTGGACCGCGAGACGGCCCGGCCGCGGCTGCTCGCGAGCCTCGTCCCGGTCTCCCTCCCGGCGGAGGACGGCGACGGCGGCCCGGTGGCGTTCGTCTGCCCGGCCTGCGGGAGCGCGTTCCACGCCCGCCCGGCGCGGCACTGCCCGAGCTGCCACGGCCGGAGCGACGCCATGAAGGT
>CAZUEM010000163.1:2405-7767 GCA_964619155.1 uncultured bacterium
CCGGCGGCGGGCGCGGCGGTCGAACGAGGCACCGTCATTCGCCCCGGCCGCGTGTCCTTGACGATGAAAGCCGGCGAGGACCGGCGCCCCCCGCCACCCGCCTCCCGCCGGCGATCTCCCCCGACCGAAACCCGCCGCCCGGCCCGTCCCGCGTGAGCCAGCCAGGGACCCCACGGAAGCGCCGGCCGGAATCGAGGAGCCCGCCCTGGGCAGGAGGTTGTCGCCATGCGGACCACGTTCATCGGCACCATCGCGCTGGCGGCGCTCGTTCTCTCCGCCGCCGGAGCCCGCGGCGTCGCCGCCGAGGAAGGCGCGACGCTCGCCGCCCTCAAGCTCGCCCACGAGCGCGAGGTCAACGCGCAGTGGCACTACCTGGCCTTCGCGAGCGGCGCCCGCCGCGAGGGGCACCCCGACATCGCCCGGCTCTTCACGGCCATCGCCTGCGCCGAGGAGATCCACGCCGCGAACCACCGGGCGCAGATCGAGCGGCTGGGCGACGTGCCCGCGCCGCGCATCGAGAGCGTGGTCGTGCGCAGCACGGCCGAGAACCTCGCGCGCGCGATCGAACTCGAGCGCGTCGAGCACGCCGCCGTCTACCGCGCCTTCGCCGACTTCGCGCGCAGGGAGTGCGACTACGAGGCGCTGGCGTCCTTCAACTACGCGCGCGACGCCGAGGGCAGCCACGGGGCGATGTTCGCCCGCGCGCTCGAGCGGCTGCGCGAGCGCACCGCCCGGCCGAGGCTGCTCGCGAGCCTCTTCCCGGTCGCCGACCCGGGGCCGGCTTTCCCCGCGATCTACGTCTGCCGCGGGTGCGGCAGCGCGTTCCCGGCGGTTCCCGCGCGGTCCTGCCCGAACTGCGGCACGACGTGCGCGACCCTGCGGGTCTTCTTCTAGCCGGCGTCTTCCCCCGAACGACGGGCCACAGCCCGGCCGGTCCCGTGGCAGGCAGTCCAGGGACGTCACGAAAGCACCGGCCGGGCCCGCGATTCACTCCCTGGGCAGGAGGTCGCCACCATGCGGAACACGAACCGGATTCTCGTGCTCGCGCTCCTGGCGTTCGCCTTCACCGCCGCCGGGGTCCCCCGCGCCGTCGCGCAGGAAGCAACGCTCAACGCGCTCGATCGTGCGTGGAACAGCGAGCTGAACACCGCCAGCCACTACGAGGCCTTTTCCGTCGCCGCGGCGGACTCGGGCTACCTGAAGATCGCCTGCCTGTTCCGGGCGATCGCACGCGCCGAGACCGTCCACGCCAATCACCACCTGCTCCAGATCGATCGGCTCCATTCGAGCGCGACCCGGAAGCCCCGGAGCGTGCTCGTCCGCTCCACGCGGGAGAACCTCGAGCGGGCGATCGCGCGCGAGCGGGAGGAATGGCAGGTCGTCTATCCGCTCTACGCGAAGGTGGCCGGCGAGGAGTTCCAGCACGACGCCGGCTGGGCGTTCCGCTGGGCGGGGAGCGCCGAGAACACGCACGCGGACCTCTTCGCTCTCGCGCTCGAAGGCCTGAGGAACCACGAACGGGGCCGGGGGCACCTCGTCAGCCTGGTTCCGGTGGCGTTCGCGGTCCCGGCGGAACCCCCGTGCCCGAAGGCGCTGGTCTGCCCGTTCTGCGGAAGCGCCTTCGCGAAGCCTCCGGGGAAGTCGTGCCCGAACTGCGGCACGCCGTGCGCGAAGCTGCTCGATCCCCCCTGCCCCTGGTGACGCCGCGCACGCGGTCGCGGCGCCCGGCGCGGCGGCGCGAGGTCAGTCCTCGCCCGCCGCGCTGGGGTTCCGGGCCCGCACGAGCCGCTCGAGCGCGGCCGCCGCGGCGGCCGCCAGCTCGGACTCGGTGCCGCGGTTGTCGATCACCTCGTCGGCGGCCGCCGCGAACCAGGCGTTCGGGCGCTGCGCCGCCAGGCGTCGCTTCGCCTCCGCCTCGGTCCAGCCGCGCGCGCGCACGAGCCGCGCGACCTGCGCCTCCTCGGGCGCCACCACCGCCAGCACGGCGTCGCACTCGCGCTCGAACGCCCAGTCGAGCATGAGCGCGGCGTCGATCACCACCGGCCCGCGGCCGCCCTCGGAGGGCAGCGCGGCGATGCGCTCGCGCAGCCGTCGCAGGATGCGCGGGTGGACGAGCGCGTTCAGCCGCTCGAGCGCGCCCGCGTCGGCGAACACCTTGGTCGCGACCAGCCGCCGGTTGAGGCTGCCGTCGTCGAGGTACACGGCCGGCCCGTACTCGCGCAGCATCGCCTCGCGCACGGCCGGGTCGCGGTCGGTGACCTCGTGGCCGATGCGGTCGGCGTCGAGCACGACCGCCCCGCGGGCCGCGAGCGCCGCCGCGACCGTGCTCTTGCCGCTGCCCGCGCGGCCGACGAGGCCGACGAGCAGCAGGCCGTCGTTCGCGGGGGCGCGGCGGACGCGCGCGGGAGCCGGATCGGGAGGCGGAGGGTTCATGGTCGGGGGCCGGCGCGCCCGCGCCGGGACCGGGAAGTTAGCAGCCCGGCGCGCGCGGGGCGATGCCAAAGGTCAGTGCACGTCGTACCAGCTGGCTCCGGCGCCGACCGAGACGGTCAGCGGGACCGACAGCTCGTAGCAGCCCTCCATCCGCTCGCGCACGAGCGCCGCGACGCGGTCCGCCGCGGCGGCCGGCGTCTCGACCAGCAGTTCGTCGTGCACCTGCAGCAGCAGCCGCGCGCCCGTGCCGCTGCGGCCGAGCGCCTCGTGCACGCGCAGCATGGCGAGCTTGACGAGGTCGGCGGCCGAGCCCTGGATCGGGGTGTTGATCGCGACGCGCTCGGCCATCGAGCGCTCCATCCCGCCGCCGCGCAGCTGCGGCAGCCAGCGGCGCCGCCCGAGCAGGGTCTGCACGAAGCCCCGCTCGCGCGCCTCCTCGAGCGTGCGGTCGAGGTAGCGGCGCACGCCCGCGTAGACCGAGAAGTAGCCGTCGATGAACGCCTTCGCCTCCGCGAGATCGATGCCCATCTGCTGCGCGAGGCTGCGCGAGCCCATGCCGTACATGACGCCGAAGTTGACGACCTTCGCGCGCGCGCGCAGCTCCGCCGGGACCTCGCCCGCCACCTTGAAGATGCGGCGCGCGGTCGCGGCGTGGACGTCCTCGCCGGCGCGGAACGCCTCGACGAGGTTCGGGTCGCCCGACAGGTGCGCCATCACGCGCAGCTCGATCTGCGAGTAGTCGGCGCCGACCAGCACGCAGTTCGGCGCGGCCACGAACGCGCGGCGGATCTCGCGCCCCGCCGGCGTGCGGATGGGAATGTTCTGCAGGTTCGGGTCGAGCGACGCGAGCCGCCCGGTCGCCGCGCCGGTCTGCTCGAACGTCGTGTGCACGCGCCCGTCGCCCGGGTCCACGGACTCGGGCAGCGCGTCGAGGTACGTGGACCGGAGCTTGGCGAGCGCGCGCCACTCGAGCAGCAGGCGCGGGAAGTCGTGCTTCGGGGCGAGCCCCTCGAGCACTTCCGAGTCCGTGGACCAGCCGGTCTTCGTCCTGCGCCCCGTCGGCAGGCCGAGCTTCTCGAACAGGATGCGGCCGAGCTGCTGGCCGCTCGCGAGGTTGATGGGCTCGCCCGCCAGCTCGTGGAGCCGCTTCTCGAGCGCGGCGATCTGGCCACCGGCGGCGGCCGACTGCGCGGCGAGCGCGCCCGCGTCGAGCGCGATCCCGGCGTCCTCCATGGCCGCGAGCACCTCGACGAGCGGATGTTCGAGCTGCGCGTAGAGCGCCCACTGCTCGCGCGATTCGAGCTGCGCGCGCAGCGCCCCGGCGAGCGGGAAGCACGCGGCGGCGTGGCGTTCGGCGGCCGCGGCTGCTTCCGCGACGGAGAGCGCCGCCGGGCCCGGTCGCGGGCGCCCGCGCGCGACGGACGGTTCGAGCGGCGGCAGCTCGACGCCGAGCACGTCGCGCGCGAGCGCTTCGAGCGTGTGCGAGCGCGACGGGTCGCAGAGGAACGAGCCCACGTGGAGATCGAACGCGCCGCCCGCGGCCGGGCCCCACACCAGCGGCAGCCCGCTCGCCGCGAGCACGTGCGCGTCCCGCTTGAGGTCGAGCGCCACCTTGCCCGCCCCGGCGTCGGCGAGCAGCGGCCCGAGCCAGCGCCGCGCCTGCTCGAGCGCGAAGTTGGGCCCGCCCTCGTGCGCGAGCGGCAGGTAGGCGGTGCGGCCGTCGCGCGTCGCGAGCGCGAGCCCGGCGAGCGCCGCGTGCCGCGCATCGCCGCCGCCCGCGACCGGGACGACCGCGACGCCGTGCAGCGCGCGCGCGCGCACCTCGTGCAGCCGTTCGGCGAGCGACTCGAGCGAGACGCCCTCGGGGCCGGCCTCGGCCGCCGCCGCGAACAGGTCGCCCTGCGCGCCCCCCGCGAGCAGCGGCGCTTCGGCCCGCGCGATCGTCGGGCGGCCGAAGCCGGGGTCGGCCGCCGGGGCCTCCTCCCGCTGCTCGGCCGCCGAGCCGCGGCGCTCGGCGGGCCGCGCGGCGACCGGCGCACCCGCCTCGCCCGCGTCCACGCCCTGCTCGCGCGCCACCGACTCGAGCCGGCGCACCTCCCATTGCTTCGCGAACGCCAGCAGCTCCTCGCGCCGGATCGGCGCCACCGCCAGCTCGCCGAGCGCGACCCCGAGGTCGAGGTCGGCGCGCACCGTCGCCAGCTCGCGCGACAGGAATGCCAGCGCGCGGTGCTCCTCGAGCTTCTTCTTGAGCGCCGGCTTCGTCACCTCGCCGAGCCGCTCGTAGAGCGCCTCGAGCGAGCCGAAGCGGCCCATCAGCTCGACCGCCGTCTTCTCGCCCACTCCCGGCACGCCCGGGATGTTGTCCGACGAGTCGCCCATCAGCGCCAGCACGTCGCGGATGTGCTCGGGGCCCACGCCCCACCTGGCGCGCACCTCGTCGGCGGTCATCGCCTTCATGTCGTCGCCCTTGCCCTGCGGCGAGAGCACGAGCACGCGCTCCCCCACGAGCTGCAGCATGTCCTTGTCGCCGGTGACCAGCACCACGTCGTACCCGGCCTCGGCGCCGCGGCGCGCGAGCGTGGCCATGACGTCGTCCGCCTCCATGCCCGGCTTCTCGATCAGCGGCAGGCCGATCGCCTGCGCGAGATTCTCGATCGGGTCGAGCTGCGAGCGCAGGTCGTCGGGCATCGGCGGGCGGTGCGCCTTGTACTCGGGGTAGAGCTCGTGCCGGAATGTCGGCCCGGGCCCGTCCCACGCCAGCGCCCACAGGTCGGGCGACAGCTCGCGCCGCATCTTGAGCGCCATGTTGGCGAAGCCGAAGATGGCCGACGTGTTCTCGCCGCGGCTGTTGCGCAGCGGCCGGCCGATGAACGCGTAGTACGCGCGGTAGACGAGACCGAGCGCGTCGAGGACGACGAGGCGGGGCATG
>CAZUEM010000164.1:0-7753 GCA_964619155.1 uncultured bacterium
CCCGCCCCCGCTCCGGCGCCGCCGGCCGCGGCGCCGCCGGCCGCGCCCGCGGGCGCCGCGGACGGCGAGCGCCTCGTGCCGATGAGCCGCATCCGGCTGCGCATCGCCGAGAAGCTGGTGCGCGCGCAGCAGACGGCCGCGATCCTGACCACCTTCAACGAGGTGGACATGACGCGCGTGATGGAGTCGCGCGCGCGCTGGAAGGACGCGTTCGAGAAGAAGCACGGCGTGCGGCTCGGCTTCATGAGCTACTTCGGGCGCGCCTGCGTCGAGGCCATGCGCGACGTGCCCGAGGTGAACGCGGAGATCCGCGGCACGGACATCGTGTACCACGACTTCGTGCACCTCGGCATCGCGGCCAGCACGCCGAAGGGCCTGGTGGTGCCGGTCGTGCGCAACGCGGAGCGGCTCGACTTCGCCGGCCTCGAGCGCGAGATCGCGCGGCTGGCCGGCCGCGCCCGCGAGGGGCTGCTGACGCCCGAGGAGCTCTCGGGGGGCACGTTCACGATCACGAACGGCGGCGTGTTCGGCTCGCTGCTCTCGACGCCCATCCTCAACCCGCCCCAGAGCGGCATCCTCGGCATGCACAAGATCGAGAAGCGCGCGGTCGTCGTGGACGACGCGATCGTCGTGCGGCCCATGATGTACCTGGCGCTGTCCTACGACCACCGCCTGATCGACGGCGAGCAGGCCGTGACGTTCCTCGTGCGCGTGAAGGAGCGCCTCGAGGATCCCGAGCGGCTGATGCTCGCGGTGTGAGCCCGCCCATGGCCGGAACCGTCTTCGACCTCGTCGTCATCGGCTCGGGACCCGGCGGCTACGTGGCCGCGATCCGCGCCGCGCAGCTCGGCATGAAGACCGCCTGCGTCGAGAAGTACCCGACGCTCGGCGGCACGTGCCTCAACGTCGGCTGCATCCCGAGCAAGGCGCTGCTCGACTCGAGCGAGCACTTCGACCTCGCGCGCCACGGCTTCGCCCAGCACGGCATCCGGGCCACGGTCGAGCTGGACCTGCCGGCGATGATGAAGCGCAAGGACGGCGTCGTGCGCGACCTGACGCGCGGCATCGAGGGGCTGTTCCGCAGGCACGGCATCGAGCGCGTGACCGGCGCCGGGCGCCTCGCCGGTCCCGGGCGCGTGGAGGTCGCGACCGCGGACGGCGCGCGCACGCTCGAGACGAAGCGCGTGCTGATCGCCACCGGCAGCAAGCCGGCGGCGCTGCCGGGCATCGCGTTCGACGGCCGGCGGATCGTCCACTCGACGGACGCGCTCGCGCTGCCCGAGGTGCCGAAGCGCCTCGTCGTCGTCGGCGCCGGCGCGATCGGGCTCGAGCTGGGCTCGGTGTGGCGGCGGCTCGGCAGCGAGGTGCTCGTGCTCGAATACCTCGAACGCATCACGCCCGGCATGGACGCGGGCAGCGCGAAGCTGCTGCAGCGAGCGCTCGAGCGCCAGGGCATGAAGTTCCGCTTCGGCGTCTCGGCGAAGGCGGCCCGCGTCGAGGGCGACCGGGTGCACGTCGAGGTCGCGCCGGCCGCGGGCGGCGAAGCCTCGGTCGAGACCTGCGACGTGCTGCTCGTCGCCGTGGGCCGGCGGCCCTACACCGAGGGCCTCGGCCTCGAGGCGGCCGGCGTGCGCACCGACGCGCGCGGGCGCATCGAGGTGGACGCGCACTGGAAGACGGGCGCCGAGGGGGTGTGGGCGATCGGCGACGTGATCGCGGGCCCGATGCTCGCGCACAAGGCCGAGGAGGAGGGCGTGGCCTGCGTCGAGCGCATGAACGGCATCGCCGGGCACGTCGCGTACGGCTGCATCCCGAACGTCGTCTACACCTGGCCCGAGTTCGCCTCGGTCGGCATGACCGAGGAGGACGCGAAAGCGGCCGGCCGCGAGGTCGCGGTCGGCACGTTCCCGTTCCTCGCCAACGGCCGCGCGAAGGCCATGGGGGAGAAGGACGGGCAGGTGAAGATCGTCGCGGACGCGGCCACCGACCGCATCCTGGGCGCGCACATCGTGGGCCCGCGCGCGAGCGACCTCGTCGCCGAGCTGGTGGTGGCGATGGAGCTGGGCGCGAGCGCCGAGGACGTCGCGCGCTCGGTGCACGCGCACCCGACGCTGCCCGAGGCCGTGAAGGAGGCGGCGCTGGCGGTGGCGAAGCGGGCGCTGCACGCCTGAGACGGGCCCGGCGGCCGCCGGGCCGCCCCCCGGGCCGGACCTCCCGGCGGGCCGGGGACCCCGCCGCTCTATAAGGAGCGGCTCGGGACACGAGCCGGTTTCCGGCCCCTCCCGGCCGGTCCGAGGCCGCCGCTTCCGGCCCCTCCCGGCGGGCTAACTCCATGAGAAATATCTTGCTGGGCGCCACCCGGCCCATGCAGAATTGACGTGAACACACAGGTCGAAGAGCCCGTCTGCGCGCCC
Source organism: uncultured bacterium (assembly GCA_964619155.1). Classification (GTDB taxonomy): domain Bacteria; phylum Eisenbacteria; class RBG-16-71-46; order RBG-16-71-46; family RBG-16-71-46; genus CAIXRL01. The sequence continues at coordinate 2,415 of CAZUEM010000164.1, forward strand.
TTGAGGTCCCCCCTTCCGCGCAGGCCACTGGCGGCACGGCTGCCCCGGTGACTCCCGACACGACAACCCGAAGTGCTCCAAGGAGACACGCCGATGAGGCAGTCGTACGCCCTCGTCGCCGCGGCGCTCGTGTGCGTCGCGACGGCGTTCGCATCCCCGGCCCGAGCGGCCAGCCCCATTCCCGTCCAGTTCGGCGCCAGCTGGGATCCGCCGGCCTACTCGCTGCAGAACATCGTGGACGCCTACCTCGGCGTGCCCGGGGCGCTGAACGTGCAGACCGACTTCATCGGGGCGAAGCCCGGCGACCTCGACCCGTGGTTCTGGGTGGGCAGCAGCTTCCCGGCGCTGCTGGTCTCGGAAGTGGCCGGCAATGCGAACACGAACCTGATCGGCTGGTACGTCGAGACGGGCGCCGTGCCGGTCATCGACGGCGTGGACGACGGCGTCGTGTTCACGGGCACGCAGGGCTCCGGTTCGAACTCGATCGTGATCGTGCCCAGCGGCGTCGCCCGCTTCGGGTTCTACCTCGATCCCCAGCCGCTTCGGATCGGTCCACACCAGCGCTTCTTCACCAACCGGTTCCTGAACGACAAGGGGCCGCTCGGCAGCGGCGCGATCCACGCGCCCTTCGACGGCGACGTGCAGGCGATCGTGTTCGACGTCTCGCGGTGGAAGGGCCCGGACACCTGGCTCGTGTGCTTCGAGGACATCGACTCGGGCAACCCGGTCACGCCCTGCTGCTCGGGCACCGACAACGACTTCAACGACCTCGTCTTCGAGGTGACGGCGCTCGGCGCCACGCCCGCGCAGACGATCTCGTTCGGCGCGCTCAAGGCCCGTTTCGGCGGCCGGTGACGCCTCTCGACCCCGCCGACGGGCCCGCGCGCCCGGACTGCGCGGCCGGGCGCGGCGGCATTTGACGGCCCCGGCCCGCGAATCCATCTTGCCCGCCATGCCGAAGCTCCGAATGGGCGACTGGACGCTGCACACGATCGACGCCGGGTACCTGTGGCTCGACGGCGGCTCGATGTTCGGCTCGGTGCCCAAGCCCCTCTGGAGCCGCACGAACCCGCCCGACGAGCGCAACCGCATCCGTCTCGCGATGCGCTGCCTGCTGCTCGAGGGGCACGGCCGCCGCGTGCTCGTGGACGTGGGGCTGGGCGAGAAGTTCGACGCCAAGCTGCGCGACATCTACCGCGTCGAGGACGAGCCCCGGCTCGAGGCCTCGCTGGCGGCGGCCGGCGTCGCGCCGGGCGACGTCACGGACGTGGTGCTGACCCACCTGCACTTCGACCACGCCGGCGGCTCGACCGCGCGCCGGGGCGACCGGCTGGTGCCGCGCCTGCCGAACGCGCGCTGGTACGTGCAGCGCCGCAACTGGGACAACGCGCACGCGCCCAACCCGCGCGAGCGCGCGTCGTACATGCCCGTCAACTTCGACCCGCTGCACGAGGCCGGCGTGCTCGAGTTCTGGGACGGCCCGGTGCGGCCGTGGCCCGGCATCGAGATCCTCACCGCCGAGGGACACACGCGCGGGCAGCAGCTCGTGCGCGTCGAGGGCGGCGGGAGCGCGGCGTACTTCGTGGCCGACCTCATCCCGACCGCGTCGCACGTGCGCATCCCGTTCGTCATGGGCTACGACATGGCCGCGATCGAGACCATGGCCGAGAAACGCGACCTGCTCGCGCGGGCCGCCGCCGAGCGCGCGTGGATCGTGCTCGAGCACGATCCCGACACGGCGATGGCGCGTCCCGTGGCCGACGGCGACGACTTCACGTGGGCCGAGCGCGTCGGCTCGGCCGCCACGGCCGCCTGACCCTACCCCCCGACCGGACCGGAGAGCGATGTTCCATCAACTGTTCGCGACGTGGATGCAGCTGACGCTGGACTGGGGCTACCCGGGCGTCTTCCTGCTCATGGCCATCGAGTCCACCGTGTTCCCGCTGCCGAGCGAGGTCGTGGTTCCGCCCGCCGCCTACTGGGCGCGGCAGGGCCACCTGTCGTTCTGGGGCGTGGTGCTGGCGTCCACGTTCGGCTCGTGGTTCGGCTCGGCGCTCTCGTACCAGTTCGCGGCCTGGGTGGGGCGGCCGGCGATCCTCAAGTACGGGAAGTACTTCTTCGTGCCCGAGAAGAAGTGGCTGCTGGCCGAGGGCTGGATCCTCCGCTACTCGGCCGTGGGCGTGTTCTTCGCGCGGCTGCTGCCCGTCGTGCGCCACCTGGTCTCGCTGCCGGCGGGCGCCGCGCGCATGAACTTCAAGGTCTTCTCGGCGATGACGCTGCTCGGCTCGTTCGCCTGGTCGGTCGTGCTCGCGTGGTTCGGGGCCGAGGTGCTCGGCAGCGAGCCGCGGCTGCTCAAGGACCCCGACGCGCTCGTGCACGTGCTCAAGGAGAAGCTCGTGTGGTTCGTGGCGGCGGCGGCCCTGATGCTCGTGCTCTACATCGTCGTGGACCTTCTCGGGCGCCGCATGCGCCGCGAGCAGGACGCCGCCCCCGAGGCCTGAGCCGGCCCGGGCCGCGGGGCGCCGATGTAACACGTTTCGCGGCCCCCGGTTGATTCCCGGCGAGGGCGTGGACTACCGTCCGCGGCGTTCGTGGTTCCTGCGCGCCGGCCCTCCGGGAAGACCCCCATGCCCTCCGTCGAACTCCAGAAGCTCGGCAAGCTCTACGGCCGCGGCCAGAAGGCCGTGGACGGCGTCGACCTCCACATCCGCGACGGCGAGTTCCTCGTGCTCGTCGGGCCGTCGGGCTGCGGCAAGTCCACCGTGCTGCGCATGGTGGCGGGCCTCGAGGACATCTCCGAGGGCCAGGTCCGCATCGGCGACCGCGTCGTCAACGACGTCGCCCCGAAGGACCGCGACGTGGCCATGGTGTTCCAGAACTACGCGCTCTACCCGCACATGAGCGTGTTCGACAACATGGCCTTCGGCCTCCGCCGCCGCCGCCTGCCCGAGCCGGAGGTCAAGCAGAAGGTCGAGGAGACCGCCGAGGTGCTGGGGCTGTCGGGCTACCTGCAGCGCCGCCCGCGAGAACTCTCGGGCGGCGAGCGCCAGCGCGTCGCGCTCGGGCGCGCCATGGTGCGCAAGCCGCAGGTGTTCCTCTTCGACGAGCCGCTCTCGAACCTCGACGCCAAGCTGCGCGTGCAGATGCGCGCCGAGATCAAGCGGCTGCACCAGCGCGTCGGCGCGACGATGATCTACGTCACCCACGATCAGGTCGAGGCGATGACGCTCGGCGACCGAATCGCGGTCATGCGCAAGGGCAGGCTGCAGCAGTGCGCCGATCCGTTCGCGCTCTACACCACGCCCGCGAACCACTTCGTCGCCGGCTTCATCGGCAGCCCGCCGATCAACTTCTTCACCGCGACGGTGGCGGCCGACGGCTCGTCGCTCGAGACGAACGGCGTGCGCATCGCGCTCGCCGGCGCGGCGCGCGACGCGGTCGCGGGCAGGAAGGGCGGCCCGGTCACGGTCGGCGTGCGCCCCGAGGACCTGCACCTCGAGGCGCGCCCGGGCGCGGCCGCGATCCCGGCGACCGCGGAAGTGCGCGAGCCGCTCGGCAACGAGACGCTCGTGCACTGGACCTCGCCCGCGGGCGAACTGGTCTCGCGCGTGCCCGGCCAGGTCGCGCCCGCGGTGGGGGAGCGCGCGACGCTGCACTGCCCGCTCGAGAAGCTGCACCTGTTCGATCCCGCCTCCGAGCTCTCGCTGCTCGCGGCGCCCGTCGCCGTCCAGGCCTGACCCGCCCGGCCGCCGCGCCGCGGCCGTCATGCTGGCAGGCCGCGGGCTGCCAAGTTGGCCGCGCGGGGCCGCCGGGCGCGCCGGCCGCCCGGGCGGGGCGCCCTCGCCGGGCCATGCGCCGCACCGCGTTCGGGCCCGCGGCTTCGCCGTTCCTGAGCGCCCCGACGCATGGCACGGGCGATGCGAAACGATGTTCAGGCTCGCAGGCGAAAGCCGGGAGGTCACCATGAAGATCGTGCTGGGATTCGACGACTCGCCGCACGCCCTCGAGGCGCTGCACTGGATCCGCCGGCAGGCCTGGCCCGCCGGAACGCGCGTGCTCGTGGTCTCCGCGGTGAGGGCCCCCGTCACCGCATACGCCGAGGTCTACGCTCCCGCCATCCCGTACCCGTCGGAGATGGTCGAGGAGCTGACCCGGCACCACGAGGAACTGACGATGAAGGCCGAGGCCGAGCTGCGGGAGTCCGGCTTCAGCACGGGCGCCCGGGTGCTGCAGGGCGACCCGCGCGAGGTGCTCGTGGACACGGTCAAGACCGAGAACGCGGACCTGCTGGTGGTGGGTTCGCACGGCCGCACCGGCCTCGCGAAGCTGGTGCTGGGAAGCGTGGCTTCGCACGTGGTGGCGCACGCGCCGTGCACGGTGGTGGTGGTGAAGCGTCACTGACGCGGGGGACGAGGGGAGAGCGTCCGGCCCGGCGCGCAACGCGCCGGGCCGGCGCCGTTGCGGGCCGCTCAGCTCCGGCGGCGGGCGAGCACGCGCGCGAGGACCGGCCCGCCCTCGGGCTCGTCCTCCTCGTAGTGCTCGACCTCGAGCGCGGGGAACGCCGCGCGCAGTTCGCCGGGAGCGAGCAGGAAGCGCGGATTCTTCGGACGCCCGTGGCGCTCCTGCCCGGCGCGGAACGTCTCGTAGACGAGGGCCCCGCCGGGGGCGAGCGCGCGCTCGATCCAGGGCAGCAGCGGGCGGTGCAGGAAGCGCACGACCACGATCACGTCCCATGGCCCGCCGTCCGCGGGCGGCGCCGCGCCCTCCAGTTCGACGACCCGCGTCGCGATCGCCACGCCCTCGCGCGCGGCGAGCGAGCGCGCCCGCTCGAGCGCGTCGGGGTCGTGGTCCCAGCCCTCGCTCGTCCAGCCGTGCAGCGCCAGGTGCACGGCGTCGCGGCCCGAGCCGCAGGCCAGGTCGAGCGCGCGGCCGGCGGGCAGCCGGTCGCGCACGCGCTCGAGGAAGGGCGACGGCCGCCACAGCCGCGCGGGCGGCTCCGCGTCCGCGCGCCCGTCCGCGAGCGCGGCGAGCGGCGCGTCGAGCCAGCGCACGTCGCGGTAGCCGAGCGCCGCGAGCACCGTCGCGGCCTCGCGCGCGGCGGCCGGGTCGTCGTGCACGACGAGCACGGTCGCGGTGCGCGGCGGCAGTTCGGCGCCTCGCCCCGGAGGAGTTCCGCGAACGCCGCGGGCCCGCGCGCGTCGAGCACCAGCGCCCGCGCGCGCAGCGCCTCGGCCTCGGCGATCCCGGCCGCTGCGGGCCCCGCGATCCGCTGTTCCGTCACGCATCCTCCTCGGCGGGCGCCGGGCCCGCGCGCCGGGAGCGCGGAAGCGATTGACCCT
>CAZUEM010000165.1:0-7702 GCA_964619155.1 uncultured bacterium
GTGGCCGCGAAGAGCCGCGGCCCGAAGGGGCTCGAGGTCCAGACCGAGAAGGCGGGCCGGCACGAGGTCGTGCAGACGGTCAGCGCCACCGGCCGCATCCAGCCGAAGACGCAGGTGAAGATCAGCGCCGACGTCAGCGCCAAGATCAAGCGCCTCGGGGTGGCCGAAGGGCAGTGGGTCGAGAAGGGCGCGTTCCTCGTCGAACTGGACCGCGAGCGCTACCTCGCCGCGGTGGAGAGCGCCGAGGCCGGCCTGCGCGCGGCCCAGGCGAACGCCACGCTCGTGCGCCAGAACCTCGACCGGGCCCGCAAGGAGTTCGAGCGTTCGAAGGAGCTGATCGCGCGCCAGCTCGAATCGCAGGCGGCGTTCGACGAGAAGCAGACCGCCGCCCAGGTCGAAGAGGCGCGGCACAAGTCGGCGCTCGAGCAGGTGGCGCAGGCGAAGGCCGCGCTCAAGCAAGCGCGCGACGACCTGTCCAAGACCACGATCTACGCGCCGATGTCGGGCACGGTCAGCGAGCTCAACAAGGAGGCGGGCGAGATCGCGCTCGGCTCGCAGTTCCAGGCCGACGTCATCCTCGTCATCGCCGACCTGTCGGAGATGGAAGCGCAGGTGGACGTGGACGAGAACGACATCGTCGCGATCCGCACGGGCCAGGCGTGCGAGGTCGAGGCCGACGCGCTGCTGGCGAAGGTGCTGAAGGGCGCGGTCTCCGAGATCAGCAGCAGCGCCAACGCCTCCGGGGCCGGCACCTCGGACCAGAAGACCGAGTTCGAGATCAAGATCGCCATCGCCGACCCGCCGCGGACGCTGCGCCCCGGCATGACGGCGAGCGCCGAGATCGTCACGAACACGAACCCCCGGGCGCTCAGCGTGCCGATCCAGAGCGTCGCGCTGCGGACCGTTGACCAGCTCCTCAAGAAGGGCGAGAAGCGCAAGGACGCCGAGGCCCGCTTCAAGGCCGACAAGGACGGCTTCGTCGAGGTCGTGTTCTGCATCGAGAACGGGCGCGCCGTGGCGCGCCAGGTGAAGACCGGCATCCAGAGCGACGAGCGCATCGAGATCCTCGAGGGCCTGAAGGAGGGCGAGGAGGTCGTGACCGGCAGCTACCGCGCGATCTCGAAGGACCTCGAGAACGGCGCCGCCGTGCGAATCAACAACGAGAAGGCCCCGGAGAAGGGCGAAACCGCGCGGGCCCGGGGCTGAGCGGAAAGGCGCCGCCGGCATGCGATCGTTCGTCCTGCTCCGCGAGTCGCTGCGCATCGCCTTCGCCGCGCTGGCGGCGAACAAGGCGCGCGGGGCGCTGACCACGCTCGGCATCGTCATCGGCATCGTCGCGGTGACGACGACGATGACCGCGGTCAACGGGCTGCAGAACCGCTTCCGCGAGAGCTTTTCCGCGGTCGGGGCGGACGTGATCTACGTCTCGCGCATGCCGTGGGTGGTCATGAACGACTTCTTCCTCTACCGCAACCGGCCGGTCATCGACCTGCGCGAGGCGCGGGCGCTCGAGGCGCGCCTGCGCGGCCGCGCGATCGTGAACCCCTCGATCGGCCACCGCGCGGACGTGCGTTACGGCTCGCGCTCGCTCGAGGACGTGCCGGTCGTCGGCACGACCGAGCGCCAGTTGTCCGTCTCCACGACCCAGCCGCAGGCGGGCCGGTTCCTCATGCCCTACGACGTCGCCTACAAGAAGAACGTCTGCGTCATCGGAACCGAGGTGCGCGACGGGCTGTTCGGCGGCCTCGACCCGGTGAACCGCACGATGCGGATCGGCCGCCACGACTTCCGCGTGATCGGCGTGATGGAGAAGCAGGGGGGCGGCCTCCTGGGCGGGCCGAACTTCGACAAGCAGGTGTACGTCCCGATCACCTCGCACGCGCGCGCGTTCGGGGCGCGGCGCGGGCGCACGGACGTGAGCATCGCGGTCAAGGCCCCCGGCGGCGAGCGGATGGCCGACTTCGAGTACGAACTCGTGGGCGAGATGCGCAAGGTGCGGGGACTGCGCCCGGCCGAGGCGGACAACTTCTCGATCAACAAGCTCGACACGCTGGTGGGCACGTTCAACAGCGTCATGGGGGTCGTGCTGCTCGTCGGCCTGCTGGTGACGAGCATCTCGCTGTTCGTGGGGGCGGTCGGCGTCATGAACATCATGCTGGTCTCGGTCACCGAGCGGACGCGCGAGATCGGCATCCGCAAGGCGATCGGCGCGACGCGGCGCAGCATCCTCGCGCAATTCCTGTTCGAGTCGGCGGCCATCTGCCTGCTGGGCGGCCTCGCCGGCATCGTGCTGGCCGCCGGCGTGACGGCGGTGCTGAACGCCACCGTGCTGCCGGCGAGCCTGTCGCTGCCCATCCTGGCCGTCTCGGTGCTGGTCTCGGTCCTGGTCGGCGTCGCCGCGGGCGTGGCCCCGGCGTGGCGCGGGGCGCGCCTCGATCCCATCGAAGCGCTCCGCTACGAGTAGGAGGGAGGGCGCATGCACTCGCGGGACCTGCTGGCGATGTCGCTCGGGGCGCTGTTCGCGAACAAGCTTCGCAGCGCGCTGACGCTGGTCGGCATCGTCGCCGGCGTCGCCTCGATCATCGGGGTGATGACCGCGATCGCGCTGGTGCAGGCCACGATCGAGCGCGAGATGAGCGTGCTCGGCACGCAGACCTTCCAGGTGCAGAAGTGGCCGGCCGGCGGCTTCGCCACCGAGGCCGAGCGCCGCCGGGCGATGCGCCGGCCGCCGTTGACGCTCGCCGACGCCGACGCGATCCGCTCGAACGTGCCGACCGTGGACCTGGTGGGCTCGGAGATCTGGGACTTCGGCTTCACCGCCCAGCACCGCGGCGAGACCACGAACCCGAACCTCTCGATCGTGGGCGGCACGCCGGAGTACGCGCCGAACAACACGCACTTCGTCGGCGCCGGGCGCAACCTCTCGCCGATGGACGTGCGCGCGGGCGCGAAGGTCGTGGTGATCGGCCACGCCGTCGCCCGGAAGCTGTTCCCGTTCACGGACCCGGTCGGGCGCGACGTCCTGCTGGACCGCCGCGAGTACCGCGTGGTCGGGGTCTTCGACGAGAAGAAGTCGGCGTTCGGCGGCAACTTCGACAACTACGTGCTGATGCCCGTGACCACGTTCCTCGGCGTCTACGGGCTCGTGGACCGGCAGGGCGTGGCGCGCTCGGTCAACATCACCGTGCGCGCGAAAACGCCCGAGCAGATGGACGAGTCCATCGAGCAGGCCCGCCAGGTGCTGCGGGCGCGGCGCGGCGTCAAGCCGGGGGAGCCGGACAACTTCGCCTTCTACAACAGCGCCAGCCTCATCACGGAGTTCAACAAGATGAGCCTCGGGGTGAAGATCGCCGGGTTCGTCATCGGCATCATCGCCCTCGTGGTGGCCGGGATCGGCATCATGAACATCATGCTGGTGGCGGTCACCGAGCGGACCCGCGAGATCGGCCTTCGCAAGGCCCTCGGCGCCCGGCCGGCCAGCATCCGGACGCAGTTCCTGCTCGAGGCCGTGCTGCTGTGCAACGTGGGCGGCGTCGTCGGAGTGATCTGCGGCTTCGCGCTCGGCAACCTCGTGGCGGTCTTCGCGCGCTTCGAGCCGCGCGTGCCGCTCGAGTGGGCGGCCATCGGGCTGCTCTTCTGCACGGCGGTCGGGGTCGCCTTCGGCATGCTGCCGGCGATCCGCGCCTCCCGGCTGGACCCCATCGAGGCCCTGCGCTACGAATAGCGGCGCAACGGTTTGTAGCCGTGCGCTGCGGTGACGCTGGAGGTCCGGAAGGGGGCGGAGAGCGGGCGCTTCACTTCGGGCGTACACCGGCCGATGCGATTGGTGGCATTGTCGCGTCCAGGGCGCGGCGGTCGCACTCGCGAACAGGGAGTTCGGGGAGCCCGCGCTTCGAACAGGGAGGAGCCATGAGGCTGGCGGCGGTTCTCGCCATCGCCGTGATCGTGCCGTCCGGGCTCGGCCTCGAGCCGGGCGCGGCGCGCGCGTGGCCGGCGTTGCCCGGGCTCGCCTCGCTCACAGCCCCGGCCGGTCCGACCCTGCCGCCCGCGGACGACCCGGGCACGACCGGCGCCGCGGCCGAGGGCTCCGGCGCGGCGGCCGAGACCGCGCCCGGCGCGCTTCGCCTGCCCGAGCGGCCGCCCGAGTCGCCCGTCATGAAGATGCCGACGGCGTCGCACGGCGAGACGTCCTTCCACGAGCCCGTCTTCTACCGTGGCCTGCCGTACGGCAGCGAGGCGCTCGTCCATCCCGTGCGCCTCGTGCTCAACGGCGGATTCGGCATCCTGCAGTTCGCCGACCACGACAACCGGCTCCCGCGGCTGCGCTTCGCCCGCGGCATGCGGCGCATGTGGTCCGACGTGAGCGCGCCCGGGCGCACGATCGGCATCGCGGGGTGGAACGACTTCCTGCTGCGCGAGGTGCTGCCGGTGAGCGCGAAGCGGCGCGACGCGCAGTACTGGCCCAACTACACGCTGCACCTGGTGGGCGGCGGCATGAGCAACGTCATGATGCGCGAGTGGTACGAGCGCCACGGCAGCCGCAACCCGTCGCTGCACGCCGGGCTCACGCTGACCGCGTACCACGTGCTCAACGAGATCGTGGAGGCCGAGAGCCGCACGCAGCCCTCGACGGACGCCGTCGCCGACCTGCTGCTGTTCAACCCGGCCGGCATGCTGATCTTCGCCCACGAAGGCGTCGCCGGTTTCTTCGGCAACACGCTCCACATGCGCGACTGGTCCACGCAGGCGGCGATCGACCCCTCGAACGGCGCGATCGAAAACCAGGGCCAGAACTTCTCGATGAAGCTCGCGCTGCCGGGCGAGTCGCCGTGGAGCCTCTTCTATTACTTCGGCAACCACGGCGAACTGGGCTTCTCGTACCGGCGTTCGAACGGCTCGGCGTTCTCGGTGGGCGCGGGCCTGCGGGCGAAGTCGCTCATCGAGTTGGGCGACGGCGTCCAGACGGCCGAACTGGTGCCGTCGTACGGGCTCTTCTACGACCGCGACGGCTCGCTGATGTTCTCGGTGACCGCGGCGAAGACCTCGCGCTACGGCGTGCGCGTGAACGCCTACCCCGGGCTGATCAACGTGCGGGGCTGGACGGCCGGCCTGTTCCTGCTCACGGGCAGGGACGGCGGCACGATCGCGGGCCTGCACTTCGTGCAGTTCCCCGTGGGCCTCGCGGGCCGGCGCGACTGACGCCGGCGGCGGTCAGCGGACGAGCACGAGTCGCTCGGTGCGCACGAGCCCCGCGCCGCTGAAGCGCGCGAAGTAGACCCCGGGCGGGACGGCGGCGCCGTTCGCGCCCCGGCCCGTCCAGGTGAACTCGTGCCGGCCGGCCGGCAACTCGCCGTCGGCGAGCGTCGCGACGAGGCGGCCGGCCGTGTCCACGATGGTCACGCGGGCGGGCCCGGCCTGCGGCAGCGCGAAGGCGAGCCGCGTCGCGCGCGCGAACGGGTTCGGGCGCGGCGGGGCGGCCGCGAGCCCTGCGCCCGGGACTCCCGTCACGTCGGAGGGCTCCCAGCCGAGCAGCCGCGCGGCCAGCCACCAGAACGCCCGCCCCTTGCGCCAGCAGTTGAAACAGTGCGAATGCGCGCAGTCGGGGCACGCGGGGCAGTCGTGAGCCGCGCACCAGTCCTCGCACCACTCGCACAGGTCGGTGCCGTCGGGAAAGGCCACGCCGTCGGGATTCCACGTCTCGATGTCCGCGAAGTCGAAGAGCACCTTGCCGCGGGCCAGGCAGCGGTCGCGGATGCGCTGGTTGTTGACCTGCAGCACGCCCTCCGGGCCGGTGCCGTCGAGGTGCCCGGTCATGTACACGAACGTCACCCCCGGGTACTGCGTCTCGAGCAGCTCCATCGCGTCCAGGTAGGCGTCCACGCCCTCGGGCGTGTTGTAGCTGAGCCCTCCGCACCAGGCCCACATCACCGCGTTGCACTCCGGGTGCGCGGCGAGGTGCTCGCGCGTGAACGCCACCCACGCGGTGTCGCCGTAGGACCCGAGGTCCACGCCGAACTCGGCCATCGGCATCCGGGCGAGCGCCACCGGGTCCGTCGCGGCGAGCATGTCCATGCCTGCCCCGATCTGGCTGCCGTGGCTGGTGCGGCCGTAGAGGAACTCGAAGTGCTGGCGCGCCGCGGCGAAGTACGAGACGGGGACGGAGTCGAACGCATCGGCCGCGCGGTGGTCGGCGACGAGCGCGGCGGCGCCCGCGGGTGGAGCGGCGGCCAGCAGGGCGAGTACGAGGATGCTCGCGAAGACGCGCATGGTCCTCCCTGGGTGCGCCGCGCATCGGCGGGGATGGCGGCGGCGGTGCGGTTCCCGGCGCCCCGTGCGATCGGGCCGCGGGGCCTCGTGGGGAGGACGGCCACGAGTGCGGCAATTCTCGGCCCCGGCCCCTGGCCGGGTCAACGCCCGCGTTCGGCGCCCGGCGAACGAACGCCCCCGCGAGCATGCGCTCGCGGGGGCGTCGTCTTGCGGCGGAAACGGCTCTACCGGTACAGCGACTTCACGCGGCCCCAGGTGGAGGGCGCCGCCGGGACCGGCAGGTCCGCGTCGAACTTCCAGCCGAAGCTGGCGACGGGAGCGCCGCCGAAGTCGTTGAACGCGCCGGCCGGGGCGTTCGACGTGAACGAGCCCGCGGCGGTGGTCACGTACATGATGTCCGCGCTCGAGCCCACCGTCGGCGGATTGAAGATGCCCTGCCCGAGCAGGTCGAGCTGGGCCGCGGTAGCGCCCGTGCCGCCGGTGTTGTTGTCGAACGTCATGCCCGCCCAGAAGGCGCCCGCGGGCATCGTCATCTGGCCCGCCAGCGTCGTCGAGTAGAGCGTGACGCCGACCGGGAACGCGATCGGGTTGAACGAGAAGCCCGTGAAGTACGTGCCGGGCCCGCCGCCGGCGCCGTCGGGCAGGTAGAAGCGCACGCGGGCACGCGCGGTCGTCGCGGACGCGCCGAAGTTGGCGACCGAGAACGTGAAGCCCGCCACGTTGAGACCGCCGAAGCCGCCGGCGGGAACGAGGTCGTCGGCGACCAGCTTCGTGATCGTGTTGCCCGAGATCAGGGTCGCCCCGCCGTTCGCGAAGGCGCTGCCGAGGAAGTTCGTCACGTTCGAGTAGGCGGTCGTGACCGCGGAGACCGACGTGCCGCCGAGCACGGCACCTCCGCCGATCGGGGAGTTGCTCACGGCCCGCAGCGTGAGGCCCGTGAACTCGTCCGCGTGCGCCGCGCCCGTGAACGCGGCGATCGTGAGCATCGCGAGTAGCAGCTTCTTCATGCTGGTCTCCCTCCGTGTCGAACTGGAGCTGGCCTGCCGGACCGTCCGGCGCGGCGGAGGATCGTGAAGAGACGCGTGCCGATCAATGGCGAACTGAGGGCAAGTCCTCATGGTCAGCGTGACGCGCCGGGGTTGAGGTGGACGGAACCGGTCCGGCAATGCCGGGGGCGCGGGGACGCGGGTGCCGCGAACGCCTCGGGGGCGCCGCACGTCACGCCCCCGAGGGGCCGGGATTCCGCCGGGATGGCCGGGGCGCCCCGCGGTGCTATCGTCCGCGCGTTCGCGGGCGCTCCCCGCCCGGCGGACCCGAAACGGGAGATCCCGATGAGGACTCACGCCATTCGCTGGACGCTCGGGGCGCTGTCCCTGGCAGGCTGCCTCTCGGCGCTCGTCGCGAGCGCCTCCAACGCCGCCACCCGCACGCTCGT
>CAZUEM010000166.1:0-7664 GCA_964619155.1 uncultured bacterium
CCCGCGCCGGGGTCGGCGTGGCTCGCCGCCGCGGCGTGGGCGCTCGCGGGGGCCGCGCCGGTCGCGCTCGTCGCGCCCATCTGGAGCGCCTACTACTACCTGTTCGCGATGGGCGGCGTGGCGCTGCTCGCCGGGCTCGCGGCCACGCGCGTGCCCGCCGGCGCTGCGGCGGCGATCGTGCTCGTCGCCGGCTTCGGCGCTCACCAGGCCCGCGCACTCGACGAGTTCGCGACCGCGCCCTCGCCGTGGAGCGCGCAGTCGCACGTCAGCCGCTTCTACCTCGAGCGCGGCATGGCGGTGGCGGAGCGCTGCGTCGCCGACCTGCGCGCGGCACGGCCGAGCGTGCCGGCGGGCAGTACGTTCTTCCTCTCCGGCGTGCCCGCGTTCGCGGCGGTGCAGGTCGCCGACGGCCCGCTCGTGCGCGGCGTCTACCGCGACACGACGCTGCGCTCGTACTACGGCTCGCGCTTCCGCCGGGACGCGCTCGGCAAGGGCGAGGTCTTCGTGTTCATCTGGGACGCGGCCGAACGCCGGCTCGCCGACCGCACCGACGAGCCCGACCTGTGGCTGAGCCTCGGCATCGGGCACCTGCTGAACGAGCACCCGGAGACCGCGGCCGAGGCGTTCGAGCTGGAGCTCGAGAGGGGCGGCGACCGGCCGATGCCGCGCTACGGCGCGGCCGTCTCGCGCGCGGCGACGGGCGACAGCGCCGCGGCGCGGCGGCACCTCGCCGCCCTGCGCTTCGGCTTCGCGCGCGACGCGGGCGCCGCGGGCGGGCAGGCGGCTCGCGCGCTCGCCGCCGGGGACACCGCCACGGCCGTGCGGCTGGCGAGCGCGGCCTCGGCGGCGGCGGTCTTCGATCCCGCGCCGCACCTGGTGCTGAGCCGCGCGTACGCGGGCCGCCCGGACACGCGCGGCCTGGCCGTGCTCGAGGCCTTCGCGGCGGTCGCGTTCGCGCCCGGGAACCCGGGGAGCTGGCGCAACTGGGCGGCCGTGCAGCGCCAGCTCGGCTACCACCCGGAGGCTTTCGGCTCGCTCGAGCGCTACTTCGAACTCGACCCTTCCGCGCGGTCCGGCGACGCCGAGGCCGCGCGCTGGCAGGCCGAGTCGCGCGAGCGGCTGCCCGGCGGGCTCGCCGCCCAGCGCTCGATGAAGGACGACCTCGAAGGCGCGCGCTGAGAGGCCGCGCGCGGATTTGACGGCGGAAGGGCCGCTAAGGTAAAAGGTTGCGGCCCGAAATCTTGGGTGGGGCTGTAGCTCAGCTGGGAGAGCGCTTGACTGGCAGTCAAGAGGTCGACGGTTCGATCCCGTTCAGCTCCACCACCTTCTTCTCCACCGCGCCGCACTTCGCGCCGGCAGCCGGGGCGCCGCCGGCGTGGGAGCACCCGAAGCGCGAAGGCGGCCCCGGCGAGCGGGGCGCCTCCCGAGGAGGTTTGCCGATGGTCATGGTCGCCGTCCTGATCCTGCTGGCCGCCGCGTCGCGCCTGCTGCCGCACCCGCCGAACTTCGCGCCGGTCGCCGCCATCGGCCTGTTCGCCGGAGCCGCGTTCGACCGCCGCGCGGCCTGGGTGGTCCCCTTCGCCGCGGTCCTGCTCTCCGACGCGGTGATCGGCTTCTACCACCCGGTCAGCATGTTCTGGAACTACTCCGGCCTCGTGGCCTGCCTGCTGCTCGGATCGTCCATCCTCGGCCCGGCGCGCTCGCTGCCGCGTTTCGCGGCGGCCACGCTCACCAGTTCGGTCGCGTTCTTCGCGCTCTCGAACTTCGGCATGTGGGCGAGCGGCTACTACCCGCGCACGTTCGCCGGCCTGGTCGAGTGCTACGTGGCGGCGGTGCCGTTCTTCCGCAACACGCTCGCCTCCGACGTGCTGTACACGGCCGCGCTGTTCGGCGGCTGGGCGGCGCTGCGCGCCGTGACGCGCCGGCCCGCGCCCGCGCGCGCCTGAGACGCCGCGCCCTCGCCTTCGCGCCCCGGCTCCCCGCGAGCCGGGGCGTTTCGTTTGCCCCGGCGGGCGGGCGCCCCGGACCGCTCAGCGCCCGGCGAGCGCCGAGAGCGGGCCGTCCGCGGCGGGCGCGGACTCGTCGATGAGCCGGTCGAGCGCCGCGCGCGTGCGCGGGTCGAGCCAGTCCACCTCGCCGGCCTGCGCGACGGCGATTCGCCCCGAGCGGTCGAGCACGTAGGTGTACGGGATGCTCGGGCACGGCAGCCCGCCCGCCAGCGCGCGGCGCTGGTCGAGCAGCACCGGCAGCCGCAGCCGCATGCGCGCGACGTAGCGCGCCACGCTCGGGAAGGGATCGAAGCACACGACGGCCACGCGCACGCTGCCGGGCGGCAGCACGCGCCGCAGCGAGTCGAGCCCGCGCGCCTGCTCGCCGCTGTGCCGCTCCCACGGCGCCCAGTAGTGGACGAGCAGCACGCCGTCGCCCGGCCGCACGCGCTCGCTCCCGGCGGGCACGGCGGCGAGCGTGACGTCGAACTCGGCCGCGCGGCGGCCGGCCTCGGGCTGCACGGCGAGCGGCTCGGGACGCGCGCCGGGCGACTGGACGACGAACAGCTGGCCGCGCCAGACCGCGAGCGCGAGCACGATCAGCGCGGCGAGCGCGAGGGCGGCGCGCCGGTTCACGACGCGCCCGCCGTCGCCGCCTCGGCCGCGCGCGGCGCGCGGGAGCGGGCCAGCCAGCGCCACGCGCAGTCGGCGGTGATCGCGACCATCAGCCCCATGAGCACGACCGTCACCACGCACTGGACGCGCGCCGGCATCGGGGCGCGCGCGAACGCGGCGAGCAGGTCGGGCGCCCCGGCCGCGAACTGGGCGCGCAGGTAGTTGACCCGCAGGTTCATCCACCCGGCGGTCAGCGTGTTCACGCACATGAACGCGAGCGGCAGCGTCGTCGTCCAGGCGTAGCGGGCCCGCCCGGTGTTGACCAGCCACGAGGTGCCGATGGCGAGCGCGATCGCGGCGAGCAGCTGGTTGCTGACGCCGACCAGCGGCCACAGCGTGGTGATCGTGCCGGTCCACACGAAGTAGCCCCACGCCAGCACCGACAGCGCGCTGAAGAGCGCCGCGGGCGCGAAGCCGGTCCAGCCCTTCAGGCCCGGCAGCGCCATGCTCCCGACCTCCTGGAACATGTAGCGGGTGACGCGCGTGCCGGTGTCGATCAGCGTCATCACGAACATCGCCTCGAACATGATGACGAAGTGGTACCAGAAGCTCATCAGGCCGCCGAGGAACGGCAGCGACGAGAACACCTGCGCCATGCCGACCGCGAGCGAGACCGCGCCGCCGGGCCGGCCGGCGATGGTCTCGCCGACCTGCCGCGAGAGCGACTCGAGGTGCACGGGCGTCATGCCGAGCGTGGCGAACACCTCGGGCCGGGTGTTGATCGCGAAGTAGTCGGCCGGGTGGAGCGCGCACGCGGCGATCAGCGCGATCACGCCGACGAAGCCCTCGAGCAGCATCGCGCCGTAGGCGATGGGCAGGACGTCGCGCTCGCGCTCGACCATCTTCGGCGTCGTGCCCGAGGCGATCAGCGAATGGAACCCCGAGATCGCGCCGCACATGATGGTGATGAACACGAACGGGAAGAGGGGCCCCGGGATGACCGGCCCGCCGCCCGCGGCGAACGGCGTGATCGCCGGCATCTGCAGTTTCGGGTTCACGACCAGCACGCCCGCGGCGAGCACGAGCATGGCGCCGATCTTCATGAAGCTCGACAGGTAGTCGCGCGGGCAGAGCAGCAGCCAGACGGGCAGGACCGAGGCGACGAACCCGTAGACCATCAGCCCGATCGTGATGCCCTTCTCGGAGAAGAGGAAGAAGTGCCGCAGGTCGGACTCGTGCACCCACGCGCCCGCCGCGACCGCGGCGAGCAGCAGCGCGACGCCGACCGCGGTGGCGGGGCGGATCGAGCCGGGGCGGATGCGGTAGGACCACACGCCCATGCCGAGCGCGATCGGGATCGTGCAGCCGATCGAGAACACGCCCCACGCGCTGTCGCGCAGCGAGTTCACGACCACGAGCGCCATGGCCGCGAGCGCCACGACCATCACGAACACGATCGCGACCGACGTGGCCGCGCCGGTGAAGGGGCTGACCTGCTCGCGCGCGATGTTGGCGAGCGAGCGGCCGCCGCTGCGCACGCTGGCGGCCAGGATGACGAAGTCGTGCACGCCGCCGGCGATCACCGAGCCGAGCAGCAGCCACAGGAAACCGGGTGCGTACCCGAATTGCGCCGCCAGGACGGGCCCGAGCAGCGGCCCGGCGCCGGAGATCGCGGCGAAGTGGTGGCCGAACAGCACCCAGCGGCGCGTCGGCACGTAGTCGTGACCGTCGCGGTGCGCGTGCGCGGGCGTGCGCCGCAGGTCGTCGAGCGTCGCCACCTTCGCGGCGAGGAACGCGCCGTAGGTGCGGTAGGCGATGGCGCCGACCAGCGCGGCGCAGACGACGAGGTAGATCGCGTGCACGGCCCCTCCGGGATGGACGACGGTGGCGCCGCAGTCTAGGCGGGCGCGCGGTGGCGCTTCAACGGCCCGGTGGGCCGGACGGTCCGTCGCCCGGAACCGACCGTCCGTCGGCCCGGGGCAACCCGGCCGGTCGCGGCCGCGTCTGCGAAGCGGTGCGCGGCGCTGGGGCCGGCGCGCCGGCTCGGGGAGGACGGCGATGACGATTCACGAGGCGCAGCGCGACGTGCGGCGCGTGTTCCGGAACGGGGTCCCGGGGCTGCTGGCCTCGGCGGCGCTCTGGGCGATCTCGGCCGGCTGCGCGACGGCGATCGGGCCGCGGGCCGGCGTGCTCGCGCTGGTGTTCGGCGGGATGGCGCTCTTCCCGGCGGTGCTGCTCGCCCTGAAGCTGCTCGGCGGCCCCGCCGGCCTGCCGAAGGGCCACCCGATGAACGAACTGGGCTTCCAGGTGGCGCTGGTGATGCCGCTCGGCATGCCGGTCGCGGGCGCCGCGGCGCTCTTCCGCCTCGAGTGGTTCTACCCCGCGTTCATGGTGCTGGTCGGGGCCCACTACCTGCCGTTCGCGTTCCTCTACGGCATGCGGGAGTTCGCCGTGCTGGCGCTGGGGCTCACCGCGGGCGGCGTCGCGCTCGCACTGTGGGGGACGGGCGCGTTCGCGACGGGCGGCTGGCTGACGGCCGCCGCGTTCGCGGTGCTCGCGGCGGCCGTCGCGGCGACGCGCGGGACGGGCGCGCCCGGGCGCGACGCCTGACCGCGCGCCGCGCGCGGGTCAGGACGCCTTGCGGGCGCCGGCGGGAATCCGCATGAAGCGCGAGTCGCCCGGCCGGTGCGCGCCGGTGCGGGCCCGGTTCTCGAGGCCGCAGGCCGGGCAGAACGTCCAGCCGGGTTCGAGGTGCTGCTTGCAGCGCTCGCAGTGATCGCTGACGAACGTGCCGCAGGTCGGGCAGTAGTCGAAGTGCTTCGACACCACGCCGCGGCACATCGGGCACATGTGCATGCCGTGCTCGGCGAGGTAGACGACGCGCGAGACCTCGTCGAGCGTCGTGTGGCCGGCGAGGATCTTGGACACGCCGTCCTCGGCGATCGGCCGCATGCCGTTCTCGATGGCGCCCTTGCGGATCTCCGAATCGTGCGCGCCGCGCAGGATCAGCGCGCGCAGGCGGTCGTCCACGCCGAGCACCTCGGCGATGCCGGTGCGGCCGGCGTAGCCCGACTCGCGGCACTGCGGGCAGCCGGCGCCGCGGTAGAGCGTGACCTTGTCCGACTGCTCGCCGATGTGGCCGACGAGGTGGTTGAGCGAGGAGGCCTCGACCTCGTAGGCCTCCTTGCAGCGCGGGCAGATCGTGCGCACGAGGCGGATGCTGACCACACCCAGCAGGGCGGAGGCGACCATGAACGGCTCGAGCCCGAGGTCCACGAGGCGCGTGACCGCGCCGGCGGCGTCGTTGGTGTGCACGGTGCTGAGCACGAGGTGGCCCGTGACCGAGGCGCGGAACGCGATCTGCGCCGTCTCCTGGTCGCGGATCTCGCCGATCATGATGACGTCGGGGTCCTGGCGCAGGATCGAACGCAGCGCCGAGGCGAAGGTCTTCTTCGCCTTCTCGTCCACCTGCACCTGGTTGATGCCCTGGAGCTGGAACTCGACGGGGTCCTCGACCGTGGTGATGTTGCGGGTCACGTCCTGCAGGTGGCGCAGCGCCGCGTACAGCAGCGTGGACTTGCCCGAGCCGGTCGGGCCGGTCGCGAGCACGATGCCCTGCGGGCGCTCGAGGAAGCCGGTCAACCGCGCGTGGTCGCGCTCGTCGAGGCCGATGGCGTCGAGCGACACGCGCCCTCCGCGCTGGTCCACGATGCGCATCACGACCTTCTCGCCGTTCGTGAGCGGCAGGGTCGAGACGCGCATGTCCACGCGGCGGCCGGCGATCTCGATCGCGAGCCGGCCGTCCTGGGGCTGGCGCTTCTCGGCGATGTCGAGGTTGGCGAGCACCTTGATGCGCGACACGATCGCGCTCTGCGTCCACTTCGGCAGGCGCTGCTCCTCGCGCAGCAGGCCGTCCACGCGCAGGCGGACGACGAGGTCGGTGAGCTGCGGCTCGATGTGGATGTCGCTGGCCCGCTCCTCGACGGCGCGGTGCAGGAGCCAATTCGTGAGGCGGACGATGGGCCGGCCTTCGGCCTCCTTGAGCAGCGTGTCGACCGCCTCGCGCTCCTCCTCCTCCTGCACGGCGTTGACGACGATGTCGTCCTCGCGCTGGATGATGCTCTGGATCACCTCGTTGACCGAGGTGTCCAGGTGGTAGTGGCGCTCGATCGCCGCGACGATCTGCGAGGGCGCGGCCAGGACCGGCTGGATGAACAGGCCGGCGTGGAAGCCGAGATCCTCGAGCGCGGCGACGTTGAGCGGGTCCGCCATCGCGACGGTCAGCGTCTTCTTGTTCAGCTCGATGGGGATCGCGACGTACTTGCGCGCCAGGTCCTCGGCGATCTTGTTGAGCGCGTGCTCGTCCGGGACGGTCTGGTCGAGGTCCACGACGGGCAGGCGGAGCTGCTTGTGCAGCAGCTCGATGAGGTCCGTCTCGCGGACGAGGCCGAGCTTGACGAGCGTGGCGCCGAGCATCTGGCCCGAGCGCTTGTGCTCCTCGATCGCCTGCGCGAGCTGCGGGTCGTCGAGGAGACCCGCTTCCTTCAGCAGGTCGCCGAGGCGCTTGTGTTCGCTGGCCATCCGTGGGTCCCGGGGGTGAGGTGGAAGGTCTGTGTCCCGGCGGAGTTATCGGCGGGGGACCTCCCCGGATTGAGCGCCGGTTGCGCGCCCGGGCGGCGGGCCCGGGGCGCTTGGCCCCGGCCCACGGCCCTGTTAGCGTGCGGGCGTGAACGAACCGACCCCCGGAGCCCGCCGCGACGCCGCCGACGCGGCCCTGCCGCGCATCTCGGCGCAGGCGCTGATCGGCCCCGAGGGCGTCGGGGGGCCCGACCACCTGCTCGAGTTGCTGCGCGCCGCCACCCGGCAGTGCCGCAAGCTCGTGGACTGCGAGTCCGTGCGCATCTGGGTCGCCCGCCGCGGCGGCCGGCGGCTCGTGGCGCGCGAGTTCCCCGAGGACGGCGGCGCACCGCACGAGCGGCGCATCGGCGCGGGGGAGGGCGTCGCCGGCTGGGTCCTCGCGCACGGCCGCCCGCTGCGGCTCGGCGCGGGCGAGGCCCCGCC
>CAZUEM010000167.1:0-7648 GCA_964619155.1 uncultured bacterium
GCCGGCCGGGCGACGGCGGGCGGCGCGCGGCGCGGGCCGGATTCCTGCGGCGCGCCCGGGCCCGCCTGCGCTAGATTCCGGCCTCGCCGGAGCGCCCCCGCGACCGCCCCCCGCGGGCCCGGGGCCGCGATCCGGCCGCAGCGTCGGGAAGGACTCCCGCCGCGCCCGATCCCCCGCGAGCCCGGAGCGTCCTTCTTGCGCGTCCCGCTTTGCACAGCCGTCGCCGCCCTCGCCGCGTGCTTCGCCGCTGCTTCCGCGGCGCCGGCCTTCGCCGCGTGGCCGGCCGACCCGGCGGCGAACGTCGCGCTGTGCACCGCGCCGAGCGGGCAGCAGTTCCCGGTCGCGACCGGGGACGGCGCGGGCGGCGCGATCGTCGCGTGGTGGGACTTCCGCGGCGGCGCGAACTTCGACCTCTACGCGACGCGCGTGCTCGCCGGCGGCGCGCCCGACCCGGCGTGGCCCGCGAACGGCGTCGCGCTGTGCACGGCGTCCGGCGACCAGCAGTACCCGGCGATCGCCCCCGACGGGGCGGGCGGCGCCATCGTCTTCTGGTGCGACGCGCGCGGCGGGCTCTTCGACCTCTACGCGACGCGCGTGCTCGCGAGCGGCGCCGTGGATCCCGCGTGGCCGGCGAACGGTCTTCCGGTGTGCGCGCTGCCGGGCGGGCAGTGGTTCCCCGCCGCGGTCCCCGACGGCGCGGGCGGCGCGATCGTCGCCTGGAGCGACACGCGCGCGGGCGCGAGCGACGTGTACGCCCAGCGCGTGACCGGCACGGGCGTCGTGGCCCCCGGCTGGCCCGCGGGCGGCGTCGCGCTCTGCGCCGCGCCCGGCGCGCAGGACGAGGTGCAGATCGTGCCGGACGGCGCGGGGGGCGCGATCGTGGCGTGGGCCGACGCCCGCGGCGGCGTCAACTTCGACGTGTACGCGCGCCGCGTGCTCGCGAGCGGCGCGCCCGACCCGGCGTGGCCCGCGGACGGCCGCGCCCTGTGCACGGCGCCCGGCAACCAGCTGCACCCGCGGCTCGCGGCCGACGGCGCCGGCGGCGCGATCGCCGTGTGGCAGGACGCGCGCTCGTGGGCGGAATACGACCTCTACGCGCGGCGCGTGCTCGCGAACGGCGAGCCCGATCCGGCGTGGCCCGCGGACGGGCTCGCGGTCTGCACCGCGCCGCTCAACCAGACCGAGCCTCGCGCGGTGGCGGACGGCGCCGGAGGCGCCGTCATCACGTGGACCGACGACCGCAACGGCGCGCACAGCGACATCTACGCGGCGCGCGTGACCGGCTCGGGCGCGAGCGCCCCGGGCTGGCCCGCGGACGGCCTCGCGCTGTGCACGGCGCCCGAGTTCCAGCACTCGCCCGACCTCGTCGCCGACGGCGCCGGCGGCGCCGTGGTCGTCTGGACCGACAGCCGCGGCGGCGCGAGCCACGACCTCTACGCGCAGCACGCGCTCGGCTCGGGCGCGGCGGACCCGGCGTGGCCCGCCGGCGGCCGTGCCGTGAGCACCGCGGCGGGCGAGCAGCAGAACGTCGTGCTCGTGGCCGGGCCCGCGCCGATCGCGGTGTGGGACGACACGCGCTCGGGCCACTACGACGTGTACGCGCAGGCCGCGACGCCGCCCGCCGCGGCGGGGCCCGCCGCTCCGGCCATCACCTCGATCGCCGACGTGAAGCCCGACCAGGGCGGGTTCGTGACCGTCGCCTGGAACGCGAGCGCGCTCGACGTGGCGCCGTCGTTCGGCGTCGCCGCCTACCGCGTGTGGCGCTCCGCCGGAGGGGGCGCCTGGGAGCCGGTCGCGACCGCCGCGGCGGAGGCGAAGCCCGAGTACGCGCTCGTCGCCCCGACCACGCGCGATTCGTGCGCCTCGGGCACGCACGTCCAGCGCTTCCGCGTCGAGGCGATTCCCGCCGGGCCCGCCGCGGAGGGCTGGTCCTCGGCGCCGGACAGCGCCTGGTCGGTGGACGACCTCGCGCCGGCCGCGCCGCAGGGCTTCGCGGGCGCGTTCCTCGGCACGGGCACCGCGCTCGGCTGGCTGCCCGGCCCCGAGCCGGACCTCGCCGTCTACCGGCTCTACCGGGGCCTCACCGACGCCTTCGAGCCGTCGGCGGCGAACCTCGTCGCCGAGGTGACCGAGAACGAGTACACGGACGCGGCCGCGACGGCCTTCGCGTACAAGCTCTCGGCGGTGGACGTGAACGGCAACGAGTCGCCGTACGCGCTCGTCCGCCGCGGCATCGCCGGCGCCGCCGCGCCCGCGCCGCGCGACTTCCTGGTCGCCGCCGGGGCGCTGCCCGCGCGCGGCGCGGTGGCGCTGCGCTTCGGGCTCGCGGTCGCCGGCCGCGCGTCGCTGGCCGTGTACGACCCGGCCGGCCGCCGCGTGCGCACGCTCGTGGAGGCGGCGCTGCCCGCGGGTGAGCACGCCGCCGCGTGGGACGGCCGCGACGAGAGCGGGCGCGCCGCGCCCGCGGGGCTCTACTTCGCGCGCCTCGAGACCGCGGGGGCTTCGCGCACGCTGCGCTTCGCGCGGCTGCCGTAGGCGCGCCCCCGCGCGGAGCTTTCCGCGTGACTCGCGGCGCGCGTTTCGCCACCATCGCGCGTCGCCGCCGCGCCGAGCCGCCCCCCTTCGCGAACACGCCCGAGGACGCCCCATGGCCGTGACCTACACGAGCTACCTGAAGATCGAGGAACTGCTTCGGCTCCAGCAGCCGCTCTCCGACGGACCGCAGCACGACGAGATGCTGTTCATCGTCATCCACCAGGTGTACGAGCTGTGGTTCAAGGAGCTGCTGCACGAGCTGGACTTCCTGCGCGGCGCGCTCGAGCGCGGAGACGGGCCGCGCGCGCTCGGGACGCTCAAGCGCGTGCTCACGATCCTCAAGGTCGCGGTCGCGCAGATCGACGTGCTCGAGACCATGACCCCGCTCGAGTTCCTGTCGTTCCGCGAGCGGCTCGAGTCCGGCAGCGGCTTCCAGTCGTTCCAGTTCCGCGAGTTCGAGTTCGCGCTCGGCCACAAGCAGCCGGCGGCGCTCGAGCGCTACCCGGAGGGCAGCGAGGCGCGGCGGCGGCTCGCGGCGCGGCTCGACGCGCCGACCGTCTGGGACGCGTTCCTGCGCTTCCTCGCCGGCCGCGGCTACGCCGTGCCCGCCGAATTGCTCGCGCGCGACGTGCGCGGCGCGATCGAGCCCTCGCCCGGGCTGCAGGTGGTGCTGGTGGACGTCTACCGGCGCGACGCCGCCACCGCGAACGTCTGCGAGCGGCTCCTGGATCTCGACGAGGGCCTGCAGGAGTGGCGCTACCGGCACGTGAAGATGGTGCAGCGGACGATCGGCGCGAAGCCCGGCACCGGCGGCTCGTCGGGGGCCGCGTACCTGATGGCGACGCTCAACCGCCCGCTCTACCCGGACCTCTGGGACATCCGGTCGCAGCTGTGAGCGCGCCCGCGTTTCCGCTCGAAGCGCTGCGGCGCTCGCCGAACGCGCTGGCCGCGCACTACACGCGCTTCGGCGTCGCAGAGCGCGTGCTGCTCACCGGGCACTCGCACCAGGCCTGGCCCGACGTCGCGCGCGAGGCGCAACTCGAGGCGTGGGACGACGCCGCCCGCGACGTGGACGAGAAGTGGGCGCGCGCGTTCGCGAAGGCCGCGCGTGTTCGCGAGGGGTTCGCGGCGCGGCTGGGCGCACGGGCCGACGGGGTGACGCTCGGGCAGAACACGCACGAGCTGGTGACGCGGTTCCTGTCCGCGCTGCCGCTCGAGCGGCGCCCGAAGCTCGTGACGACCGACGGCGAGTTCCACACGCTGCGCCGCCAGCTGGACCGGCTCGCCGAGACCGGGCGGGTCGAGGTGGCCAAGCTCGCCGCGCGGCCCGTGGCCACGCTCGCGGAGCGGCTCGCCGCGGCCGTGGACGAGCGCACCGCCGCGGCGTTCGTCTCGTCGGTGCTCTTCACGACCGCCGAGATCGTGCCCCGCCTGGGCGAGTTGCTCGCCGCGTGCCGCGCGCGCGGGGCCGAACTGCTGGTGGACGCCTACCACCAGGTCAACGTCGTGCCCTGCGACCTCGCCGCGGAAGGCCTCGCGGACGCGTTCGTCACCGGCGGCGGCTACAAGTACTGCCAGCTCGGCGAGGGCAACTGCTTCCTGCGCGTGCCGCCCGGGCGCGAGCACTACCGCCCCGTGCTGACCGGCTGGTACAGCGAGTTCGCGCGACTCACGCAGCGCGCGGCGGGCGAGGTGCCGTACGGCGAGGGCGCCGCGCGCTGGGCGGGCTCGACCTGGGACCCGACCGCGCACTACCGCGCCGCGCGCGTGTTCGACTTCTTCGACGGGCACGGGCTCTCGCCGGACCACCTGCGGGCGGTGAGCCGCCACCAGGTGGCGCGGCTCGCGGCCGGGTTCGACGCGCTGGGCCTCGACCCGGCGGCGGTCGCCCGCGAGCGCGACGTGCCGCTGGAGAGACTCGGCGGGTTCCTCGCCCTGCGCGCCCCGAACGCCGGCGCGCTCTCGGCCGCGCTGCGCCGGCGCGGCGTGTGGACGGACTTCCGCGGAGACGTCCTGCGCCTCGGCCCGGCTCCCTACCTCTCCGACGGGCAACTCGACGACGCCATCGCCGCGCTGGGCGAGGTGGTGGCGAAGGGCTGACGGCCGGCGAGGGCCGTTCTCCAGTCGCGGGCCCCCATTCCCCCACGGGCCAAGCGGCACCAGCCGGTGAACGCGAATTGGCTCCTGACGGAGAGCGGGGCATTACCTGAAACAGAAAACTTTCAATCGGCCGGCATTCCGTGGCATTCGGACCGGCGAAGCGCCCGGTCAGACCTCCGCCCCAACTCCCGCTACGCCAGCGGAAGAACGCATGTCGAGCCTTGGCACCCACCGGGAGAATGGCGTAGCTTGAAGTCATGTCCGGAGCCTCGACAAGGACGCGGCCTGCCTCGCGCGTGAACGCCGACGACCCGGTCGCGAGCCGCATTCGGCAGCGCCGGACGGAACTCGGCTGGTCCCTCAAGAAGCTGAGCGAGGCGACCGGCGGGCTCGCGCCGTCGTTCCTCTTCAACATCGAGAGCGGGCGCAAGGTGCCGAGCGAGGACGTCGCGGCGCGCATCGCGCACGCGCTCGAGGACGGCGCGTACGAGGCCACCTACCGCGCGTGGGCGCGCGCGAAGAGCCGCGGGCGCACCGGCCGCATCGACCACGAGGCGATGCTGCGCGCGTGGGAGCAGCTCCGGAACCCGTTCGGCGATCCGCCCGCCACGCCCGAGCTGACCGCGCCCCCGGCCACGAACGGCGCCGTCGCGCGCGAGGGCACGCGGCTGCGCATCCCGGTCCTGGCCTCGCCGCGCGATCCGGGCGACGGCATCCGGCCGGTGCCCGAGATGATCATCAACACGCTGAGCCTCGACCCGGGCATCTGGGGACACGACTCGGCGATGGCGCGCGAGCGCCTCGAGAAGCTGCGCCGGCCGTTCGCGTTCCCGCTCGAGGAGACCCAGGCGGCGCGCGCGTCGCTGCCCGGCGGCTACCTCGCGATCGTGACCCGCGAGCCGGTCGGCGAGCCCGACGTGCACGCGGCGTACGTGCTGCACTACGAGGACCGGCTCGAGGTGGTGAGTGGCACGACCGTCGCCGGCGGCCCGATCCCGCCCGCGCTGCGCCGCGCCGGGCTCGATTCGACGAAGGCCATCCTCGACGCCGTCATCGGCCGCATCGACCTGCTGCTTCCCGACGTCCGGCAGTGAGCGGAACGCCTCCGCCCATCCGGATCGCGCCGATCGAGGCCCCGACGCTCGAGTCGGTGAAGCCGCGCCCGCCCGACGCGCGCCCGGCGCTCGAGCCCTACCGCGTGCTGTTCCCGTTCGGCGCCGCGCTCGCGATCGCCGGCGTCGCGCCGTGGATCGCCGCCGCGCTCGCGCCCGGCGCGTGGCCGGGCCTGCTGCACGCGGGACTCATGATCCAGGGCTTCGAACTGTGCTTCGTCACCGGGTTCCTGCTGACCGCGATGCCCGCGTTCACGCACGGCGAGAAGTGCCGCCCGTGGGAACTGGCCGCCGTCACCGCCGGCGCGGTCGCGTTCGGCGCGCTGCAGGCCGCCGGCCTCGCCGCCGCGGCCGGCGCGGCGTTCTCGCTGACGCTGCTCTTCACCATGGTCACGGTCGCGCGGCGCGTGCGGTTCGGCGGCGCCGCGCCGCCCGAGGAGTTCCTGCTCGTCGGCCTCGGCCTGCTGCTCGGCGTGGCGGGCGGCGCCGTGCAGGCCCTCGCCGCGGCGGGCGTGCTGGAGGAGCCCGCGCCGCGCTTCGGGCTGCGCATGGTCTCGCGCGGCATGATGCCGGCGCTGGTGCTCGGGCTCGGCGGGCTGCTGGTGCCGACGTTCGCGATGATGAAGGACCCGCTCGCGATCGCGGGCATCGCGCGCGCCGGCCAGCGCGGGCCGCGGCGTGCGTTCGTGCTCGCGATCGGCCTGCTGCTCGTGGCCGCGCTGGCGCTCGAGGCCGCCGGTCGGCCGCACGACGGCGCCTGGACGCGCGCGGCGGCGGGGCTCGCCAGCACGATGCTGGCGTGGAAGCTGTGGCGGCCGCCGGGTCGCAACGTCCTGCTCTCGTGGGCGCTGTGGGCCGCGGGCTGGTGCGTGGCGCTCGGGCTGCTCGCGGCCGCGTGGTGGCCCGCGCACGAGGTGACGGCGTGGCACGTCGTGTTCGTGGGCGGCTACGGCCTGCTCACGCTCGCGATCGCGACCCGCGTCGTGGTCTCGCACGGCGGCCACGAGATGCACGAGGAGGGCCGGGTGCTCGGCCCCGCCGCGATCGCGGGCGTGGCGCTCGCGCTGGTGCTGCGCGTCGCGGGCGACGGGGCGTCGCCCGAGGCGCTGCGCCGCGACGGCCTCGCCGCCGCGGCGTGGATCTTCGCGTGGGGCTGGTGGCTCGCGTTCGCGTGGCCGCGCGTGCTCCGCACCAGGCGGCGCATGCTGATGCCCGCGAAGCCGGCGGCGAGGAAGTAGCGCCGCGGCCGCGCGGCCGCCTCAGCTGCGCCCGAACTCGTCGCGCCCGGCCATCTCCTCGGCGTGGTGCTTGATGACCCGCGCCTCGGCGATGAACACGACCTCCTCGGCGATGTTCGTGGCCAGGTCGCCGATGCGCTCGAGGTTGCGGCTGACGAGCACGAGCGTCATGGACGGCTCGATCTCGCCGGGGTTCGCCACCATGCGCGAGAGCAGTTCGCCGAACAGCCGCCGGTTCAGCAGGTCCACCTCGTCGTCGCGCCGGCACAGCGCCCGCGCGGCCTCGGCGTCGCGGCGCACGAACGCGTCGAGCGCGTCGCGCAGCATCGCCACGGCGCTCTCGGTCATCTGCGCGAGGTCGGCGAGCGGCCGCACGGGCGGGCGGCGCGCCAGCTCCTGCGCGCAGCCGGCGATGTTGACCGCGTGGTCGCCGACGCGCTCGAGGTCGTTCGAGATCTTGATGGACGAAGTGATGAGCCGCAGGTCGCCCGCGAGCGGCTGCTGGAGGGCGAGCAGGCTGACGCAGCGCTCCTCGATCTCGATCTCGAGCCGGTCGATCGCCCGGTCGTCGGTGAAGACCTCCTCGGCGAGCGCGGGGTCGCGGCGCTGCAGCGACTCGACCGCCTTGCGGATGATGCGCTCCGAGAGCCCGCTCATGTGCAG
>CAZUEM010000168.1:0-7506 GCA_964619155.1 uncultured bacterium
GGTGCGGGCTGCCGGTGTGCGAGGCGGCCATCACCGCGAGCTGCTCGTCGCCGAATCCGAAGCGCTCGGCGTGGCCGCGTTCGACGAACGGCAGGAGCTGGAACGGCTTCGCCGAGGAGCGGAACGTGGTCACGAGCCCCGGCTCGGCGGTGCCGCCCACGAGCGCGCCCTGTACGTCGGACACGGCGCACTGAAGGCGGTGGCGCGATTCGAGCACGGCGCCGCGCCGCACCACGACTTCGAGGTCGAATCTCATCGCTCTCCGGCCGGAAGGTCGTCTTGGGAGCGCGATCGCGCCCCCGGTTCGGGTCCGGGCCCCGCGGGCGGCGCGCCCGGCCGTGCCGGCCGGCGCGTCCCGAAAGCCCATCGGCGCCGGGAGGATGGCCGCCCCGGCGCATCGGTGTCGCGCGACATTGTGACACAGCCCGGGGCCCGAACGCGCGCGGCGAATGCGCCGCCGGGCCCCCGGGCGCGCAAGGAACGGCAAAGTCAGCGCCCCGGCAGGGCGCTCCGCCCCGCCGGCGAAGCCCGGCCCGATGCGCGCGGCGCGGACGCCGGGGCGCTGCGCGACATGCCCCAGATGTCCTGAAGGACGAAGTCCACGAGGCCCTGCACGTCCCGCCGGGACCAGGTCCACAGGTCGAAGCCCGAGAACACGAATCGCGGCCCCTCGACGCCGTGGTAGTAGGTCATCGCGACGGGCCGCCGGCCGGTGGAGGCGGTGGCGAGCAGTCCGCCCTGCAACTCGTAGAGCGTGTCGAGCGCCGCCCGCTGGTCGTCCACCAGCGGACTCGGGTCGAAGTCCTCGATGACCGCGTTGTCGAGCGTCAGGTATTCGACCGGCGGCCAGGTCGCCGTCGAGTAGAAGGCGGTTCCGTCGGAGCGCGTCGGCGGCAGCGAGTCGCCCAGCGCCAGCGAGCGCCGGCGCAGCAGGGCCGGCAGGCGCGAGTAGTCCGGGGCCCGGATCGTGCCCGCGTACCGCCAGCCGGGATTGGACCAGCCCCCCACCGCGGCGCTCGAGCGCTTCGGCAGCGTGTTCGGCTTGCTGGACGCGACCTCGCTCCGCCACGCGGCATGGTCGAAGAGGATGCGACCGGGCACCAGCTCGCCGGCCGTGGCGCTGTACACCGGCGAATGCCCGGGCCCGTACTTGCCGTCGTTGTTGCGCGAGCCGCCCGCGTTGAATCCCGACTGGGTGCACGTTCCCGCGGTGCCGCCGGCGAGCCAGGCCTCGCCGCCCGCCTGCAGGTAGGCCGCGAGCGTGCTCATGCGGCCGGGCGAGCTCATCCAGCGAAGCGTCGAGATCGGGTCCACCAGCGAGAGCGAGCCGTAGGGCGTTATCGCGCCCGTCACGTCGGTCAGCCAGATCAGGCGTCGGTAGCGGCCGAGCAGTCCCAGCGGCACGCCCGCGCTCGCGACCTCGAAGCCCTGGCGGGTGCCGAGCGTGTCGAAGGAGTAGCCGGCGAAGATCCCGGGCTTCGAGGGCGGCAGCGCGCCGGAGACCCCTTGCGGGCCGCGCCAGGGGAAGCCGCCCCGCGCGTACAGGAACGTGTCGAGCTCGGCCGCCGAGGGCCACGGGTTGTTGCCGTAGGGCAGGAGCACGCCGCCGGCCCGCCGGTCGGGCAGGAGCCGCGTGTCGTCCACGATCAGCAGCTCGCGGTCGAACGCCGGCTGGATCGTGCGGAAGTGGACGACCGCGAGGCTCGTGAGCCCGTTGTTGTCGTGCGCCTCGATGTAGAGGAAGTGGTCCTGGCCGCCGGGAAACGGGCCCACCGTGCACGTGCCCGTGAGGTGGCTCCTGCGGCTCCAGCGGTACCAGTCGGTGTCCTCGTTCGAGCGCTGCGTGTCGTCGCTGAGATCGCCGTCCAGCTTCCACCGGTACCACTCGATCGTCCCGCCCTGCGGAGGGCTGGCGAACCAGTTGAACGTGAGCGGCTGGCCGGCGGGGACGTCGAGGTTGATCCACGCGAGCGGGTCGAGCGTGTAGCCGCCGGACTGGTATTCGTAGGTGATGAACGAGTTGAAGACCGTGAACGTCGGCCCGAGCGTGTTCGCGAACCCGGGCGTGAAGCGCAGCATGTTCGTCTCGAGCGAGAAGTCGGGCGAGTAGGCGCCGGCCTCGTCCACGCCGATGACGACGAACACGTACGGCGAGTTCGGCGTCAGGCCGGTGTACTGGGCGAAGGTGGTGTCGCCGCCCACGGAGTCCCAGCCGGCGAAGTTCCGGGCCGCGTGGAAGCGCCGCAGGGAGTCCGGATCGCTCAGCGCCTGCTGGAAGTCGAAGTCGGCGTCGCCGGGGCGCAACAGGCGGTAGCGGTAGTGGACGGGCTTCTGGGTGAACACCCCGTCGTCGTCGCGGCCCTCCCACTGGATGCGCAGCGCCGGGGCGACCATCTTCGAGAAGAACTTGGTCGGCACCGGCGAGGTGATCGCGACGATCGGCGCGACGGTGTAGGAGTAGAACGAACGCACGGCCGGAGCCGAGACCCCGCCCAGGTCGTCCACGGCGCGCAGCACGAACCGGTGCAGGTCGTTCGATCGCCAGCCGTGCCGCGGGCTGTAGTAGGCGTTGGTCGCGCGGAAGCGGATCTGCAGGTCATTCTTGCGGGTCGCGATCCACAGCGTGTCCCCCTGCGGCCCGGCGGGCGGGTCGATCGCGTACTCGAAGCGCTCGACGCGCCCGTCCGGGTCCTCCCCCGACCAGTAGAGGTGGTACGAGTACCACGCGGTGTCGGCCGAGCTCGCGGGCGCCGCGGTGAGCGTGACGCGCGGGCGCTCGTTGGGCACGAACGTGCCCATCATCACCGACTTCTCGCAGCCGAGCGCGCCGAACGCCGCGAGCGCCGCGAGCAGCGCGGCGCCGCGCAGGGCCGCGCGGGCGGCGGCCGGGACCGGGGGAGGGTTCACCGCCCGGCCACGGCGGGAAGCGCGCCGCGGCGGGCGGGCACGGGCACGGCGGGACGGACCTGCGGGGGACGGGTCATGGTGCGGTTCATACCCCAGATCTCCTGCAGGACGAAATCGACGAGCGCCTGGACGTCCTGCCGCGACCAGGTCCACAGGTCGAAGCCGGTCATGACGAACTTCGGCCCCTCGACGCCGTGGTAGTAGGTCATGGACGCCGGCCGCTGGCCCGTGTAGGCGGTGGCGAGCTGGCCGCCCTGCAGCTCGTAGAGCGTGTCCAGCACCGCGCGCGCGTCCACGACCAGCGGATCGGCGTTCACGTCCTCGACGATGGCGTTCGGCTGCGTGAGGTACTCGACGGCCGGGTTCACCGCCGTGGAGTAGAAGCTCGTCGGGTTCCCGGTGCGCGTGGGCGGCAGAGAATCGCCGAGCGCGAGCACGCGGCGTCGGAGCGAAGGGGGCATGCGTGCGTAGTCCGGGGCGGGGATCGTGCCCGCGTACTGCCATCCGGGGTTGGACCAGCCGCCGACCGCGGCCGCGGACCGGCGCGGCAGCGTGGCGGGGCGGCTGTTCACGAACTCGCTCCGCCAGTGGGCGCCGGCCCACGCGAGGCCGGCCGGGAGGATCTCGGCGTCGTTGGCGCTGAAGAGGACGTGGCCCGGGCCGTAGTCGCCGTCGTTGTTCCGCGAACCCGTGGCGTTGTACCCGATCGTCGCGCTCGTCAGCGCCGTGCCGCCCGCGAGCCAGACTTCGCCGCCGGCCTGCAGGTAGGCGAGTAGCGTGTTCATGCGGCCGGGCGCGCTCATCCAGCGCAGCGCCGACATCGGGTCCACCGGGGAGTCCGGGCCGTAGGTCGTCGTGGCGCCGACGACGTCGGTGAGCCACAGGACGTGGCGGTAGCGGCCGAGCAGCGAGAGCGGCACCGCCGCGCTCGCGTCCGCGAAGCCCCGGCGGGTGCCGAGCGTGTCGTACGAGTAGCCCGCGAAGATTCCCGGCTTCGAGAGCGGCAGGTCGCCGGTCACCCCGTGCGGGCCGCGCCAGGGGAAGCCGCCGCGCGCGAACAGGAACGTGTCCAGTTCGGCCGCGGCGGGCCAGAGCGTGTTGCCGTACGTGATGGGGACAGGGTTCCCGGCGCTGAACCGGTCGGGCGCGAGGCGCGTGTCGTCCACGACCAGGAGTTCCTTCTCGAACGTCATCGCGACGACGCGGAAGTTCACGATCACGAGGCTCGTGAGCCCCCATGAATCGACCGCCGACAGGGTGAGCGTGTGCTCCTCCCCGCCCGCGAACGGGCCGAGCGTGCAGGAGGTCGAGTCGTTCGGCCCGTGCGCCGGACCGCCGTCGAGCCGCCAGGAGTAAGAGACGACGTGCGTCCCCTGGAGCGGGGTGGCCGACCAGCGGAACGTGACGGGGACGCCCGCGGGCACGTCGAGCCGGAACCAGGCGAGCGGGTCGCTGTTGATGCCGCCGCGCATGAACTCGTTCCAGCCGTAGTCGGTCCAGACCGTGAAGACGGGCCCCATCGCCCACGCCTCGGCCGGGATGAACTTGAGCATGTTCGTCCACAGCGAGAACTCCGGCGAGTAGGCGCCCGCTTCGTCGAACGCCACCACCACGAACAGGTGCGGCATCCCGGGCTGCAGGAGCGGCAGGTGCGCGGAGGTCGTGTCGCCTCCCACCGAGTCCCAGCCCGCGAAGGCCCGGGCCGCGTAGAAGCGGCGCAGCGAGTCCGGCGCCATCTGCGCGAGGCTGAAGTCGAACTCCGTGTCGTCGGTCCGGAAGACGCGGTACTTGTAGCGGACCGGCTTCTTCGAGGCGATGCCGTCGTCGTCGTCGCCCGTCCACTCGATCCGCCCGCCCTGCGGGACCAGGCGCGAGACGAAGACGCTCGGCGCCGGCAGCGTGATGCGCACGGCCGGCGCGACCGTGTACGAGAAGAACGCGCGCGAGGCCACCGCCGACCAGGCGCCCCGGTCGTCCACGGCGCGGATCGCGAACACGTGGAAGCCGTTCGCGCGCCAGCCGTGCACCGGATCCCAGTACGCCTCGGTCGCGCGGAAGCGGAACGTCTCGTGGTGCTTCGTCGTCGCCACCCAGAGCGTGTCGGCGGCCGGGCCGGCGGGCGGGTCGATCGCGTACTCGAAGCGCTCCACGCGCCCGTCGGCGTCCTCGCCGGACCAGTGGATCTCGTACGAGTACCAGGCGGTGTCGGCCACGCCCACGGGAGCGGCCGTGAGCTTCACGGTCGGGCGCTGGTTGAGGAACGGCGGGCTGATCCAGAACTTGCCGTCGCAGCCCGCGGCGAAAGCGGCGAGCGCCGTCGCGATCGCGGCGACCGCCGCGACGCGGAATCGGGAACGCATGGTCGCGGCCTCCTGACTGGGGCCTGGGCCCCTCCCGGTCATTCGGCGGGCGGGCCCGCGGCCCGCTCCGGCAACCCGTCACTTCCCGGTGCTTCGGTCGGTTCGGAAACGCGAAGGGCCCGCTCTCGCGGGCCCTCGGCGCTTCAGCGAATCACGATGAACTTGCTCTGGAACTCGAAGCTGCCCGATTCGATCCGGTAGATGTAGATCCCGGACGCGACGTCCTTCTGGTGGTCGGACTTGAGGTCCCAGCGCTCGAAGTCGCGGACCGGGTCGCTGTGCTTGAGCGTCCGCACCAGGTCGCCCGACACCGTGTAGATCTTGATCGTGGACTGCTCGGGAAGGTTGATGAAGTGCAGCTCGCTCTGCCCCGGCTGGTCCCATGCCTCGCTCGCGCGGTACGGGTTCGGCACCACGCGGACGCGCTCGAGGTCGGCCACCGGCCCGCCCGTCGGCTCGAACGGTCCGACCAGGTTGCGCAGCTTGTGGTTCAGGTTCGGGCAGGTCGAGCGCACGCCGGGAGTGCCGCAGCGCGCGAAGTTGTCGAGCGTGTCGGGGACGAACAGGTCCTCGTTGTCGGCGTCGGTGGTGTTCCTCTTCTCGTAGGTGATCGAGTACCAGGTCAGGAAGCCGTCGTGCGGCCCCGGCGGGGCGACGAGCTTCATCACCGAATCGCCCGGCGAGATGCAGCGGCCGTACTGGTCGAGCCGGCGGCAGATCTTCTCGAAGCGCCCGGTGGAATCCGGGTCCACGAACGTCGCGAGGCTGTCGCTCGCGTCACCCGGGCAGCCCGTGCACAGGAACCGCCCGGAGGCCGAATCCACGCGAGAGAACTTCCAGGTGAGAAGCGTGTCGTTGAGCGAGTAGCGGCGCAGGAGCACGGCTCGCCCGCTGTCGGGCGCGTTCACCATGCGGTAGATGCGGTAGCCGCCGAAGTCCGAACGGGCCTCGGCGGTGCGGTCCCGGAGCCAGCGGAGCGTCAGCGTCCGCGAGCGGGCGACGACGCTGTCCGCCATCGGCCCCCGGAAGAAGCCCACCGGGGCGAACGAGAAGATGTCGGTGCTGTCGTCCCAGGCGCCCTGGTGCGCCCAGGCCTTGATCGACGGGAACGCGCTCGGCTGCTGCGCGTGCGCCGCGCCGGCGGCGGCCGTGAGGGCCGCCGCGGCGAACAGCGCGAGGAACTTCAAACGGATCCTTCCGGACCGGGTCATTTATCGGCTCCCGCTCCTGCCGGTGGGCAGGGCGTTTCCACGGCGCGACGTCTGCGGCGCCGGTTGCGTCAGGGTGGCGGCCGGCTTGAGCCCCGCCGGCGCGGGGACGGTCTTCGTCAGCTTCCAGATGTCCTGCAGGACGAAGTCGGTGACCTTGACGATGTCCTGCCGCGACCACGTCCACAGGTCGAAGCCGGAGATCACGAACTGCGGCGCGAGCACGCCGTGGTAGTACGTCATCGCCACCGGCCGCTGGCCGGTCTGGATCGTCGCCAGGTTGCCGCCCTGCAGTTCGAAGAGCGTGTCGAGCACCGACTGCTGGTTCTCGACGAGCGGGCTCGGATCGATGTCCTCGAGGATGAAGTTCTCCTGGGTCAGGTACTCCACGGCGGGGTTGACCGCCGTCGAGTAGAAGCTCGAGGAGAAGCCCGTGCGCGTGGGCGGCAGCGAGTCGCCGAGCGCGAGCGAGCGCCGGCGCATCGAGGCGGGCAGCTTGGTGTAGTCGGGCGCGGTGAGCGTGCCGGCGAATCTCCAGCCCGGGTTGGTCCAGCCGCCGATCGCCGCGTTCGAGCGCCGCGGAATGGTCGCCGGCTTGCTGGTCGCGAACTCGCTCTGCCAGCGCGCGGCGTCCCACGCCAGGCGTCCGGGGACGAGCTCGCCGGTCGTGGCGCTGAAGATCTGGTGCCCGGGGCCGTAGATGTTGTCGTTGTTGCGCGAGCCCGTGGCGTTGTAGGGCAGCGTCGCGGACGTGAGGCCCGTGCCGCCCGCCAGCCAGACCTTTCCGCCCGCGTAGATGTAGGTCGCGAGGGTGTTGGCCCGGCCCGGCGAGCTCATCCAGCGGAGCGTCGAGATCGGGTCGATCAGCGCCTCGGGGCCGTAGGTCGTCGTCGCGCCGGTGATGTCGGTCAGCCACAGGACGTGCCGGTAGCGGCCCAGCAGGCTGAGCGGGGCGCCGGCGCTGGCCAGCTCGAAACCGCGGCGCGTGCCGAGCGTGTCGTAGGCGTAGCCGGCGAACACGCCGGGCTTGG
>CAZUEM010000169.1:0-7451 GCA_964619155.1 uncultured bacterium
CCGGCGGGTAGAAGACGCCCTTCCAGTCGTCGTAGGACCAGCCCTGCGTGCCGATGCGGACGACGGCGCTCACCGGGGGCCCGCCGCGGCCGCCGGCTCCAGCGTCCACACGCGCGCGCCGAGCAGGTGCCGCGCGAAGAAGCCGCGGACGCGCGTCTCGTACTCGCGCCGGTGGTCCAGCCAGACCTCGTTGTGGCGGCTGTCGCTCACCGTCCAGCCCTCCGCCCCGGGCCCCGCGGCGTTCTCGAGCATCCGCACCTGGTCCTTCGCGAAGCGGTCGCCGCGCGAGGTCTGGACGAGCAGCACGGGCCGCGCGCCGAGTTCCGCGAGCGCGCGGCGCGTGTCGAGCGAGCCGATGTCGTGGCTCGTGACGGCGCGGCCCACCCACAGCGCGAGGTCGGTGAACGGCCACGCGGGCATGCCGAGGCGGCAGGCGAAGCCGTCGCGCACCGCCATCTCGCCGGTCGCGAACGGGCAGTCGGCGACGACCGCCGCCACCTCCGGCCGCGCGGCCGCGGCCGCCAGCACGGCCGAGCCGCCGAGCGACTCGCCGAAGAGCCCGATGCGCGCGTCCTTCCAGCGCGGCTGCGCCGCCACCCAGTCGAGCGCCGCGTCGAGGTCCTCGCGTTCGTAGGCGCCGAGCGTCGTCGGGCGGCGGTCCCGCGAGCGCGCCGAGCGGAAATCGAGCGCGAGCAGCGAGTAGCCGTCCCCGCGCAGGAACTGGGCGTAGCGCCACATGCGGCGCCGGTCGCGCGCGTAGCCCGGGCACATCACGATCACGGCCCGGTCCCCGCCCGGCAGCAGCCAGCCGTCGAGCGAGTCGGCCCCGGCGACGGGTATGCGCACGAGCCGCGCCTCGTGGTCGAGGTTGCGCACGCCGCCCAGGTCCGCGGGCACGGCCGGGTACAGGGCCAGCCAGGCCGATCCGGCGAGGAAGAGGACGAGGGCGCCGAGCGAGAGGACGAGGGCCTTCTTCATGGGGGCGGGAGTCTGGCACAGCCCCCGGCCGCGGCGAAAGCCGCGGGCCGCGCCGCACGGGCGCACGCCCCCCGTTCAGCCCCCGAAGCGCGCCAGGAAGTCGGCCGTGTGCTGGCCGAGCGCGGGCGGGGCCAGCCGCAGCGGCGGGCGGGCCGCGTCCACGCGCCAGGGCAGCGCGAAGAGCTTCGTCCGCTCGCCCCCGGGCAGCGTCGCGTCGCGGACGAGGTCGCGCGCGGCGAGCGCCGGGTCGGCCACCACCTCGTCCATGTCGCGCACGGCGCCGGCCGGCACGCGGGCGGCCGCAAGGCACGCGAGCCAGGCATCGCGTGGACCCGTGGCGAAGACGCGCGCGAGCCAGCCCACGACCTCCTCGCGGTGCAGGACGCGGCCCGGGTTCGCCGCCCAGCGCGGGTCGTCGCCGCGCGCGGGCTCGCCCAGCGCCGCGCACAGCCGCCGCCACTGCCCGTCGTTGCCGACCGCCAGCACGAGCAGCCCGTCCGCGGCCGCGAACGTCTGGTAGGGCACGATGTGCGGGTGGGCGCTGCCGTGGCGGCGGGCGGGCTCGCCGGTCGAGAGCGCCGCCTGCGAGACGTTGACCAGCGCGTGCACGCCGACCTCGAAGAGCGGCACGTCGAGGTGCGCGCCGCCGCGGCCGCGCAGCCGCCCGACGAGCGCGGCCAGGATGGCGGCGGCGGCGTGCGTGCCGGCCGCCACGTCCACCAGCGCGACGCCGACCTTGAGCGGCGGACCGCCGGGTTCGCCAGTCACGCTCTGCAGGCCGGTGAAGCCCTGCATCACCGCGTCGTAGCCGGGCAGCGCGGCGTACGGCCCGTCCTGGCCGAAACCCGTGATCGAGCACACCACCAGTTCCGGCTTCGCCGCGCGCAGCGAGGCCGCGTCGAGACCGAACGGCTCGAGGCCTCCGGGCAGGAAGTTCTCGACCACGACGTCGGCCGCGAGCGCCGCGCGGCGGACCGCCGCGAGGTGCGCGGCGTCGCGCAGGTCGAGCGCGGCCGAGCGCTTGTTCCGGTTGACCGACAGGTAGTACGCCGACTGGCCGCCCACGAACGGCGGCCCCCAGCCCCGGGTCTCGTCGCCGGCGCCCGGGCGCTCGACCTTCCAGACTTCGGCGCCGAGATCGCCGAGCAGCATGGTCGCGTAGGGGCCCGCCAGCACGCGCGAGAGGTCGAGGACGACGAGCCCCTCGAGCGGCAGCGCCGCGACGCTCACGCCGGCGCCGTCCAGCCGGAGAGGTCGTCCACGAACGGCTTCGTCTCCAGTTCGCGGCCGGTCGCGCGCGCGACCAGTTCGCGCCACGTCCAGCGGCGGCCGGGCGCGTAGTAGCGCTCCTTCAGGAACGCGCCCACGGCCGGGTCCGAGACGAAGCGGTCCCAGCGTTCGGGGCCGCCGCCCAGGACGCGGTCGAGCAGCGTCTCCTGGAGCTGCGAAGCCACCATCTCGCCGAGCAGGTAGTTCTGGTAGTACACGGGCGCGATGCTGAAGTGGATCTTCGCCGCCCAGTCGGGGGCGTCGCGCCCCTCGGGACGGCGCACGCCCTGGAGGCGCTCGACCAGGTCCCACCACAGCGTCCGCAGGTCCCGCTCCGGGTCCTCGTAGAGCGCGCGCTCCATGTGGATCATCACCAGCTCCCAGCGCGTGGCGACGAGGAGCTGCTCGCGCACCGCGCGCGCCACCGGGCCGGCCATGCGCGCGAGCGCCGCCGGGTCGGCCCCGGCCCAGCGCCGCAGCCACGCGGGGTTCTTCGACAGGCGGCCGAAGATCATCGCGCTCGCCTCGGTCGCGAGGATGTGCGCGTGCGTCCGCAGCAGCCACGGCAGCGAGGGGTCCACGCACCGGTCGTACACGGCGTGGCCGAACTCGTGCAGCATCGTGCCCATCCACTTCTCGTTCGGCTGCAGGTTGCAGAGCACCCGGATGTCGCCGCCGCGGTCCACGGACAGGCAGAAGGCGTGCTGGTTCTTGCCGGGCCGCTCG
Source organism: uncultured bacterium (assembly GCA_964619155.1). GTDB lineage: Bacteria > Eisenbacteria > RBG-16-71-46 > RBG-16-71-46 > RBG-16-71-46 > CAIXRL01. Next base: position 2,974 of record CAZUEM010000169.1, read on the forward strand.
CGCAGGTCGGCGAGCGCCAGCAGCGGCCCGACCTCGAAGCCGATCGCGGCGAAGAAGTCGCGGGTGAGCGCCTCGAGGTCGCGGTCCGCGTAGAACGCGCCGAGGTCGGCCTCGGTCGCCGGCGCCTGCTGGAAGAACGGGTCGGCGTAGTGCCACGGCCGCAGCTCGGCGGCCGCGCAGCCGAAGCGCTCCGCGAGCCGGCGGTCGAGCGCGCCCTTGTACTCGTCCCAGAGCGGCTGCGTGTCCCGCTCCACCCGCTCCAGCAGCTCGAACAGCCACGCCGGGTCCAGCTCGTCCAGCTCGAGGCTCATGGCGTGGTAGTTCGCGAAACCGAGCTCGCGCGCGCCCGCGTTGCGCAGCCGCACCAGCTCCAGCAGGTCGGCCTCGACCTCGGCCCCCACCTGCTTGCTGGCGGACCAGGCGCGGTGGCGCTTCGCCGGATCGTCCGAGGCGCGCAGCACCTCGAGGATCGCGTTGTCGCCGACGCGCTCGCCGTCGAGTTCGGCGCGGAAGTTGGTGAACGTCGCCTCGAGCTTCTTTTCGAGCAGCACCTGCCGCTCGATCGCCTCGGGCGCGAGCTGCTTCGCGCGGTGCGCGGAGAGCAGCAGCTCGAGCTGCCGCTGAAGCAGCGGGTCGGCGAGCGGCCCGCCCGCGGCGAGCGCCTGCAGGCGCGCGTACGGCTCCCGGCGCGCGAACACGAGGCGCATGCGCGAGTCCAGCTCGGCGCAGCGCTTCAGGTGCTCCTCGCGCCCGGTGGTGGCGAGCCGCCAGTATTCCTCGTTGTGCTCGCGCTCGAGCGGCGCGAGTTCGGCGGTGATCGCCGCGGCGAAGGCCGCCATCTCGGCCTCGCGCGGTCCCGCCGGCACGGGCGCCGGGCTCATCGCGACCTCCCCTTGCGCGCGGCCGGGCGCGCCGGCGGGTAGGCCAGCCCCCGCGCGGCCACCAGCGGACCGTAGTGCTCGGGGCGGCGGTTCGAGAACATCGCCGTCGCCCGGGTCAGATGCTTGTCGCGCACGAGCGCGAGGTCCACGTCCGCGGCCGCAGCCGTCTCGGCCGCCTTCGTCGCGCGCACGACCGCGCGGCCGTCGGGACCGGCGACCTGGCTGCGGCCCGTGAACGGCACCGTGCCGCCGGGGCGCTTTTCGGTGCCGGTCCGGTTCGCGGTCACGACGTAGACGCGGTTCTCGAGCGCGCGCGTCAGCATCGCCTGCTGGGCGTTCGGGTAGACCAGGTTGCTCGGGTGGGCGATCACGTCCGCGCCCTTCAGGGCCAGCACGCGCGCCGCCTCGGGAAACCGCCAGTCGTAGCAGATGAGCATGCCGACCCGCGCGGGGCCGACGCGCTGCGGCTCGAGCGGCAGGTCGCCGCGCTCGAACCACTCCTGCTCGCGCTCGAACAGGTGGAGCTTGCGGTACACCGCCTTCGGTCCGCCCGGGCCGACGAGCATCGCGCTGTTGTAGAAGCGCCCGCGCGCCGCCTCGGCGAAGCCGGCGACGTAGTGGCGCTTCTCGCGCCGCGCCGCCCACGCCAGCGCCCGCGCCGTGGCGCCGCTCCTCGCGTCCTCGGCGAGCGCGGCCACCTCGGCGTGCGACGAGAACACGTAGCCCGTGGACCACAGTTCGGGCAGCACCACCAGGTCGGCGTCCACGCTCGCCGCCAGCGACAGGCCCTTCTCCAGGTTCTCCTCGGTGCGGCCGAACGCCGGCCGCCCCTGCACGAACGCCACGCGGAAGGTCTTCATGGCGCCGAACCGTAGCCCCGGAGCGCGGGGCCCGGCAAACGCCGCCCCCCGGAAACGAACCGGCGACCGGGTCGGAACATCGTCCGAATCGCCGGTCGCCGGTCACTGGCGGACCTTCGAGGTCCGCCGCGGGCCCGCTCACGCGGGCCGGTCGACACTCACGACGTGAACCGCGCCTCGGGGCGCAGGGGACACGAGATCATGCACGACCCTCCATCAGGCCCATCGAGAACATGGACGGATCAGGCCAGCGCAACTCCGCGATCCGGGAATCGGGCGAGTCCAGGGGTGCCCCGGCGCTCTCCGAAAGCTCCATGCGCACCACCGCCGCGGAACTCACCAGCTGCACGTCCCGGCCGGTGAGGAGCACAAAGAACTCCCAGCCCCGCTGGTTCATGAAGTCGGAGATGCGCTGCGTGGGACGCTCGAGAGGCATCCACACCCGGCCCGAAACCGATGTTCCGTCGGACAGCCATACTTCCGCCTCCTCCTCACGCCACGGCAGGAAGCCGCGGTTGAACACGTCGCTCTGGAGCACGTCCGGACCCGCGGTGACGCGCGCGAGCCTGGACTTGTTGAAGAGCTGGATGAGCCCCCGCGGACCGACGGCGACCGGCAGGAACCGCGACGTTTCGTTGAGTTTCGCCAGCACGGTCTGGTGGCTGTTGCCGGAAGGATCCAGATCGAGGAACACGTGGCCCTCGGTGCGCTCGCGGTCGTTCGACCCGAGCGTGACGGGCACGCGGCGCTTGGGGATGTAGTGATCCATCACGGTCTCCTCGGCCCTCCGGCCCGGGGGGCGCGGCCTCCACCGCGCCCGGCCCGGGGCCGCATCGTCCGGCCACCGACGTTCGGCGAACCCTGACCCGGAGCCGAGCAATGAACCGGCCAACCCCGGTGCGCCGCGGGGCCGCTCGAACACCCGCGAAAACCGCGGCCGGAACGCGCGCCGCCCGCCGCGCCGGGAAGGCGCGCCGCCCGGCCGTTGCGTCCTGCACGGAAGGCGCGCGGGCGGGCGTGCGAGTCGCGCCGCGGTGCGCCGGGGGGGCGCTGCGGCTACACTGCCGCCGCGATGCTCCAGCGCGTCTCCCGTCTCCCCGCCTCGCCGCGCCCCGTCCGGGGAGCCGGCCCCTCCCGCCGCTTCGCGGCCGAGCCGCTGGTGCTCTTCGCGGTCGCCTTCGCCCTGCGCGCGGCCTACACCTGGCTCGCGAACGGCCGCTCGCCGGTGCCGTACGCGGACTCGGCCGACTACGACACCATCGCCTGGAACCTCGCCCGCGGCCTCGGCTTCGCGCTGAACGGCGCCGAGGGCCCGCACCCGACCGCGTTCCGCCCGCCGGTCGTGCCGTGGCTGACGGGCCTGCTCTACCGCGGCGTCGGGCACGACTTCCTGGCCGCGCTGCTGCTGCAGTGCGCGATCGGCGCGCTGGTCGCGCCCGCGCTCGCGGGCTTCGCGCGCGCCACGTTCGGCGGCGGCGTCGCGCGCTGGGCCGGCTGGCTCGCGGCGCTCTGCCCGGTGCTGGTGTTCTTCTCGGGCTACCTGCTCACCGAGACCACGTTCGCGCTGCTGCTCGTGGTCGCGCTGCACGTGTCGTCCGAGTGGGTGAAGACGCCGCGCCCCGGCCGCGCGCTCGGAGCCGGACTGGTCTGGGGCCTCGCCACGCTCACGCGCCCGACCGCGCTTCCGCTGCCGCTGCTCGTCGCGCTGTGGGCGTGGTTCCCGCTCGGGCTCACGCTCGCCCGCCGCGACCGCGCCCGCCAGGTCGCGCTGCTGCTGCTCGGCGTCGCGCTCGCCATCGCCCCGTGGACGGCGCGCAACGCGGTCGCCCTGAAGGCCTTCGTGCCGGTGACGACCGGCGGCGGGCGGGCGCTGCTGGACGCCAACAACCCGGTCGTCTGGGACGACCCCTCGCGCGCGGGCGGGGCCCTCAGCCTCTTCCACGTCGAGCCGTGGGCCTCGCGCTACCGCGGGCTCTCCGAGGTCGAGGCCGACCGGCTCTCGGGCGAACTGGCGAAGCAGTTCCTGCGCGAGCGCGTCCCGCAGTGGCCGGCCATGGCCGCGGCCAAGCTCGGGCGCTTCTGGCGCCTGACGCGCGAGGCCGGGGGCACGGGCACCTGGAGCCGCGAAGGCTCGCCGCTCGCGCGGCTGCTCGCGCTCGCCGACCCGCTGCTGGCCTGGTCGCTGGCGGCGTTCCCGCTCGCGCTCGCGGGGCTGTGGGTCACGCTGCGCGGGCCCAAGCGGCTCTTCCTGTCGCTGCCCGCCGTCGCGATCCTCTTCTTCACGGCGCTGTCGGTCGTCTACTGGGGCGCGCTGCGCATGCGCGTGCCGGTCGAGCCGCTCATCGCGCTCTACGCCGCGGTCGGGGCCGGCGCCCTGGCGAAGCGGCTGCGGCGGCGCGCGCGGCTCACGGTCATCGAGGGGCGCGGCGACGCCGCCTGACCGCGCCGGCCCGCACGGCGGGCCGGAAAGCGCCGCGGCCCGCCCCCCGGAGGGAGCGGGCCGCGTCCGTGTCGCGCCGGGGCGCGGAGGGCGTCACTGCCCGCCCTTCGCCTCCGCCTTGCGCTTCGCCTCCTCCATGGCCTTGCGCAGGGCGAGCGCCATGGTCGTCGGCTCGTTGGCCGGCACGGTCGAGGAGACGATGTTCGGGCGCTCGTCGCGGCCGCCCCGCCCGCCGCCCTCGCGGCGCGGCCGGTCGCCACGGTCGCGGCCCCCGCGCCCGCCGCGGTCCCCCCGCTC
>CAZUEM010000170.1:0-7286 GCA_964619155.1 uncultured bacterium
CCTCGCGGGCCCCGGTCCCCGATGCCGGCCGCGCTCAGGCGGCGCGGCGGACGAGCCCGCGCAGGACGGGCTGCAGCCGCGCCAGCTGCACCTGCAGTTCGCGCCAGGCCGGCTGCGCGTCGGCCAGGTTGCCGCCGCGCGCGAGCATCTCGAGGCGCAGCGCCGCGTCGGCCGCCGGCTTCGCCGCGAGCGTCAGCAGCAGGCCCTTGAACGTGTGCGCCGCGCGCGCGAGCGTCGCCGTGTCGCCCTGGGAGAGGGCGTTCGTGATCTCGCGCTCCTGGGCGGGCTGGTCGCGCAGGAACGTCGAGACGATGTCCTGCAGCACGTCCGGGTCGCCCTCCATGTTGAGGTTCAGCCGGTCGTGGTCCAGCACCTCGGCCTCGGCGGCCGGGCGGGACGGCGCCGCCGACGGCGCGGCGGAGCCGGCGCGGTTCGGGAACAGGCGGTTCAGCGTGCCGAACAGCTCGCCGGCGTTGATGGGCTTGGAGACGTAGGCGTCCATGCCGGCCTCGAGGCACTTCTCCCGGTCGCCGGTCATGGCCAGCGCGGTGAGCGCGATGACGGGCAGGCGCCCGCCGGTCGTGCGCTCGCGCTCGCGGATCTTCGCGGTCGCCTCGAAGCCGCCCATGCGCGGCATGTGCACGTCCATCAGCACGACGTCGAACGCCGCGCGCGCCAGCAGGTCGAGGGCCTCGAGGCCGTCGTTCGCGACGGTCACGGCGTGACCGCGCTTCTGCAGCATCGTGACGGCGAGCTTCTGGTTGACGAAGTTGTCCTCGGCGAGGAGCACCCGCAGCGGCGCGGCGTTCGGCGAGGACCCGGAGACGTTCGCGTTCATGTCCGTGTCGTCCTTCTGGGGTGCGGGCTCGGGGGATTCCGGAGCCGCGGCCTTCGCGCCCAGCACCTGCGCGACGACCTGGTAGAGCTGCTTCTGGGAAATGGGCTTCGTCAGGTAGGCCGCCATGCCCAGTTCGCGGCTGCGCGCCGCGTCGCCGCTCTGGCCGCCGGAGGTGAGCATCATGATCGTGGAGCCGGCCACGCCGGGGAGGTCCTGGATGCGCTCGGCGAGCTGCAGCCCGTCCGTCCCGGGCATGTGGTAGTCCACGATGATCAGCGCGAAGGGCGTGTCCTCGGCCTTCGCCCGCCACAGCTCGGTCAGCGCCGCCTGCGCGCCGTCCACGGCCGTGACCTTGAGGCCCACCGCGCCGAGCTGCTCGGCGAGGATGCGCCGGTTGGTCGCGTTGTCGTCCACGACCATCGCGCGCAGGCCGTGCAGCGCCTCGCGCGAGAGCGGCTCGGGCCGCGCCGCGCCGGGCTGGAGCCCGAGGCGCACGGTGAAGTGGAACGTCGTGCCGCGGCCGTGCTGGCTCTCGACCCACAGCCGTCCGCCCATCATCTCGACGAGGCGCTTGCAGATCGTCAGGCCCAGGCCCGTGCCGCCGTACTTGCGGGTGGTCGAATTGTCGGCCTGGGTGAAGGCCTCGAAGATGCTCTGCAGCTTGCCGTCCTCGATCCCGATGCCGGTGTCGCGCACGGTGAGGTGCAGCGCGACCGTGCCGTCCCCGGCGCCGCCTTCCTGCGGCTCGACGCCGACCACGATCTCGCCGCGGTCGGTGAACTTGATGGCGTTGCCGACGAGGTTGACCAGCACCTGGCGCAGGCGGATGGGATCGCCCACCACGCGCTCGGGCACCTCGGGGCGCACGTCGCAGAGCAGCTCGAGCCCCTTCTGGTGCGCGCGCAGGGCGACCGTGCGCAGCGCGGTGTCCACCTCGGCGCGCAGGTCGAAGTCGTGCGCATCCAGGTCGAGGCGGCCCGCCTCGATCTTGGAGAAGTCGAGGATGTCGTTGATCACCGACAGCAGCGTGTCGGCGGACGACCGCGCCGTCTGCAGGTAGTCGCGCTGCTCGCTGTCGAGGTCGGTGTCGAGCGCCAGTTCGGTCATCCCGATCACGCCGTTCAGCGGCGTCCGGATCTCGTGGCTCATGTTCGCGAGGAACTCGCTCTTCGCCCGGCTCGCCTCCTCGGCGCGGTCGCGCGCGGCCGTCAGGTCCGTGTTCGCGCGCACCAGCTCGGCGGTGCGGGCCTGCACCTCGGACTCGAGGTGCTCCTGGTGCCGCTGCAGCTGCATGTCGCGCGTCTGGATCTGCCCGAGCATGCCGTTGAAGCCGTCGATGAGCTGGCCGACCTCGTCACGGCCCTCCGACACGGCGCGCACGCCGTAGTCGCGCTCCTCCGTCACCCGGCGCGTGACCGCGGCGAGGTGCAGCAGCGGGCGCGAGATCATGCGCTGGAGGCGCGACGCGAGCACCAGCGCCACGAGCGAGGCCGCGAGCAGCACGATCCCGAGGATCATGACGTAGCGGCGCACGCGCGCCTGCATCTCGAGCAGGTCGGAGCGGATGTACACGTCGCCGATGCGCTCGCCGTCGAGCATCACCGGGCGCATCACGTCGAACCACTCGCGGTGCATGCCGGCGATCGCGACGTCCGCGCGGGCGGGCCACTGCGCCCCTTCGCCGGCGTCGCGCCGGTAGGTCGCGAACGGCTGGCCCGAGGCGCGGTACATGCAGGCCGCGACGACGTGCTGCTGCGCGCGCAGGGCCGAGAGGGCGTCGCGCGCGGCGCCCGCGTCGTCGAAGGTCAGGGCCGCCGTGCTGTTGTTGGCGATGACGTCGCCGAGGATGGACAGGTCGCGCTCCATCGTCCGGCGGAAGGTGAAGTACTCGTAGCCCAGGAACGCGCCGCAGGCGAGCAGCAGCACGACGACGCTCGTCATCACCGTGATGAGCGTCAGCTTGTGCCGGATCGAGAGGTCGTGCAGCAGGCGCATCGCGTCTCCTAGTGGGCGTCCACGACCCGCGCGAGGGCGAGCAGCTTGGCGCTGATCCGGAGCCCGCTGCGCTCCGCGTGGCCGAGGTTGATCTCGAAGCGGACTTTTCCGCTCTCCTCCGCGAAGCCCACCATGCCGCCGCTGGCGGCGAAGGCGGGCGTGTCGGCGACGGTCAGCACGGGCGCGCCGGCCACCTCCATGAGCACGGTCTCCATGCGGGCGGTCTCGGACGAGGCGACGTAGAGGATCTGGCTGCCGCGGGCGTCCTGGGCGCGGCGCGCGAAACGCACGAACACCGGCTTGCCGTTGATGGTCTTCGAGCTGAGCAGTGTCGCCAGCTCGACGGCGAGCTCGTCCTCGCCGAGGATCGTGAAGACGATCTGGCCCTTCGAGTTCGCGAGCGAGGCGTCCGGCCACTGCACGAACTTCGCGATGTTCCAGAGCATCTCGGACTTGGTTTCGTTGACGCCCACCGCGAGCGCGAGCGCGGGCGCGGCCGCGAGCGCGATCGCGAGCGCGGTGAGCGCCGCGAGCACGCGCGCGAACGGCGCCGCCAGCGGGCGGCGCGCGGGTGCGGACGGCGCGGTGATGCTCCGGCAATTCCGCGCCGAGTCGTACCGACGGGAATGGGTCAAGGCTCCCTCTCCAGCGTTGCGGGGACCGTCCTTACGGGGGGGTGATGCGCGTTGGTCCCCGGGGGCCTATCGGCAGGGAGCGGGCCCGGGCTTGAGCGATACCTTCACGAAGCCGCGAAGTGGCCCCGCCGCGGTCAGTTGGCGGCCGCCGCGGCCGGGGCCGCCCGCCCGCCGGGCGGCAGGCCGCCGGGCGGCGCGCCTGAACGACCTTCAGCGATTCGGCATCGGCGGCCGGACCGCGGCCCGCTTGCCCGGCCTCCGGCCGCGCCGCGCTGCATCCACTCGGGCTCTCGCCCTCCGTGGCTTCGCCCTCGTCGGACGCACCGCCGTCGCGCCGCCGATGCCGCATCGCTGAAACGTACTCAGTCGCGGCCGCCCGGGTAGCGCATGCCGCGCAGTTCGCGGTAGAGGCGCACGGCGTAGTGGTCCGTCATCCCCGACACGTGGTCGGTCAGCCGCAGCAGCCGCTCGTACGCCGGGGCCGGCTGGAAGAGCCGCGGGTAGAGCCGCCGCAGGTGCGAGCCGCGCAGCGAGCCGCCGTCGTTCAGCGCGCCGGTGAAGATCGCCAGCAGGCCCTGGATCGCCTCGGCGCCCGAGAGCTCCATCTTGAGGACGTCGCGCGCGCGGTAGCAGCGCTCGAGGCACACGGCCTGGATGGTGCGCAGCGGCTCGCGGTGGCGCATCACCGCCTCGAGCGCGGTCGTGAAGCCGCCCTCGAGGATCGCGTCGTGGGCCTCGAGGAACGCGTCCGCCGCGTCGTGCACGAGCGTGTTGACCGCGATGGCCCGCAGCAGGTCGGCGCGCTCCATGCGCTCGGCGTAGTCCGTGAGCGGCCCGAGCGGGGGGCAGCGGGGATCGCCCTCGCACAGCGGCCGCAGGCAGCTCACGAACAGTTCCTCGGGCACGTGCCGCAGGCGCAGGCCGTCCTCGAGGTCGAGCAGCAGGTAGGCGATGTCGTCGGCGGCCTCGGTGAGCCAGGCGAGCGGGTGGCGCCGCCAGCGCTCGCCCTCGGCGCGCGCGAGCCCGAGCGCGCCGGCGACGGCGTCCCAGGCCTCCACGTCGCCGTCGAGCAGGCCGGGCTTCTTCGCCGCGCGGTGCGCCGAGCCGCGGTCGGCGGCGAGCGAGGAACAGGGGTACTTGACGAGCGCCCCGAGCGTGGCGTGCGTCAGCTGCAGGCCGCCGGGGCGCGCCGGGCGCTCGAGGCGCGTGACGATGCGCAGGGTCTGCGCGTTGCCCTCGAACGCGAGCAGGTCGCGGCGCTGGCGCTCGCTCAGTTCGTCCCAGAGCGGCCGCTCGCGGTCGAAGAACTCGCGGATCGCGTCCTCGCCGACGTGCCCGAACGGCGGGTTGCCGAGGTCGTGCGCGAGGCAGGCCGCCGCCACGCAGTCGCCGAAATCGCGCGCGTCGCGCACGCCGGCCAGCGCGGGGGTGCGGGCCAGCACCCGGGCCCCGACCAGCGTGCCCAGCGAGCGGCCGATGGACGCGACCTCGAGGCTGTGGGTGAGGCGCGAGTGGACGTGGTCGTCGTAGGGGAGCGGGAAGACCTGCGTCTTGTCCGCTAGCCGTCGGAACGCCCCGCTGAAGAGCACCCGGTCGTGGTCGCGCTGGAACGGGGAGCGGGCGCCGCTCTCGGGGTCGGCGGGGGCGCCGAGGCGTTCGGGGGACAGCAGGCGCGGCCAGTCGGGGCGCATCGGGTCTCCGGGGACGGCGGTTCGGGACGGCGGGCGGCGCAGTATCGCCCAGCCCGGGCGCGGAGCGAAGGCGGCCGCCGCCCCGGCCGCGCGCGGCTGTTGCGGGCCCCGCGGGGCGGGGCTTAGATTCCCCGTGTTTCATGCATTTCCCGACGGACACCCTGACCGTGCCGCGCCACGGCGGTGACGGATTCTTGAAACGCGCACGAAAGGCGGTTTTCGCCATGAACAGGCAGTTGGAGACCTGGGTGAAGGAATCGGCGGCCCTGTGCCAGCCGGACGGCGTGGTGTGGTGTGACGGCTCCGACGCGGAATACCAGGAGATGCTCCGGCTGATGGTGCAGTCCGGCACCGCGATCCGCATGCCGGAGTCGAAGAAGCCGAACAGCATCTTCGTGCGGTCGGACCCCGCCGACGTCGCGCGCGTCGAGGAGTTCACGTTCATCTGCTCGAAGCAGAAGGACGACGCGGGCCCGACGAACAACTGGAGCGACCCGGACGAGATGCGCAAGACGCTCGCCGGGCTGTTCGCGGGATCGATGAAGGGCCGGACGATGTTCGTGATCCCCTACAGCATGGGCCCGATCGGCTCGCCGATCGCCAAGATCGGCGTCGAGCTCACGGACTCGCCGTACGTGGTCGCGAGCATGCACATCATGGCGCGCGTGGGCACGAGAGTGCTCGAGGCGCTGGGCGACGGCGAGTTCGTGCGCGGGCTGCACTCGGTCGGCGCGCCGCTCGCGGACAACCAGCCGGACTCACCCTGGCCGTGCAACGCGAAGACCAAGTACATCTGCCACTTCCCCGAGACGCGCGAGATCATGTCGTTCGGCTCGGGCTACGGCGGCAACGCCCTGCTCGGCAAGAAGTGCCACGCGCTCCGCATCGCCTCGGTGCAGGCGCGCGACGAGGGCTGGCTCGCCGAGCACATGCTGATCCTCAAGCTCACGAACCCCGAGGGGAAGACCGCGTTCGTCGCGGCGGCGTTCCCGTCGGCGTGCGGCAAGACCAACCTCGCGATGCTCACCCCGACGCTGCCGGGCTGGAAGGTCGAGACGGTCGGCGACGACATCGCGTGGATGAAGTTCGGGGCCGACGGCCGCCTGTACGCCATCAACCCCGAGGCCGGGTTCTTCGGCGTCGCGCCGGGCACCAGCATGAAGAGCAACCCGAACGCCATGCGCACGATCGAGAAGCACGCGATCTTCACGAACTGCGCGATGACGCCGGACGGCGACGTGTGGTGGGAGGAGATGACCGACGCGGCGCCGGCGAAGCTCACCGACTGGCTGCGCCGCCAGTGGACGCCGGCGAGCGGCCGCAAGTCGTCGCACCCGAACGCCCGCTTCTGCGTGCCGGCCTCGCAGTGCCCGGTGATCGCGAAGGAGTGGGAGGACCCCAAGGGCGTGCCGATCTCGGCGATCCTCTTCGGCGGCCGGCGCGCGACGGTGATGCCGCTCGTCAACGAGGCGCTGTCCTGGCAGCACGGCACGTTCCTCGGCTCGATCATGAGCAGCGAAACCACGGCCGCCGCCGCGGGCGCGGTCGGCGCGCTGCGTTTCGACCCGTTCGCCATGCTGCCGTTCTGCGGCTACCACATGGGCGACTACTTCGGGCACTGGCTCAAGATCGGCGCGAAGGCCGACGCGAAGCTGCCGCGGATCTTCTACGTCAACTGGTTCCGCAAGGACGCCAACGGCAAGTTCCTGTGGCCCGGCTACGGCGAGAACAGCCGCGTCCTCAAGTGGGTGTTCGAGCGGGTCGTGGGCACGGCGAAGGCCGTGGACACGCCGATCGGCCGCCTGCCCGAGCCGGGTGCGCTCGACGTGAGCGGGCTCAACGTGGCGCCGGGCGCGATGGACGAACTGCTGCGCGTGGACGTCGAAGGATGGACGGCGCAGCTGGCCGAAATCCGCAAGCACTACGAGAAGTTCGGCGGCAAGCTGCCGCAGGGCCTGAAGGACGAGCTCGCGGCCCTCGAGCAGCGCCTGCAGGGAGCCGCGACGCGGGCCTGAGCCCCGCGCGCGGCGCGAACGCGGACGGCCCGGGCCGGTGGCCCGGGCCGTCTCGCTCGTTGTGCTCCGGGGAATGGTGCTGGCGCGGGGCGTGCAGCGGCCGGGGGCATGA
>CAZUEM010000171.1:0-5507 GCA_964619155.1 uncultured bacterium
GGTCGCGCCGCGCGCCGAGCGCGCGCTCGAGCGCGTGGCGGCACGGCTGCCGCGCGGGGCGCGGCTCGAGCGCCGCGCCGACGGGCTCGTGTTGGCGCCCGCGGGGCGCGCGAAGGCGCGCGTCGCGTTCCACACCTCGTGCGTGATGGAGACGCTGTTCCCGGCTGTGAACCACGAGACCGTTCGGCTGCTCGTGCTGGCGGGCGCCGAGGTGCACGTGCCCGGGGCGCAGGGCTGCTGCGGCGCGCTGCACGCGCACGGCGGCGACCGCGGCGCCGCGCGGCGGCTCGCGCGCGCCAACGCGCGCGCGTTCGGCGCGGACTGCGAATACGTCGTCTCGAACTCCGCCGGCTGCGGCGCCGCGCTGCGCGACGCGGGGCACCTGTGCGAGGGCGACGCGGCCGTCGAGGCGTTCGCCGGCCGGGTGCGCGACGTCTCGGAGGTGCTCGATCAACTCGGCCTGCCGCAGGCCGGAACGCCGCTGCACGCGCAGGGCGACCCGTCCCACCCGCTCGTCTTCGCCTACCACGACGCCTGCCACCTCGCGCACGCGCAGAAGGTGCGCGAGGCGCCGCGCCGGCTGCTGCGCGCGGTGCCCGGCGTGCGGCTCGTGGACCTGCCGAACAGCGACTGGTGCTGCGGCAGCGCCGGCGTCTACAACCTCACGCAGCCGGAACTGGCGGACGCGCAACTCGAGGGCAAGCTCGAGTCCATCGAGCGGGCCGCGCCTGAAATGGTCGTGGCGTCGAACCCGGGCTGCCTGATGCACCTGCGCCGCGGCGCGGCCGCGCAGGGAAGCCGCGTGGTGTTCGCGCACCTGGTCGAGGTGCTGGGCGCCGCGCACCCCTCGGGCGGCGAGCCGGCATGACGCATGGCCCCACGCAGCCCGGCCGATGCCGCGCCACGCGCCCCCGCATGACGCGCCGCCCCGCGCGGAGAGGCGCCCGGAGCGCCCCGCGCGCATGAGCGTGCCCGTCTTCCCGCGCCGCGCGGTCGCGGCACTCTTCCTCGAGCGCCAGCGGCTCCGGCGACCCCGAGCGCAGCGGTTCACCGCCCGCGCCCTGGCGGCCTTCGTCGGCGAGGCGTGCGGCCTGCAGATCGACAGCGTCAACGTCGTCGAGCGCGCGCACCTGCTGACGCTCTGGAGCCGCTTCGGCGGGTTCGACCGCGCCGCGTTCGACCGCCTCGCCTACGGGCGGCGCGTGCTGCTCGAGTACCTGACGCACGTCGCCTGCTTCGTGGACGCGCGCGACGTGCCGCTCTGGCGCGCGACCATGGACACGATGCCGGAGCGCTTCCGCCGCCGCTGGCGCTACCCGGGCCGGCAGCAGCCGTTCGTGGACGAGGTCGAGCGCGCGATCGCCGCGGGCGCGCCGATGGGCAACTCGGGCTTCGAGCGCCCGAAGGGCAGCAAGGGCGGCGGCTGGTGGACGTGGAAGCCCGCGACGCACGCGCTCGACTACCTCTGGAAGGCCGGGCGCATCGCCGTCCACTCGCGGCGGAACTTCGAGAAGCTCTACGCGCCCGCCGAACGCGTGCTGCCCGCGCTCGCGGCGACCGCACCGGTGCCCGCGGCGCAGCTCGTGCGCGAGCGCGTGCTGCGCTCGCTTCGCGCGATGGGCGCGGCGAGCATGGACGACCTGCGCTCGTACTGGACCTGGCCCATGGTGCCCATGCCGGAGATCCGCCGCACGGTCGCGGGGCTCGTGCGCGAGGGCGAGGTCGTGCCGGTCGCGGTCGAGGGCCTGCACGGCCACTGGCACGCGCTCGCCGCCGACCTGCCCGCGCTCGCGCGCGCCGCGAAGGCGCGCCGGCCCTCGCGCGGCACGACGCTGCTCTGCCCGTTCGACTCGCTGCTCTGGCACCGCGAGCGCGTCCTGCGCCTCTGGGGCTTCCACTACCGGATCGAGATCTACGTCCCGGGCCACCGGCGCACGCACGGCTACTACGTGCTGCCGGTCCTGCACGAGGGCCAGTTCGTGGGCCGCGTGGACCCCAAGCTCCACCGCGAGCGCGGCGTGCTCGAGGCGCGCAAGGTCACGTTCGAGCCGTGGGTGGTCGCGGGCGGCCCGCCGCCCGGCGCCTCGTGGGGCCCGGTGGACCTGGGCGCGGTGCTTCGCGGCACGGCCGAGAGCCTGCATTCGCTCGCCTGCTTCACCGGCGCGAAGCGCGTCAAGCTCGGCCGGGTGTCGCCCGGGGCGCTGCGCGCCCCGCTCGCTCGGGCATTGCGGCGGGCCGGGCCGGACGGCGCTGCGGCACGTTCGCAGTAGCGGCTCGCGCGTCGCGCGGGCTAGAATTCCGTCCGACTGCGCGCCCCGCCGCTTCGCCCGCACCCCGGAGTCCATGCATGCGCTCCTCGCTCCTCCGCTTCGGCTTCCTGCTCGCCGCCCTCGCCCTCGTGGCGGGCCTCCCGCTCGTGGCGACCCACCTCGGCGAGCGTCCCGCGAAGAGCGGGAAGGTGCGCGGCGGCGGGCGGCTCGCCCCGGCCGACTGGTTCTGGCAGCAGCGCGTGGACGCCGACGGCACCTGGCCGCAGGAGCGCTACGAGACCGCGGTCGCCGCCGAGCGGGCCGCGCGCGAGGGCGCGCTGCGGACGAGCGCGGGCTCGCTCGCGTGGCAGAACGTCGGGCCCTACAACATCGGCGGGCGAGTCACCGCGCTCGACGCCGCGCCGGGCGGCGCGGTCATCTACCTCGGAGCCGCCGACGGCGGAGTCTGGAAGTCGAACGACGGCGGCGCCAACTGGGCGTGCCTCACCGACCGCCTCACGTTCGCCTCGGTCGGCGCCATCGCCGTGGACCCGTCCAACCCCGCGAACGTCTGGGTGGGCACCGGCGAGTCGAACGGCTCGGTGGACTCCTACGACGGCAACGGCCTGTGGCTCTCGACCGACGGCGGCGAGACCTGGCAGCACCGCGGGCTCGGCAACTCGGGACGCATCGGCTCGGTGGTGGTGGACCCGCAGGACCCGCAGCACATCCTGGTCGGCGTGATGGGGCGGCAGTTCTCGACCGGCCCCGACCGCGGGCTCTATCGCTCGATCGACGGCGGCGAGACATGGAGCCGCACGCTGTTCGTGAGCGACAGCACCGGCGTGTGCGACATCGCCATCAACCCCGTGCACCCCGACACCGTCTTCTGCGCCACCTGGGAGCGCGTGCGCCGCAACACCTACCGGCGGGCGTTCGGCCCCGAGTGCGGCATCTGGCGCAGCGTGGACCGCGGCGCGACCTGGACGCGCATGACCACCGGCCTGCCGGTGCCGAGCGACGACGTCGGCCGCATCGGGCTCGCGATCTCGCCCTCGCGGCCCTCGACCATCCACGCGCAGATCGGCAGTGGCTCGGCGCTCGGTTACGTCGGGCTCGGCTGGTACCGCTCGACCGACGGCGGCACGACCTGGTCGCGGCGCGACGCCGGCGCGACCACGTTCCGCGACGCGTTCGGCGGGTTCTGCTGGTACTTCGGCGAGAACGGCGTCAACCCCACGAACCCCGACCACGTCTACGCCCTCGGCGTCTCGATGCTGCAGTCGTTCGACGGCGGCACGAACTGGGCGGTCGTGGGCGCCACCATGCACGTGGACCACCACGCGCTGTGGTTCGACACCGCGACGCCGGGGCGCTACCTGGTCGGCGGCGACGGCGGCGTCTACTGGACGACCAACGGCGGAGCGGCGTTCACCAAGTCGCTCAACCTGCCCATCACCCAGTTCTACGCGGGCGAGGTGGACCCGACCGACGCCACCAAGCTCTTCGGCGGCACGCAGGACAACAACTCGCTCAAGACCTCGACCGGCCCCTCGGGGTGGTTCCCGATCCTGGGCGGCGACGGCTTCTACCAGCTCGTGGATCCCGTGACGCCGAACGTGGTCTTCACCGAGTACCAGTACTGTTCCAACAAGACCGGCTTCAAGCGCTCCACCACCGGCGGGCCCTCGCCCGCCAACACCTCCGGCTGGGTCTCGACGGACCGCTTCAACTGGAACACGCCGATCGCAATGGACCCGAGCGGCCACAACGTCCTCATCGCGGGCAGCAACTTCGTCTACAAGAGCGTGAACAACGGCATGAACTGGTCGAAGGTCAGCGGCGACCTCACCACGAACCCCGCGGCGCTGCTCGTCTACGGCACGATCACGACCGTGGCGATCTCGGCCGCGAACCCGGACGTCTACTACGCGGGCACGGACGACGGGAGAGTCTGGCGCTCGCTCAGCGCCGGGGCCGTCTGGCAGGACATCTCGGCCGGGCTGCCGCAGCGCTGGGTGACGCGCGTCGTGCCCGACCCGAACGACGCGCAGGTCGTGTACGTCACCCACTCGGGCTACACCTCCGACGACCAGGCCACGCTCGTCCACCGCAGTGCGAACCAGGGCGGGACCTGGACCAACGTCTCGGGCAACCTCGCCAACGTCCCGGCCAACGACCTGGTCGTGGACCCTCTCGATTCGCAGCGGCTCTACCTCGGGACCGACACCGGGGTGTGGACCTCGGCCGACGCCGGCGGCTACTGGTACCCGCTCGGCGTCGGGCTGCCCGTCCAGGTCGTCGCCGACCTGGTCCTGCACCAGGGCACCCGGCAGCTGTTCGCGTTCACGCACGGCCGCTCGGCGTGGAAGCTGGACCTCGCCGCGATGCCCGTCTCGGCGGGCCCGGGCGCGCCGCCGGCGGGGCTCGCGCTCGCGCCCGCGGGCGCGAATCCGGCGCGCGGAAGCGTGCGGCTCCGGCTCGACCTTCCTCGCAACGAACGGGTCGAAGTCGCAGTGTTCGACGCAGTTGGCCGCCGGGTCGCGACGCTCGTTTCGGGCGCTCCAGGAGCGGGCCGGCACGCGATCGCGTGGGACCGCCGCGACGCCGCCGGACGCTCCGTGCGCGCCGGCGTGTACTTCGTCCGCGCGACCTCGGGCGGCGCGACGGCGACGCGGCGCGTGGTCGTCGCCGACTGATCCGGCGCCTCGCGCGGCCGCCTGCGGTCGCCGCCGCCGGGCCGCCGTCGAGACCCTCGTTTCACCCGCGCCAGCCGCGGCCCGGATGTTGCGTGCGTTTTCGACCGCTCCAGCCGGGCTCGAAACGGCCCCGCCGCCGGATTTTCCCTTTGAAATCGCGGGTGCGGCTGCTATACCCACGTGCGGCTAGGACGCACGACTCGCGTCCGTCCGTTTTGCAGCACCGTTCCACCGTCTCCAGAGAGGAAGGATCCCCGATGGCGAAGATGATGACGAAGACCCAGATCGCGGGCCACATCGCGAACAAGTTCGAGCTCAGCAAGAAGCAGAGCACCGAGATCCTCGTCGAACTCGCGACGCTGGCGGCCAAGCAGGCCAAGAACGGCTTCGTGTTCCCGGGCGTCGGCAAGCTCGTGGTCGTGAACCGCAAGGCCCGCATGGGCCGCAACCCGCAGACGGGCGAAGCGATCAAGATCCCGGCCAAGCGCGTGCTCAAGTTCCGCATCGCGAAGGCCATGAAGGACTCGGTGCTGAAGTAGACCGCTTCGGCAGCGACGCA
>CAZUEM010000171.1:5607-7230 GCA_964619155.1 uncultured bacterium
GACGTGACGCTCCTCGAGCGCCTGCCCGACCCCGTGCTGCTCGCGCTGCCGAACGGCGAGACGCTCTACGCGAACCGCGCGTTCCTCGACCTCGCCGCGCGCCACGAGGTGGCGGTGAAGCTGTCGGCGCTGTTCGGGCCGCCCGCGCAGGTCGTGCTCGGAGAGGCGCGCCGCAACGGCCGCGCGAGCGCGTTCCTGCCCCTGGTCGGGTGCGACGAGACCGAGCAGGGCTACCGGATGACCGTGAGCGCCGGCGACGACGACGGCACCCTCGCCGTGCAGCTCACCGACCTCTCGGAAGAGGTCGCCTGGCGCCACCAGCTCTTTCTGCGCAACAGCGAGCTGACGGTGCTCAACGACATCGGCATGGCGCTCTCCGGCACGCTCGAGATGGACGTTCTCGCGCGACGCATCTGGGAGCAGACCGGCCGCATGATGGACAACACCCACTTCTTCCTCGCCCTGCACGACCGCGAGGCGGGCGCGATCCAGTACGCGCTGTGGGTCGAGGACGGGCGCATCGCCGCGGTCAACCGCACGCGGCCGTTCGAGAACAGCGTCACCGAGCACATGATCGTCGGGCGCCAGCCGATGCTGCTGAACGGCGACGTCGCCGGGCAACTGCGCGTGCTGGGCGTGGACCCGATCGGGCGCCCGTGCGCCTCGTTCGTGGGCGTGCCGATCCTCTCGGACGGCGAGGCCATCGGCGTGCTGGCGCTGCAGGACTACGAGACCGAGGGCCGCTACGGCCGCCACGAGCTGGGCGTGCTGAACGTCGTGGGCACGCAGGCGAGCGCGGCGATCCGCAACGCGCGCCTCTACGAGGCGACGCGGGCCGCCTACGACGAGCTGTCGGCGGCGCAGACGCGCCTGCTCGAGTCCGAGCGCCTGCGCGGCGTCACCGAGACGGTCGGCGCGCTCAACCACGAGGTGAACAACCCGCTCGCCACGATCGTCGGCACCGCGCAGCTGCTGCTGCGCCAGCAGGACCTCGACGAGGCCACGCGCCAGAAGATCGAGCGTGTGCTCGACGCCGCGAAGCGCATCCAGAACGTCACCGGCAAGATGGCGACGCTCATCCAGGCCAGTTCGCGGCCCTATCCCGGGCAGACGCAGATCCTGGACCTGCGCCGTTCGCTCGCGCAGGGCGAGCGGGACCCCGCGGGCCTGCGCCGCCCGCACGTGCAGGGCGAGCGGGACCCTTCGGGCCTGCATCGCGTGGCACGCGAGTTGGCCGCGCAACGGGCGACCGAGGCTGCGCCGCTCCGCGCGCCCGATGGCCCGGCGCCCGAGTCCGCTCCGCTCCGCGGCCCCGAGGGCCGGGCGCCCGAGGCCGGCGCCGCCTAGCGCCGGGACGCCACCCTCCCCGGCCGCTGCAAGCCGCCGGGCGGCCTGCGTCGCTCCCCGCTCTCCGCGGCCGCCGCACCCGCGCCGCCGGACACCCGCGCCCCGCCGTCTCCGCGTGACCGCGCCGCGGCGCGATGGTATGAAGGCGCCCATGCCGTTCATCACCGTCGAGAACCTGAGCAAGACCTACCGCCGCGGCTTCGGGATCGGCGGCGCCGCCGGCGCCGTGCGCGCGCTGGACGGCGTCTCGCTCGCGGTCGAGCGCGGCGAGACGCT
>CAZUEM010000172.1:0-7155 GCA_964619155.1 uncultured bacterium
CCGCGGGCGTTCAGCATGCCCATCGCCACCGCCGCCAGCGCCACCAGCGGCAGGAACGGCAGCATGATCCGGAACAGCGCGGCGGTCAGCTCGAGCTTGCCCGGCTGCCGGGCGAAGCCGCCCGCGAGCAGCTCGACGAACGGCCCCGCGAGCAGCCAGCCCGCGGCGCACAGCAGGACCAGCACGAACAGCAGCGAGGCCATCACCTGCCGCCCGAGCGCCCACGCCTCGTCCGCGCCGCGCTTCTTCTCGGCCTCGGTGAAGGTCGGGATGAACGCGGCGGACATGGCGCCCTCGGCGAACAGGTCGCGCAGCATGTTCGGCACGCGGAACGCGGCGTTGAACGCGTCGCTCGCGAAGCCCGCGCCGAACAGCGCCGCCATCACCTGGTCGCGCGCGAGCCCCAGCACGCGCGACAGCAGGGTCGCGGCGCCGACGCGCCCCGCGTCCTTCGCGACGCGGCGCGTCGGGTCGGCCGGCGGCGCCGGCGCGGCCGGCGGTCCGTCGCCGGGGCTGGTCACCCGCGGAACCCCGTGCTAGCGTCCCGCGCCATGCTTCCCGCCACCGTGGCGTCCCCCGAGACGTACACGCCGCTCCAGGCCGCCGTGCTCGGCGCCGTGCAGGGCCTCACGGAGCTCCTTCCCGTCTCCAGCAGCGCGCACCTGTTCCTGGTGCCGACCCTGCTCGGCTGGCCGTACGCGGGGCTCGCGTTCGACGTGGCGCTCCACGGCGGCACGCTGCTCGCGCTGGTCGTGGCGTTCTGGGGGGACTGGGTCGCGATGGTCCGCGAGGCGTTCGCCCGCGACGCGGCGGTCGCGCGCGAGGCGCGGCTGCTGTGGGCCAAGCTCGCCGCCGCCACCGTGCCGGCGGCGGTCGCGGGCAAGCTGTTCGGCGACTTCTTCGAGTTCCAGACGCGCCACCTGCCGCTGCAGGCCGCGACGCTGTTCGCCTTCGGCCTCCTGCTGTGGCTGGCGGACCGCTTTCGCCCCGCCGGGGCCGAGACGCGCTCGCCCTCGTGGGGCCAGGCGATGACGATCGGCTTCGCGCAGTGCATCGCGCTCGTGCCGGGCGTGTCGCGCTCGGGGGTCACCATGACCGCGGGCCGCGCGACCGGCCTCTCTCGCGTCTCCTCGGCGCGGTTCTCGTTCCTGCTCGCCACCCCGATCACGTTCGGCGCGTTCCTGCTCAAGATCCCGGACGTGCCCGCCGGGCTGCCGGTCTCGACCGTGCTCATCGGCGTGGCGTCCGCGGCGATGTTCGGCGTGCTGGCGATCCGGCTCCTGCTCGGCATGCTGCGGCGCACGGGCTTCGCCGTGTTCTTCGCGTATCGCGCCGCGCTCGCGCTCGGCGTGCTGGCGTTCTGGCTCGCGCGGCGCTGACCCGTCACGGCCGCGGCTTGCGCACGAGCTTGTCGCGGAAGTAGCGGTTCACGCGGTCACGCAGGTGCACGCGGGCCCGGTGCAGCCGCGACTTGACCGCCGCGATCGAGATGCCGAGCTCGCGGGCGACCTGCTCGTTCGACTGCTCCATGATGTCGCGGAGCACGAACACCTCGCGCTCGTTGTCGGGCAGCCGCTCCATCTCGCGGCTCAGGATCTCGCGCGTCTCGGTGTCGAGCAGTTGCTCGAGCGGCTGCGCCGACCAGTCGGCGATCGCCATCGGCTCGAGGTCCTCGATCGCGCTCTGCGACTGCTCGTACGAGACGTGGCCGTCGCGGCGCTTGCGGTACTTCATGAGCGCCGCGTTGGTCGCCACGCGGTACAGCCAGGTCGAGAACGTGGACTCGGCCTTGAAGCGCGCGAGCCCGCGGTACGCCGACAGGAAGGCGTCCTGCGACGCCTCGAGCGCGTCGTCCTCGTGGCGCAGGATCTTGAAGCACAGGCGGAAGACCCGGTCCTGGTAGCGCCGGACCAGCTCGTCGAACGCGCGCGCGTCGCCGTCGCGGGCGAGTTCCACGAGGCGCGCGTCGGGGTGCTGCGCGTGGGCCGGGCTCATGCGGTCGAGGGTCCTCCGGCCGGGGCGCCGGGGAGGTCCGGCGCGGCCGCGGCCTGCGGGGAGAGGTACACGAGGTCGCCGGCCAGGACGGTGGCCGCCGGCCGGGCGGCCAGAATCCCCTGCGGCGGGGCCGCGCACAAGTCGCGATCCCAGACGACGAGGTCCCCCTCCGCCCCGGGCGCGAGCGTGCCCAGCATTCCGGCAACCCCGGCCACGGCGGCCGCCCCTTCGGTGTAGGCCGCCAGCGCCTCGTCCAGCGCCAGCCGCTCGGCCGGGTAGAACCCGCCCGGCGGCGCGCCGTCCGGGGCCGTGCGCGCGACCGCGGCGTGCAGCCCGAGCCACGGCCTCGGCGGCTCGACCGGGGCGTCCGAGCCGAACGCCAGCGTCGCGCCGCTCGCGAGCAGCGACTTCCAGGGGTAGCTGTGCGCGCAGCGTTCCCCCCACGCCGACAGCGCCGCGTCCGTCTCGTTCACGCAGTGCTGCGGCTGCAGGCTCGCCACGACCCCGAGCTTCGCGAAGCGGCCGTGATCGGCCGGGTCGAGGAGCTGCACGTGCTCGATCCGCGGGGGCAGCGCCGCGGCGCGCAGGGCCTCCCCGGCCGACTCGATGGCGTCGAGGGCGTGGCGCACGGCTCGGTCGCCGATGGCGTGGATCGCGACCGACATGCGCAGCTCGGCGGCCCACCGCACGAGCCGCAGCAACTCCTCGCGCGGCAGCACGTCCATGCCGTCGCCCGGCGCGTCGTGCCACGGCGCGAGCAGCGCCGCGGTGCGCGAGCCGAGCGTGCCGTCGGCGAACAGCTTGAGCCCGCCGACGCGGAACCACGCGTCGCCCGAGCCGCTCGGGCGGCCGGCCGCGGCGAGCGCCGGCAGCTGCTCGGGGCCGAAGTGCTGGAGCACGCGCAGCCGCCGCCGCCTCGCGAGCTGGCGCATGCGGGAGAAGTCCTCGTCGTTGCGCTGGTAGTCGTGCACCCACGTGATGCCCGAGGCGTGCAGCACCGAGGCCGCCGCGTCGAGCATCGCGGCGTTCACCGCGGGGCCGGCCCCGGCCTCGAGGTCCGCGAACACGCGCACCGCGTTCTCGCGCGCCACGCCGGTCGGCTCGCCCCGCCCGTCGCGCACGAACACCGCCGAGGGCGTGTCGGCCGTCGCGCGCGAGACCCCCGCTCGCCGCAGCGCCTCGGAGTTGACCCACATCGCGTGGAAGTCGTGGCTGTGGAGCAGAACCGGGCGGTTCGGCGCGAGCGCGTCGAGCGCCTCGCGGTGCGGCGGCGCCTCCCAACCGCTCGCGTCCCAGCCGCGCCCGACGAGCGGCGCGTCGCCGGGGTCGGCGGCGAGCGCGGCGGCGACGCGGGCCAGCGCCTCGGCGCGCGTCCGCGCGCCGTTCAGGTCGGCCTGGCGGAGCGAGCGGGCCCACGGCACGAAGTGCAGGTGCGCGTCGGCCAGCCCCGGGGTCACCGTCGCGCCGCGGGCGTCGAGCCGCCGCGCGCCCGGAGCGGCGGCCGCGAGGTCCGCGGCCCGGCCGACCGCGGCGACGCGGCCGTCGCGCACCAGCACGGCGTCCGCGCCGGCGAAGCGCGCCGCCGGCCACGGGCGGGCGTTCACGACCAGCAGGGGGGCGGGTTTCACGACTCGCGCGCCCCGACCGTGTTGACCAGGACGCCCACCCCTTCCAGCTCGAGTTCGACGCGGTCGCCCGGCTCGAGCGGCGCGATGCCCGCCGGCGTGCCGGTCGCGATCACGTCGCCCGGCTCGAGCGTCAGGTGCCGCGAGATCCAGGCGACGAGGAACGCCGGGCCGAAGTGCATGGCCGACGTTCGCGCGCGCTGGCGAGCCTCGCCGTTCACGCGCAGCTCGAGCGCCAGGTCGAGCGGCGAGAGGCCGAGCGCCACGACCGGACCGAACGGGGCGAACGTGTCGTGCCCCTTGGCGCGCGCCCACTGGCCGTCGCCCTTCTGCCAGTTGCGCGCCGAGACGTCGTTGAACGCGGTGACGCCGGCGACGTGCTCGAGCGCCTCGGCCTCGGGGACGGCGCGCGCGCGGCGGCCGACGACGAGCGCCATCTCGCCCTCGGGGTCGAGCCGGGTGACGCCCGCCGGGTAGCGGATGACGCCGCCCGGCGCGAGCACGCTGCTCGGCGGCTTGAGGAAGAGCATCGGCTCCTTCGGCGGCTCCTGCGTGCCGGGCAGGACCGTCAGGCTCTCGCGCACGTGCTCGACGTAGTTGAGCCCCACGCAGACGATCTTGGTGGGCTCGCAGGGCGCGAGACGCTCGGCGCGGGCCGCGTCGTCGGCGACGCCCGTGGGCCGGCCGCCGAGCCAGGGCGGGCCGCCGAGCCGCCGGAGGACCGCGCCTTCCTCGAGGCCGTAGTGCACGGCGCCGTCGAGCCGGTAGCGGGCGAGCCGGGAATGCGGGCGGGTCGTGTCCAAGGGGCGCGCAGCATAGCCCATGGCGCGCGGGCACGAAAAAAGAGGCACCCGTACTTCCCGTGATACGACCACCGGGGGCACCCCTGAAACGACGGCACGTCCACTTCGCTTCCGAGGGGTGGCAGAGATCGCAGGTGCACGGCGAAGACAGGACGCCTCTGAGGCGCGCAGTCTCGCGTCGCCGCGCGCGGCCGGTCAAGCGGAATTTGCGGGCCGGACGGGCGCCGAAGGCCGCGTCCCCGCCTGCCGAAAACCTCCGTGCGGCGTGGGTCGGATGCCCCGATCCGCACCCTCTCCCCCGGATGGAGCGCCGGGGTTTGACGCTCCCGGAGGCCATTGCTAGCGTCGCCCGCCATGACTCGTACTCCCAGGAGCACCCGTGGCCGCTCGTCGGCCGAAATCCTCATGCAGCGCCTCGAAAACCGCACCGCCCGGCTCGGCGTCATCGGGCTGGGCTACGTCGGCCTGCCGCTCGCGGTCGAGCTGGCCCAGGCGGGCTTCGAAGTCTTCGGGGTGGACATCGACGAGGACCGAGTCCGCCAGCTGAACCAGGGCCGGTCCTACATCCAGGACGTCCCCACCGCCGACGTCCGCGCGCTGGTGCGCAAAGGGCAGTTGCACGCCTCGACCGACTTCTCGGTCCTGCGCAAGTGCGACACGGTCAACATCTGCGTGCCCACGCCGCTCTCCAAGCAGCGCGACCCCGACGTCTCGTACATCGTGGCCGCGGCGGAGCAGGTCAGGAAGCACCTGCACAAGGGCATGCTCGTGATCCTCGAGAGCACGACGTACCCGGGCACCACCGACGAGCTGCTGCTGCCGATGCTGTCGCGCCCCGGCTTCGAGGTCGGGCGCGATTTCTTCCTCGCCTTCTCGCCGGAGCGCGTGGACCCGGGCAACCCGCAGTTCCAGACGCGCAACATCCCCAAGGTGGTCGGCGGCGTGACGCCCGACTGCACGGCCTCGGCGGTCAAGCTCTACCAGCAGCGGCTCGAGCACGTGGTGCCGGTCTCGTCCACCCAGGTCGCCGAGATGGTGAAGCTGCTCGAGAACACGTTCCGCAGCGTCAACATCGGGCTCGTGAACGAGCTGGCGCTCATGTGCAAGCGCATGAAGATCGACGTCTGGGAGGTCATCCAGGCGGCGGCGACCAAGCCGTTCGGCTTCATGCCCTTCTACCCCGGGCCCGGCCTCGGCGGGCACTGCATCCCGATCGACCCCTTCTACCTGTCGTGGAAGGCGCGCGCGAGCGGCTTCGAGGCGCGCTTCATCGAGCTGGCCGGGCACGTGAACGGGCACATGCCCGACCACGTCATCGAGCTGGTCGGCGAGGCGCTCAACCGGCGCGGCCGCGCGATCCGCGGCTCCCGGGTGCTGGTGCTGGGCGTGGCCTACAAGGCCGACATCGACGACGTCCGCGAGAGCCCGTCGCTCGACATCATGGAGAAGCTCCGCGAGCGCGGCGCGAAGATCGAGTACTGCGACCCGTTCGTGCCGTCCATCCGCTTCGGCGGCGGGCTGATGAAGAGCGTCCCGTTCACCGCCGCGAGCCTCAAGCGCTACGACTGCGCGGTGATCGCGACCGCGCACAAGGCGTTCCGCTACGGCGACGTGCTGCGCTGGTCGAAGGCCGTCGTGGACACGCGCAACGCGCTCAAGGGCCGGCGCTCGCCGAAGATCGTGCGGCTCTAGCGCGGCGGCGGCCCGCCGGGCCACCGCCCCCCGCACCGGGACCGGTCCGTCGCGCGAGCGGCGGGCCGGTTCGCGTTCCCGGGGGCGCGGCGCCCGGGGGCGCGGGACGCGGGGCCCGAACGCGAACGGCGGGAGGTCTCCCTCCCGCCGCGCGCCACAGGCCGGTCCCCCGGCCCCTCAGTTCATGACTTCGTAGTCCGCGTCCACCGCGCCGCCGTCCGGGCCCTTCTTCTTCGGCTCGCCCTGGGGCGGCGCATCGCCGCCGGGAGCGGCGCCCGGCGCCGGTCCGGCCTGCTGGTAGAGCTTCGCGGCCGCGGCGTGCAGCGCCTGCTGCAGCGCTTCGGTCGTGCGCCCGATGGCGTCCGCGTCCTCGCCCTTCAAGGCCGACTTCACGTCCGAGGCCTTCGCCTCGATCTCGGCCCGCAGCGCGGCGTCGAACTTGTCGCCGTTCTCCTTGAGCTGCTTCTCGGCCTCGTACACGAGCGTGTCCGCGCGGTTGCGGGTCTCGACCGCCTCCTTGCGCTTGCGGTCCTCGTCGGCGTGCGACTCCGCGTCCTTCACCATGTTCTGGATCTCGGACTCGTTCAGCCCGCTCGAGGCCTCGATGCGGATGCTCTGTTCCTTGCCCGTCGCCCGGTCCTTCGCCGCGACGTGCAGGATGCCGTTGGCGTCGATGTCGAACGTGACCTCGATCTGCGGAACGCCGCGTGGCGCCGGCGGGATGCCGTCGAGGTGGAACTTGCCGAGGCTCTTGTTGCCCGCCGCCATCGGCCGCTCGCCCTGCAGCACGTGGATCTCCACCGAGGGCTGGCTGTCGGACGCGGTCGAGAACACCTCGCTCTTCTTGGTCGGGATGGTCGTGTTGCGCGTGATGAGGGTCGTCATCACACCGCCCAGCGTCTCGATGCCGAGCGAGAGCGGCGTCACGTCGAGCAGCACGACGTCCCGCACGTCCCCCGCCAGCACGGCACCCTGGATGGCCGCGCCGATCGCGACGACCTCGTCCGGGTTGACGCCCTTGTGCGGCTCCTTGCCGAAGA
>CAZUEM010000173.1:0-5075 GCA_964619155.1 uncultured bacterium
TGCTCGGGGCCGGGCGGCACCGCCTCGCGTGGGACGGCGCGCGCGACGGCCGGCTCTCGGGGCTCTTCTTCGCCCGCGTCCGCGCGGGCGGGCTCGAGTTCACCCGGCGGTTCGTCCTCGCCCGGTAGCCGCGGGCGGCGGGGTGCATGTATCCTCGCCGCCCGTTCGTGCAACCGTGTTCGCGGCCTCGCGGCCGCAGGCAGACGAGGAGTTCCGCACCGTGTGGTCCCAGATCGAAGACAAGGTTTCGCGGGGTGAAAGGCTGACGACGGCCGAGGGCGTCCACCTGCTGACCGAGGCGCCGCTGCTCGAGATGGGCGCGCTCGCCAACGAGGTGCGCGCGAGGAAGACCGACCCGAAGGTCGTCACCTACGTCATCGACACGAACCCGAACTACACGAACTGGTGCACGGTGGACTGCCACTTCTGCGCGTTCTACCGCAAGCCCGGCAGGCCCGCCGCCGACGGCTACACGCACGACGTCGAAGGCGTGATGAAGATGATGGAGACCGCGAAGCAGCTGGGCGCCACGACGGTGCTGCTGCAGGGCGGCCTCAACCCCGACATCCCGTGGTCCTTCTACACGGACATCGTGCGCGAGGCGCGCCGGCGCTACCCGGACATCACCCCGCACTTCTTCTCGGCCCCCGAGATCCACCAGATGGCCGAGGTCTCCGGGCTCCCGATCCGCGGCGTGCTCGACGCGCTCTACGAGGCCGGGCAGCGGACGCTCCCCGGCGGCGGCGCCGAGATCCTCGCGACGCGCGTGCGCAAGCGCATCTCGGTCAAGAAGGGCGGCCCCGAGGCCTGGCTCGACGTGCACCGCGAGGCGCACAAGGCCGGCATGCGCTCGACCGCGACCATGATGTACGGCCACGTCGAGACCCCGGCCGAGATCGTCGAGCACTTCGATTACATCCGCGCGCTGCAGGACGAGACGCACGGCTTCACCGCGTTCGTGCCGTGGTCCTACAAGCGCGGCAACACGCCGATGGAGTCGAAGGTGCCGCACCTCGCGGGGGCCTCCATGTACTTCCGCGTGCTCGCCGCCTCGCGGCTCTACCTCGACAACTTCGACCACATCCAGGCGACGTGGTTCAGCGAAGGCAAGAAGACCGGCCAGATCGCGCTGCACTTCGGCGCGGACGACTTCGGCGGCACGCTGTTCGAGGAGAACGTCCACCTCGCGACCGGCCACGTGGCCAAGACCACCATCGCCGAGATCGAGACGCTGATTCGCGAGTCCGGCTTCACGCCCGCGCAGCGCGACACGCTCTACAACGTGCTGCGCACCGGCGAGGGCCCCGAGGCGCTCGCGAACCTGTCGGAGGGCGTGCCGCTCTTCGTCGAGAACCTGCGCGAGCTGCCCGCCGAGTACCCGGCGGTGATCGAGGGCGAGGAGCCCGGGCAGCTCGTCAACCCGAGCTGACGCGGCGGCAGGTCAGCGCGCATCGGCGACCGCCGCGGCCGGAGCGTCACGCGCCCGCACGGGGTGGGATGGCCCGGAACGCGCATCCACGCGGGGGCAATCACCCGCGCCCAGGGAACACTCGACGCTTGCGGCCAAACGAAGCGCGCCGATAGAATTTCGCTCCCCTTCGGGTCCGTCCGCGCCGCGCGCCGGCCCGCCGCCGCCCGTCCACCCGGGAACGGCCCGCATGCCTCGTCTGGCCACCGCGCCTCTTGCCGCCCTCGCGTTCGCCCTCACGGCGTGCGCGCCGGCCTTCGCCGCGCCCGCCGCGGCGCCCGGCTTCGTGGTCGAGAACGCCGTTCCGGGCTCGCACATCGAGGCCCCGGTCGCGCTCGCCTTCACGCCTGACGGCCGCCTGCTCGTGGCCGACGTGCCGGGCCGCGTCTGGGTGATCCAGGACGGCGTCCAGCTCGCGACGCCGATGTGGGCGCGCGAGCAGGAAGTCGGGATCAACGGCGACTGCGGCCTGCTCGGCATGGCGCTCGACCCCGGCTTCGCCACGAACCGGCGGATCTACCTGCTCTACGCCGTGGATCCCGACAGCAACGGCGTGGACGACGACAGCGTCCACTTCGGCCGGCTCGTCCGCTACGAGGTGAGCGCCGCCAACCCGAACGTCGTGGACGAATCGACGCGCACCGTGCTGCTCGGCGCGGGCTGGGCGGACGGGATCCCCAACTACTCGGGGACGCACAGCGTCGGCGCGCTGCGCTTCGGCGAGGACGGCACGCTGCTCGTGTCGGCGGGAGAGGGCGCGCGCTACGACCTGTGCGACCCGGGCGGGGTGTCGCCGGCGCTCTTCGCGCCCGGCCGGGCCCCGCTCGCGTGGGACCGCGGCGCGTTCCGGGCGCAGATGCTCGAGTGCCCGGCCGGCAAGATCCTGCGCCTCGATCCCGAGACCGGCCGCGGCCTTCCGAGCAACCCATTCTGGGACGGCGACCCCAATTCGGTGCGCTCAAAGGTCTGGGCGTACGGCATGCGCAACCCGTTCCGCTTCGTGCTGCGCCCGGGCACGGGCTCGGCGGATCCGGCCGCGGGCGATCCGGGCACGCTGTTCGTCGGCGACGTCGGCTGGCAGCTCTGGGAGGAGGTCACCGCGGTGCGCGCGGGCGGCTCGAACCTCGGCTGGCCGTGCCGCGAAGGCCCGCGCGCGACGCCGTCCTACCCGGGCTGCGCGCCCGCCTTCGGCGGCTGCGAGACCGCCGCCCCCGCGCTGGAGCCCGTGCTGGCGTTCAGCCACGTCTCGGCCGACTCGAGCACGCCCGTGCGTGCGCGCGGCAACTCGGTGACGAGCGGGCCCTTCTACACGCAGACGCAGTTTCCCGCCGCCTGGCGCGGGCGGCAGCTGGTGGGCGACTTCTACCGCGGCTGGATCCACGCCGTGCGCTACGACGGCGACGGGCGCTACGTCACGAGCGACGTGCTGGCGACCGGCATGAACGGCCCGGCCGACTACGCGATCGAGCCCGCGACGGGCTGGCTGTACGTCGCGAGCATCATCGACGACCGCATTCGGCGCATCCGCTGGTCGCCGGTGGCGGACGTCGTCCCGGCCGCGGCCCGCCTCGCCCTGTCGGCGCCCTCTCCGAACCCGATGCGCGGCGGGACGTCGTTCGCGCTGACGCTGTCCGAGGAGGCGCGCGTCGGCTTCGAGGTGCTCGATGCCGCCGGCCGGCTGGTCTGGCGCGCGCCGTCCGAAACGCGCGGCGCCGGCACGACGCGGCTCGCCTGGGACGGCCGCGACGCGGCCGGCGCCCGCGTTCCGCCGGGCCTCTACTTCGCGCGCGTCACCGCGGGCGGCGAGACGCTCGTGCGGCGGGTCATCGCGCTGGAGTGACGGCGACCGCGGCGCCCGGCTGGCCCGGCGCGCCCGCGAGCCCGGGCCCGAGCGGGCCCAGCTCCAGCCACACGACGGTGAACCCGTCGCGCGTGCGGTAGCGCACCTCGTTGACGACGTCGAGGCCGGGGATGGTCCTCGCGTAGCCCTCCTGCTCGACGATCTCGCTCCAGCCGGCCCACGCGCGCGGGCCCTCGCGGAAGACGAGCAGGATGTGGCGGAAGTCGAGGCGCCGGCGGCACGCGGGCACGTCGGCGGGGGTGTGCGCGACGTGCAGCACCGGGTGCAGCGAGCCCCAGGCGAGCGCGGGCCCGAGGTTGCTCATCACGGTCTCGCCGGGCGCGAGGCGCTCGTTGAGCAGGATCGACAGGCGCGTGATGGTCTCCGAGCTCGGCACGCCGCGCTCCTGCGATACCGCGCGCGCCTCGTCGTTCGCGTGCATCGTGGACCACGCGCCCCAGCCGATCGCGAGCACGGCGAGCCCCGCGAACGCGAGGTTGCGCGCCCGCGAGGTGAGCCCGTCGCGCCCGAAGTGGACGACGAGCGCGCCCACCGCCAGCACGCCGGCCGCCTCGCCGAGGATGCGCGCCGGGAACATGTAGCGCAGCCACGGCATGCTCACCGCCGCAGTCACCACGCCCAGCGACAGCGAGGCGAGCGCGAACAGCCCCGCGGCGAAGAGCGGCCGCGCCGGCCGCGCGAACAGCAGCCAGAACGCGATCCCGGCGAACCACACGCCCCGCGGGCCGTAAAGCAGCGGCTTCAGCATGCGCGGCAGGTTGTGCATCACCTTCTCGGCCAGCAGACGCGCGCCTTCGGCCCCGCTCGGCACCTGCGGCAGCTCGGGCAGGTGGTAGAGCGAGAACCAGCTGCGGCCCTGCACGCCGTCCCAGATCACGTAGCGCGTCAGGTCCCACGACGGCGAACCGAACGCGGCCCACTTGTAGAGCCACCAGGGCGCGAGCGGCACCGCGAAGCCGAGCAGCACGAGCGGCAGCGTGCGCAGCCGCCGGCCCTCGGGCGCCGACCACGCGCCGCCGAGCGCGAGCAGCGGCGCGAGCCACAGCATGTTCGCGCGGAAGAGCCCCGCGAGCCCGAGCACCAGGCCGTACGCGAACGGATGCCGCCCGGGCGCGCCGAGCGCCAGTCCGAGCATGCCGAACAGGAGCCCGACCGTGAACGGCAGCTCGGTGAAGCCGCTGGTCGCGAAGTGCTGCGCCTCGGGGTCGAGCAGGAACGAAAACCCGAGCACGAACCCGGCGCCGATCACGACCTCGCGAGGCGCGTCGGCCCACCAGCGCGCGAACAGGTGGCGCGCCGCGAGCGCCATGGCGGCGCCGAGGAAGAGGTAGCTGCAGAACGGCAGGATGAGCGTCAGCCAGGCGCGCGGGTCGGAACCCGCGACCGCGCCGCGCGCGGGCACGAGCTTGAACGCGAGGGCGTTGACCAGCACGGGGCCCGGCTGCACGACCGCGAGCGGCCACGGCGGCGCGGGGTGCTTGACGAGGTCCACGGGCAGGCCGAACGGCGTCGCGAGGCGGCCGTGCCACGCCAGCTCGCGGCCGGCGATCGCGTACTGGGCCGCGTCGTAGCTGAGGATGGGCGAGCGGCCGCCGAGGTCCCAGGCGCGCGCGTGGACCATCCACAGCACCGTGCCGGCCGCGAGCAGCAGCGGCAGCAGCAGCAGGCCGGCGGCGGACCTCCGTGTCACCGTCGTGGTCATGGGCGCGCAGGGTACGCGGGCCGCGCGGCCGCCTCAACCGCGCG
>CAZUEM010000173.1:5175-7125 GCA_964619155.1 uncultured bacterium
CCCGCGATTTGCCGCGCTGGCTCGCGCGGGCGTTGCGCGGCGGGCGCCCGCCGGAGCACAGTGCCGCGTTCCCGAAGCGATTCGCAGGCCGCCCCTCGCCGGAGGTTCCATGTTCCGCGCCGCCCTTCGCGCCGTGCTCTTCTCGCTCATCGCGCTCGTGCCCGGCGCCGCGCTCGCCGCCGAGGAGACGCCCGACGTGCGGCTCGGCCGCGACGTCGTCCCGACGTTCCAGTCCATCCGGCTCCGGCTCGACGCGAACGAGCGCCGTTACACGGGCTCGATCCGCACGGAACTGAAGGTGGCCGGGCCCACGAACGTCGTGCGGCTGCACGCCGAGGGGCAGGAGCTCGCGCGCGTGTCGCTGAAGCAGGGCGGCGACACGATCCACGTGGCGGTCGAACGCGGCGAGCGCGGGCTGCTGACCCTGACCGCGGACCGCCCGCTCGCGCCGGGCGCGGCCTCGCTCGAGGTGGACTTCGCGCACGCGTACGGCACGAAGGCCGTGGGGCTCTACCGCGTGTACAAGAAGGGCAGCGGCTACCTCTTCACGCAGTTCGAGTCCGACGACGCGCGCGAGGCGTTCCCGTGCTGGGACGAGCCGGGGTTCAAGTTCCCGTACCAGTTCACGCTCGAGGTGCCGGCGCGCCACGAGGCGCTCACCAACACGCCGGTCGAGTCGCAGACGGAGGCGGACGGCTGGAAGACGGTCGTCTTCAAGAAGACGCCGCCGCTGCCCAGCTACCTGCTCGCGATCGCCACGGGCCCGCTCGAGTTCACGCCCATCCCGGGCCTTCGTTACCCGGCGCGCGTGGTGACGATCCAGGGCCAGAAGGCGCTCGCCGGCTACACGGTCGAGACCACGCCGAAGCTGATGGCCGCGCTCGAGCGCTGGTTCGGCACGCCGTACCCGTTCGAGAAGCTCGACCTCGTCGCCGTGCCCGAGTTCGCCTACGGCGCCATGGAGAACCCCGGGCTCGTCACCTACCGCGAGGACATCCTGCTCCTCGATCCGGCCAACACCACCGTGCGGCAGCGCCGCAGCTGCGTGAGCGTCAACGCGCACGAACTGGCGCACATGTGGTACGGCGACCTCGTCACGATGGAGTGGTGGGACGACCTGTGGCTCAACGAGTCGTTCGCCGACTGGATGGCCGCCAAGATCACCGACGAGGTGTTCCCCGAGTACAAGCACGGGCTCAACGAGCTCGAGAACATCGTCGGGGTCATGAAGGGCGACATGCTGCCCTCGACCATGGCGATCCGCGCGCGCACCACGGCGTCCGCCTCGGGGCTGCAGAACGTCGGGCTCGTCTACAACAAGGGCAACGCCGTGCTCTCGACGTTCGAGAGCTACCTGGGGCCCGAGGTGTTCCAGAAGGGCGTGCGCGCGTACCTGAAGGCCCACGCGTGGGGCAACGCCACGGCCGCCGACCTGTGGAAGGCGCTCGACGAGGCGAGCGGCCAGAACGTTTCGGCCGCGATGGCGACCTACACCGACCAGCCCGGCGTGCCGCTCGTGCGCGTGACGGTCGAGCCCGGCGGCGTGCGGCTCACGCAGCGCCGCGCCACGCCGTGGGGCGTCGAGCAGCCCGCCGTGCGCTGGCGCATCCCCGTGGTCCTGCGCTGGTCGGACGGGAAGAAGGTCGTGCAGCAGCGCGTGCTGCTGGCCGAGGAGTCGCAGTTCGTGAAGCTGCCCGCCGGCCCCGAGTGGGTGATGCCCAACGGCGGCGGCCGCGGCTACTACGCGTGGAGCCTGCCGGGCGGGATGCTCGAGACGCTCGCCGCGCACGCGCAGCACGATCTCTCGCCCGCCGAGCGCGTGGCGTTCCTCGGCAACCTCAACCTGCTGCTCGACGCGGGAGAAGTGAGTGGCGACGCCTACCTCGGCTCGCTCGCGCACTTCGGCGCCGACCCCGAGCCGCAGGTGGTCTCGGGCGTGGTCTCGGCGCT
>CAZUEM010000174.1:0-7072 GCA_964619155.1 uncultured bacterium
CCGACGGCCGCGCCGAGGCGCAGCGCGCGGGACTCGCCGGGCGCTGACGCGCCCGGTCCGTGCCCGGCGGGCGCACGGCCCGCGTGCGCGCGACGCCCCGGCTGGGCTAACGTCCCCCGACGTGCGCGCACCGCGCGCGGGCGGCGCCGGATGACGCCGACGTGGATGGGAGGGGAGGAGCACACCATGGACGCCTCGACGATCTTCAACCGCCGCGCCGACGACCCCGCGCCGCCGGTCGTGCCGGCGCGCCGCCTCGAGCGCGTTTTCGCCCGCGCGGCGGGCGAGTGGACGGTGGACGACCTCGCCGGGCTCGTGAAGGCGCAGGGCATCCGCATCGTCAGCCTGATGCACGTGGGCAGCGACGGCTGGCTCAAGACGCTCGACTTCGTGCCGCGCAGCGACCAGCACCTGCGCGACGTCATCGAGGGCGGCGAGCGCGCGGACGGCTCCTCGATCTTCGCCGGCACCGGCATCCGCCCGGGCGCGTCGGACATCCTGCTGCGGCCGCGCCTCGCGTCGGCGTTCCTCGATCCGTTCTCGAAGGTCCCGGCGCTGGTGCTGCTCTGCTCGCACGCCGGCCGCGACGGCCGGCCGCTGCCGGAGTCGCCCGACACCATCGTGCGCGCCGCGTACGAACGCGTGCGCCGCGAACTGGGGCTCGAGCTGCACGCGCTCGGCGAAGTCGAGTACTTCCTCGCCAAGCGCGCGAGCGAGGAGGATTTCTACGGCGGCGACGACCGCGGCTACCACGCCAGCTCGCCGTTCGTCTTCGGCGAGAAGCTCCGCCGCGCCGCGCTCACCGTGCTCGCCGACATCGGCGTGCCCATCAAGTACGGGCACAGCGAGGTCGGCTACATCCCCGCCACCGAGGCCGACGGCTCGATCTGGGAGCAGCACGAGATCGAGCTGGCGCTCACCCCCCTGCCCGACGCGGCCGAGGCGGTGGTGCTCACGCAGTGGGTGCTGCGGAACCTCGCGCACCAGTCGGGCATGCGCGCGAGCTTCGACCCCATCCTGCGCAAGGGGCACGCGGGCTCGGGGCTGCACTTCCACTTCTCGCCCGTGCAGGGCGGCGAGCACCTGGGCGGCCGCGGCGCGGACGGGCGGCTGTCCGAGCCCGCGCGCTGGCTCATCGCCGGGCTTGTGCGCCACGGCGCGGCGCTCATGGCGTTCGGCAACCGCGTCGAGGGCTCGTTCGTGCGGCTCACGCAGGGCAAGGAGGCGCCGCGCTCGGTGGCGTGGGGCGAGTTCGACCGGCACGCGCTGGTGCGCCTGCCCATCGTCGCCACCGCGCCCGACGGCCGGCGCGTCGCCGAGCCGACGATCGAGTTCCGGCTGCCCGACGGCTCGGCGCACCCGCACCTGCTGCTCGCGGGCGTCGCGCAGGCGCTGGTCTCAGGCCGCGAGACGCCGGGCCTGGACGCGCTGCTCGAGCGCACGGCCGCCGCGAACGCGGCCCGCTCGGCCGAAGACGGGCCGGGCCTGCCCACGTCGCCGCGCGAGATCGCCGACGTGCTGGCGATCACGCGGCCGATGCTCGAGGCGGGCGGGGTGTTCCCGCCGACCCTGGTCGAGCGGGCCATGGACGCACTGCGCGGCTGACGCGCCGAGGCCCCCGACGGGACGGGGGCGCGGCTCCGGCCGCATCCCGGTTTCGCCCTCCCGTGGGGGGACGGGAGTATTGAGAGGCCGGTCGCGCGAGCGCAGTCTGGCGCGGTGCGGGGCGTGAAGGCGCCCCGCGGACCGCGGGTGACGGCGGCCCCCTGCGGCGCGGCCCATCCGGGCGCGAACGCCGTTCTCCCCACTGCCGCCGCGCGCCGCGGTCCACCGACGGAGGAGACATGTCCCTTCGATCGCACGCGCCCGCCCGGCCCGCCTCCGCGATGCCCGCCGCGATGCTCGCGGGCCTGCTCGTGCCGCTGGCGGTTTTCGCGAGCCCGATGAACTTCGGCACCGAGAATGGCAGGCCGGTCTCGGCGCGCTGGCCGGACAGCACCACGATCCACGTGTACATCCCGACGCCTCCGGATCCTCCCGGGGCCTGCGCGATCGCCGACGCGAAGGCCGGCATGCAGCGCTGGGCGCTGGCGCTGGCCGCGCGCGGCATCACGATCCAGTTCCACGAGAACCAGCCCCGGCCGGTCCCTGCGGTCAACGCGGTCGGGGTGGAATGGGTCCCGGACGGGTCGCTCCCGGACGACAACCAGGGCCAGGGGGGATGCAACGCCAGCCCGAAGGGCGCCGGGTACGTGATCGACGACGGCTACATCAAGGTCGAGACCGACGAGCCGTGCGGCGACGACATGGCCAACACGTTCATGCACGAGTTCGGCCACGTGCTCGGGCTCGCCGACGAGGCGACCCTGCCGGGCCAGCCGCACAACGCCATGGACCACGACATGCCCGTGGAATCGGGGCCGATGACGTTCAGCCCCCGCGACAGTGCGGAGCTGCGGAGCCTCTACGGCTGCTTCGCCACCCAACCGCCCGCGCTCCCCGCCGGCGGGCTGGTGTTCTCCGTCCTCCCCGTGGGCTCGCCGCCCTCGTTCCTCTACGAATACACGGTCGAGTGGTACGCGGGCCCCGGAATCCCGGCCTTCGACGTCACGCTCGGGGGACCGCGCGGCAGCGTCACGGTGCTCTCCATGCCGCCCGGCTGGCAGGTGGCGACCCCGCCCTTCTACCTGGACGGGCCGCCGTCGCCCGCCGTGACCGAGGACACGCGGGAACTGCACTTCTTCGCGGTGGGCGACGACATCGGCCCGGCCCTGCCCGTCGGCACGTTCGTGCTCCAGAGCAGCGCACCGCCCGTGCCCGGGTGGGGGCTGCCCCTGATCGACCCGAACGGGGACGGGCTCTTCGAGCCGATTCCGGTGATGGTGCCCGGTGATCCCGTGGGCGGCGTGCCCGCGCCGGGCGTGCCCCGGCCCGGCGTGCACTGGCTCGCGCCGCGGCCGAACCCGTTCCGGGACGCGACCCGGCTGCGCTTCTCGTCGGCCACGGCGTGGACGGCCGGACGCGCCGACGTCTTCGACGTGCACGGACGGCTCGTGCGCTCGATCGCGGTCGCCGCGGGAGGAGCGGGCGAGGCGAGCGTGGAGTGGGACGGCCGCGCGACGGCGGGCGAGCCCGCCGGTCCCGGGACCTACTTCGTGCGCGTGACGCTCGACGGCGCGAGCGTGATGGGCTCGGTGTCGCGCGTGCGCTGACCGTCGCGACGGCTCCGCGGGTTCACCGCGACTTCGGCGGCGCGGCCCGCCCGGCCCCACCGGCCGGCGCGGGCCGCGCCGCGTGCGCGGGCCCTCAGCGCCCCGTCAGCCTGCGCAGGAGCGCGCGTTCGACCTCGGGCAGCGCGTGCACCTGCTCCCAGCTCGCGAGCTTTGGCCGGTAGGTCCACTCGGGCGGCGCGTTCGCGGCGATGCGCCGCTCGATCGGCGCCCACGCGGCCTTCGCCGCCGCTTCGTTCCCGGCGTGCAACTCGACCGCGCCCGCGACGAGGGCGGCGAGGTCGCACTGCGGACCCCAGGCGAGCGCGCGCTTCGCGTGCGCGCGCGCGGCCTCGAGGTCGCCGGCGAGAAGGTCGCACCAGCCGCGCAGCGCCTCGGCGGCCGGGTTCTCCTCGTCGAGCAGCAGCGCCGCGTCGAGCTGGGCCCGCGCGGCGTCCACGCGGCCGGCGCGCAGCAGGTCGCGCGCGAACTCGCAGCGCAGGTCCACGACGCCGGTGCGCACGCGCACCGCCTGCTCGTAGGCGGCCACGGCCTCGTCGTCGCGGCCGGCCAGCGCCAGCGCCGCGGCGCGGCCGCGCATGCCCTCGGGGCTGTCGGACTGGTAGGCGAGCACCGAGTCGAACGCCGCGAGCGCGCGCGGGGCGTCGCCCGCGGTCCACGCGAGCCGTCCGATCGCGAGGTCGGCGAGATAGCGGTCCTCGGTGCGCACCTGCGCGCGCGCGGCTTCCAGCGCGGCCCGGGCCACGCCGAGCCCGCGCCCGGCCTGCCAGGTGGCGTCGGCGAGCGTCACGCGCGCCGGGCCGCTCGCGGGGTGCGCGGCCACCGCGCGCGCGGCGACCGACTCGGCTTCGGCCGCGCGGTTGCCGAGCATCAGCGCGCGGGCGAGCGAGAGGAGCGCGGTCTCGTTCGCGGGCTCGCGGTCGAGGGCCTTGCGGTAGAGCGGCACGGCCTCGGCCACGCGGCCGCGCTCGACGCGGTCGTCGCCGCCCGCGGCGTAGGCGATCGGCCAGGAGGACGAGACGTCGGTGCGGGCCATGAACTTCTCGACCAGCTTCCGCAGCGCGGGGTCGAGCCGGTCGAGCCGCTCGCGCACGACCTCGCGCGGGTCGTAGGCGTCGCGCATCGGCGAATACAGGGCGTTCGCGCCCTCGGCGAAGTACTCCCAGACGCTGCCGCCCGCGTAGCGCG
The DNA here is from genome assembly GCA_964619155.1 of uncultured bacterium. Taxonomy (GTDB): domain Bacteria; phylum Eisenbacteria; class RBG-16-71-46; order RBG-16-71-46; family RBG-16-71-46; genus CAIXRL01. The sequence goes on from CAZUEM010000174.1 coordinate 4,419, forward strand.
ACAGGTACGCGTCCTTCGTCGCGTCGTCGCGCACCTTGGCTTGCCGGTAGTGCTCCTGGATCTCGCGCATGTCGTCGGCCGGCAGCACCGCGTGCACCTGGTGCGTCAGCTCGTGCAGCACCGTGTCGTAGCGGTCGAAGATCGTGCGCTCGACGTCCTCGATGCCGGTCACGGTGTGGTAGCCACCGCAGCCGCGCACGTCGTCCCACAGGCGCGAGTCGTAGTTGATGCGCTGATCGCGCAGCGTCTCCTGGTCGGGGGTCTCGGAGAGCAGCATGTACATGGGCTTGATGTGGTAGGTCGAGCCGCCGGCGATGAGCACCGGCAGGAACGCCTGCCACGGCGCCACCGACAGCGCGACGCGCTTCTGGTGCCGCGGCGAGAGCGAGCGCCAGTTGAGGACGAACTCCTCGATGCGCGGGACCTTCGGCGTCGCCATCGCCGCGAAGCGCTCCTCGTAGCCGGCGCGGTGCACGTCCACCACGAAGCGCTGGGCCTCGAGCGCCTTGGCCAGCACGGCGTGGGCGCGGCCGTACTCGGGGCAGATCGCGAGCGCCGCGAAGCAGCCGTCGCGCGCCTCGGCGAAGCGCCCGTCCTCGAAGTCGAGCGAGGCGAGCCGCACGCGCGCGTCGGCCCAGCCCGGGCTCTTCTTCACGGCCGCGGCGTACGCGGCGCGCGCGGCGTCGCGGCGGCCCTCGGCCAGCAGCGCGTCGGCCTTCGCGAGCGCCGCGCGCCCGGCGCGGTCCGCGAACGCCTTCGGGTAGGCCGCCACGAGCTGCGTGTAGTTCTTCCGGGCGTAGCCGTTGCCGAGCAGGTAGTGGGCGGCGTCGTGGTAGGGGTCGAGATGCACGGCCCACTCGGCCGCCGAGATGGCCTCGTCGGTGCGCCCGAGCCGGATGAGCGTCTCGGTCAGCACCATGAGCGCGCCCGGCGAGCCGTCGGCCGCGAGCGCATCGCGCAGCGTCGCGAGCGAGCGGTCCCACTCGCGGCGCTTCTGCTGCACGAGCGCGAGGCCCGCGAGCGCGCGCGAGCGGTGCGCCGAGGCGGTCGAGCCGATCGCGGGCTCGTCCGCGGGCGCGGGCGCGGCCGCGAGGACGCGCGTGAAGAGCGTTTCGGCCCTCGGGTAGTCGAGCCGGTCGTAGGCGAGCCGCCCGGCGGCGAGCAGCTCGGGCACTTTGCGCGCGTCGTCGCGCCCGGCGACCGCCGCGCGCGTGCGCGCATCCACCGTGGCGGCGTCGTCGCTGGCGACGAGCCACGCGAACAGCACGCCGCGCTCGTCCTCGCGGTCCGCGGGCCCGGCCTCGATGCGCCGCCGCACGGGCTCGAGCGCCGCGAAGTCCTGGCGCGCGAGCAGAACGCGGGCGCGCACGGCGTCGGCCTCGCGCGGATCGCCCGAGAGGCCGCGCAGCAACTGCGCCGCGCCGTCGGTCATCCCGGTCGCGAGCAGCAGGCGGACGTGTTCCGGCGACGCCGGACCGGACTGCTTCGCCGCTTCGAGCCGCGCCCGGTTCTGGCGCGCGACGGGCGCGAACAGGCCGGTGTCGGGGAGCGCCGGCCCGTCGTGCGCGTGGCGCGCGAGCGAGGCCGGGGCAGCCGTGGCCGCGTCCGCGGCGTCCGGCGTGCCGGCGAAGGCGGCGAGCAGCGCGAAGGGGAGGATCGTGCGTCGGACGGTCGGCAGCATGGGGGCTCCGGTTGCGGTCGTGGTCGGGCTCGGGCGGTGAACGCGGCGCAGTCTACCCGCGTCGGCGGCCGCCGCGCGACGGACCGCGCGGGCCGCCCGGCTGGCGCGCGGCCCGCGATTCCCGGCGCGGCCCGGCGGGGGCGGGGTGTAGCATTCCGGCGGTCGAAGCCGTTCGCGCGACCCCGACTCCCCGGGAGAGGACCTCATGACTCCGAGCCCGCTTCGCTCACGTCCCTCCGCGCACGCGCTCGCCGCGGCGCTCGCCCTGCTCGCCGTGCTGATCCCGTGGCCCGCCGCGCGCGCGGCCTGGCTGCCGCTCGCCGTCGGCAACGAGTGGGTCTACATGGACGAGACCGACGAGCCGCACACCGAGCGGATCACGGAGGAAGGGCACGTGCGGGGCCGGCGCATGTTCGTCAAGGCCTACGTCGGCGGGCAGGACGACGGCCTCTTCAACTTCTGGAAACTCGACACCGACGGCAGCGTCCTGCTCGGGGGCTACTACCGCCCGGCGTACCCCTTCGGGCTCGTGTACGAGCCGCCGGTGAAGATCTTCCCCGGCTCGCCGGTCGTGAACATGGAGTGGACCACGCACGCGATCGCGTACGCGATCCCCGACAACGTGATCTACGCGGAGTTCGACCTCTACTGGAAGGTGCAGGAGCAGGTCACGGTGCCGACGCCCGCGGGCTCGTTCGACTGCGTGGGCGTCGGGCAGGTCGCGCCGCCCGGCCCTGCGTTCGCGACGGCGCCCGGCGGCGCGCTGCTCGGCCTCGACGGCCGCGTCGTCTCGCCCGCCGAGGGGCCGGCGGACAACGGGCCCCCGAGCGCGACCGAGTGGTACGCCGACGGCGTCGGGCTGGTGCGGTACGACACCGGCGTGCCCTACCTGCTCCAGTCCTTCGACCTCGTCACGCCCGCGGTCACGAGCAGCTGGGGCCGGATCAAGCGCCTGTTCCGCTGAGCGGCCGCG
>CAZUEM010000175.1:0-6953 GCA_964619155.1 uncultured bacterium
GGACGCGCCGCGACGGGCCGCCCGCCCGGGGCGCCCGGGCGGCCGCGGCGGAGCTGGTCGAACGGCAGCGTCCAGTTGACCTGCGCCGTCTGCCCGTTCGAGACCGCCCGGACCGCCAGGTTCTCGGAGAGCAGGTCGTTGTTCTGGTTGTAGTTCGATCCCCAGCGCAGCGACGGCCGCAGCCACGCGCTCCCGCGCTGCGCCGACCAGCTCGCGTCGAACGACTGCCGCCACTGGGTCAGCCGCCCGAGGTTGACGAAGCCGACGCGGTCGAGCGGCACGCCGGCCAGGTTGAGCGCCCGCTGGCCCTCGATGTGGTGGCGCAGCAGGTCCACGGGACGCGTGTCGGCGCCGAAGTTGAGCCCGGCCGTGCGCCCGCGCGTGTTCGCGCTCGGCACGCGGCGCCCCGAACCGTCCGGCGCGAGCGTGAACGACTCGCTCTTCGTCTCCGAGACGTTGTAGTTCCAGTACACGCGCTCGGGCAGCGGGTAGATCTTGAACGGCACCGCCTTGTGCCCGAGCGTGAGCAGCGAGCGCGGCGCGACGTTCCAGTTGACGCCCGCGTTCGTGCCCACGGTCCGGCCGCCGCCGACCGGGCTGTGGCTGTTGGTCTCGGAACGGCCCATGTTCGCGGTGAGGCCGCCGAGCGTGTAGCGCAGGAACGGGTTCGCGCGCTGGCTCCAGTTGCGCATGTAGTTCGTGGTGATCGTCTTCGTCTCGCTGCCCGTCTCGCTCAGCTCCTGCTGCCGCCCCGTGCGCACGACGTCGTCGCCGGCGCTGAAGCGCGGCTTCGTCGTGTTCTTGCTGTAGCTCGCCGTGACCGGCAGCGTGATGCCGGTGCCCTCGAAGAAGCGGTGCACGTCGAACGACGACGTGACCGCGAGGTTCGAGGTGCGGCTGCCCGAGCCGCGCGTCTGGCCGACGCTCAGGAAGTTCGCGTCGGCCGTGTTCCACGAGACGTTGTAGGTCATCAGGTTCGCGAGCCGGCCGTTGACGAGCAGGCGGTTCGCGAAGCCGACGTCCTTGGCGACGTCGGTCGCGCGCAGCTCGTTGAACCACAGCTGGCCCGCCGGGTAGGCGCGGCCGCCGCCGCCGGAGGCGTCGGAGCCGTTCACGAGGCCGAACGAGATGCGCCGCAGGCGCGTGAACGAGGGCCGGCCCTTGATGATCACCGAGTCGCCGTCGGCGCCGAACGCGGCGCGGTAGAGGAACGGCGCCACCCTCGGGTAGTCGGCGTTGAGCTTCAGGTTGGCGATCGCGGCGAGGTCCGCGCGCGGCGATTCCCACTGCAGGGGCTGGCCGCGCCGCGACGCGGGCACGCGGCGCTTGACCTCGTAGAAGTTCTCGCCCTTCTCGTCGGTCGCGAAGCGCACGAAGTAGAAGAGCGATTCGGCCGCCGGGGACGTGTAGCCCTCGATGTCGTGGCCCGTGGCGTACCAGCGCAGCGCCCCGTAGCGGCTGTAGTTCTCGTCCAGCGAGAACGTCCGGTACGCCTCGACCGTGTCGCCGGGGGCCAGCTCGGTGAACTCGAGCGTCATGGACTGCTCGCGGCGCGTGTAGGCGCCGGTGCTCGTGCCGGTCTCGCCCGGGTCGAAGGGCGGCGCGTACACGTCGGCGTTGTCGAGCGTGTTGACCGAGTTGAGCGTCACCGTCGTGCGCAGCGTGTCGCGCTGGCGCGGGGTCAGGTCGGCGGTGAGCCAGCGGCTGCCGACGATGTCGATGCTGCCGATCATGAGCAGCGGCCGGCACTCGGCCGAGCCCGCGACCTGCGACTCGTCGGGCTTCCTCAGGCCTTCGATCCACACCCGCACGTGGCGGGCGATGGACAGGTCGGGCACGCCGAACTGCACGCGCAGGCTGTCGGTGATCGGGATGCGGTAGCGCCGCCAGCCGTTGTCCACCGCCACCGGGGCGCCGGTCCCCGAGAAGTCGCGCCACACGTCGGTCATCAGGTAGGGGCTGCTGCCGTCGAGCGCCACCGTGTACTCGTAGTAGGCCTCGTCCTGGTCCACGAGTTCGTTCAGGTCGAGGTCCTCGGTCTCCGGGTACGGGAACAGCGTGCGGTTGCCCTCGCTGCCGTTCGTCGCCGCGAACTTGCGCGGGTCGATGTCGCGGTAGCGGTCGTCCGGCGGGCCGTAGTTGTCGCCCTCGGGGTCGAGCGCCGAGGCGGTCGTCAGGTCGGCGAGCGGCAGCGTGCCCGCCTGCAGACGCGCGAACTCCTCGGTCGAGGAGATGCCGTCGGGGCCCGTGTCCTCGTCCTTGTCGCCCGCGACGACGAGCTGGCGGTCGCGCGGGATCTGGTCCTCGCTCTGCAGCCGCCCGTCCGGCGGGCGGTTGGGGGCGCGCATCTGGTCCTCGCTCACCACGCCGAGGTCGATGTGCAGCTTCACGCCGTCGCCGCGGATGCGGGGCACCGAGTCGCCGGCGGCGCGGTGCTGGTCGCGGAAATCGTTCACCCACAGCTCGATGAACTGCGCGCGCGAGAGGTCGATGCCGACCTGGTCGAGCGGGTACGTGAGGCCGGCCCACATCGTGTCGGTGGGCGCCGCCGCCGCGGGCCGGCGCGGCACGGTGAGCGCCAGCACCTGGCGCGGGTTCCGCGATCCCTGCGCCTCGGTGAGCGTCGGCTTGAGGTCCACCTCCCGGACCACGTTGGGCGGCTGGTACCAGCGGATCTCGGCGTTGCGCTGGCCCGCGAGCGTGTCGGCGAGGATCGAGCGCGACGCCACCGCGACGCCGCCGATGGTCGCGGTCGCGCGCTTCGGCACGCTCGAGTGCCGCCACGCCATGGACGAGAGCGACAGCGAGACGGCGTCGCGCACGCCCTCCATGTCGTCGAGGTACACCTCGTTGCGCGTGTTCGGGTTCGGGAACGAGGTGCCGACCTCGGCCTGGACGTTGAACTCCGACGGCGTGGTCGTGCGCACGCCGGGCAGCCGGTCCACGAGGCGGGTGACGAAGTCGGGCTTGAAGCGCCACTCGGTGTTGAGGTCGGTGATCAGCGTGCGCGAGGGCTCCTCGCCGAGGCGCGGCCGCAGGTCCTGCGCGCCCTTGCTCTCGTAGAGCAGCGCGCCGCCGAGGCTGCGGTTGCGCCCGTCGAGGCGGAACGCGCTGCCGAGAAGCGTCTTCGACGCCTGCTGGAACAGCGGCGCGTACGAGTAGTCCACGTTGAGCTGGTCGGTCGGGCCGAGCTGGCGCTTGAGCGAGATGCGCCCGATGTCGTAGTCGATCGTGTAGTCGCGGTCGCGCGTCCAGCGCTCGCCGTTCACCGTGACGACCTCGGTGCCCTCGAGGATCGAGCCCTTGCCGAGCGTGATGTCGCCGCCGCCGCGCTGCGCCGCGTACTCGAGCGAGAGGTAGTACTTCGCGTCGGTCGTGAGCAGGCTGTACTTGTCGTAGATGTCCGGGTTCGCCTCGTTCGTGCTGTCGCGCGGGCCGTCGAAGCGCACGCGGCGGTTCGCGTTGAAGTCCATGACCGCGTCGAAGTAGTGCGAGTCCGCCGGCGCCCAGCGGGGCGCGAACGGCCGCGGGTCGGGGAAGAACAGGATGCCGTTCTTGTAGTCCACGAAGTAGCGCGTGCTCGACTGCAGCGACCCGCCGGTGTTGAGCGTGCCGTCCACCTTGAGATCGTGTCCGCGCACGGGCGGCGAGACGCTCTCGTCCACGTTGTCGAGGCCGGCGACCTCGAGGTAGTTGACGAGCGAGTCGCCGGGGCCGCGGGCGAAGTTGACGGGCGGCTCGTTGCGGCCCTTCTGGATCTGCATCGAGAACGTCGAGGCGTCGATGCCGAAGCCGTTCAGCTGGTAGAAGTTCTTCATCTCCAGCTCGCGCACGGGCTCGTAGGGCGCCGCCGGGTCGTAGGTGGAGCGGTTCGGGTCCGCCGGGTTCTCGGGCCGCTGCAGGCTGCGTGGAACGCGCAGCATCTTGAGCATCGTGTAGCCCGAGTCCGGCCCGGCGGCGGTCACGAGCCGGCCGCCGACCTCGATGTCCGGGCCGATGACGTTGCCCTCGACGTCGAGCGGGGTGGCGCGATAGGTCACCGCGAGGCAGGCGTTGCTGCTCGGCACGATCGGCTGGCGCAGGCGGATGATCTTGTAGGCGTAACGGCCGAACAGGTAGTAGTCGGACAGGATCTCGTAGTCGCCCGTCGGCCCGGGCGTCTTGAGGTCGAAGCGGCCGCGGAAGCCCGCGGTGTCGGGCGCGGCGCCCTCGTAGCGGCCGCCGAGCAGGGCCCGGTCCGGGTCCACGGCGGCGCGGCCGTTCAGCGTGTTGAGGTCGTTGCCGTAGTTGCCGTCGTCCAGGTAGACGCGGATCGAGGCGTCGTCGATGCGGTAGATGCTCGGCTGGTTCGGCGCGTTCGGGTTCGGCACGTTGGGGTCGTAGAGCAGGAAGTACTGGCCCTTCACGTAGTCGAAGTCCGACAGCACCTGCCCCGTCTTCGAGGCGCCGCCCGAGTACGAGGCGCGCTCGCTCCGCCCTTCCTGCTTGCTGGCCAGGACCGTGAAGTCGAGCGGGCCGTAGCGCGTCGCGAGCTTGACGCCGAACAGGCCCTCGTTGCGGCCGCTGTACGAGACGTACTGCGTGCCGGGCAGCGCGAGGCTCGTGTTCCCGAGGTCGAGCGCCTGCACCAGGTCGTCCTCGTCGCCGCGATAGTTGATGGCGATGCGGTTCGCGAGCGGGACCTGGTTCGCGGAGTTCTGCAGCAGGTTGACCTTCACCCGGTCGGAGAGCTGGCCCTCGAGCCGGATGTCGAGGTCCTGCTGCATGTCGAGCGAGGGGAAGAGCGACTTGCGCTGCCCGAGGATGCCGGTCTCCTGGTTCGTCCAGTTGCTGGTGCCGGAGATGCGGATGTTCTCGGAGCCCGAGACGTTGAGCGCCGGGCCGCCGGGCCCGAGGATGCTCTGGATCGGGGTCGGCAGCGCGACCGGGAGCTTGAGCTGCAGCCCGGTCCGCGCCGAGGGCGTCAGCGCCCCGAGCGAGTTGACGTCGCGCTTCGAGCGCTCGCGCCAGCGCTGCGCGAAGTGGCGCTGCATGGAGGCGGCGGCGAAGCCCGAGAGCGGGGCCCGGTAGCCGGGCCCGAGGCGCACGTCCCCCACCTCGACGTCGTTCGCGTAGCGCCCGGAGTCCGGCTCGACCCGCACCCGCAGCCGGCGCGGGTCCGCGCTCGGGGTGACGACCAGCCGGACGCCCGGCGCGCCGTGGGGCGGCAGCCCCGGCTTGAGGAAATCGTGCTCGAGCGCCAGCCTCGACGCGGACTTCCACGGCGGCGGGAGGCTGTCGGCGGCGGTCGGCTGGGGCTTGCTCCGGACGGCCTTCTTCAGACCGGGCAGCGCGTTCAGGCCCGGAATGCCGGAGATGCCCATCAGGAACGCCAGGACGGGAACGGTGAGGGAGGCGAGCATGGGTCAGCTGGGGCGAACGCCGGCGGGGAGCGCGCGCTCCGGGCGACCGTAGCAGCCGCTGAAAGGCGGGGTCAAAGCATTTGCCTCGTCTCCGGCCGGCGGCCAGGGCGCGGGGAAGCCCGCCCATTCGGGTGGCGGCGCCCGAAGGGAGCGGGTTAGATTGGCCGTCCGTGAGAATCCTCCCGTGGTACATCCTGAAGCAGCATCTGGTTCCCTTCCTTCTCGGGTTCGGGGTCGTCACGTTCATCTTCGAGATGGACGTCCTGTTCGACTACCTGGACCTCGTGATCAACCGGGGGGTGCCGGTCGGGGCCGTGGTGCAGCTCTTCGTGCTGTCCCTCGGCTTCGTCGTGGTGTTGTCGGTGCCCTGCGCCGTGCTCGTGGCCGAGCTCATGACGTTCGGGCGGCTCTCGCAGGACAACGAGATCACGGCCCTGCGCGCGAGCGGCGTGCACCTGTTCCGGGCGATCCTGCCCTCCCTGCTCGCCGCCGGGGTCCTGGCGGGCGGGCTGACGTTGTTCAACAACTACGTCTACCCCGACGCCAACCACGCCTTCGCCAACCTGCTCGTGGACATCCAGCGCATGCGCCCGACCGTGAAGCTGCAGGAGGGCGTCTTCATCACCGACCTGCCGGGCTACAACCTGATCGTGCAGTCGGTGAACGGGCGGACGAACGAGATGCGGGGCGTGACGATCTACCAGATGAACGCCGGCGGGCCGCCGACCACGATCCTCGCCCGCAGCGGCTTCCTGCGGTACACGCCGGACGGGCGCACGGCGGTCATCGAGCTGTCGAACGGCGAGATCCACGAGATCCCGGCCGAGGCCGACGGGCCGCGCCGCTACCACCGCATGGTGTTCAAGCGCCACACGATCTACGTGCAGGGCGCGGGCGGCATGCTCGAGCGCACGCTGCGCGCCACCCGCGGCGACCGCGAGAAGAGCGCGCGGGCGCTGCTCGACGAGCGCGACGAGGTCGAGGCCCAGTACGTGCGCTCGCTCGAGCAGCGGCGCCTGCGCTTCCGCGCGGCCGGCGTGACGGACGCGGACCTCGACCGCCTCGCGCCCGAGCGCGCGCCGCTCGCCGCCCGGCCGGCGCTGGCGCTGGCGGGCCTGCTCCACCGCGGCAACACGCTCGCCCCGGTCACCGCGAAGCACCCCGAGCTGGCCATGGACGCCGACCTCTGGCGCATGGAGAGTGAGGGACTGCGGCGCCGCATGGCGGGGCTGTCGGTCGAGGTGCACAAGAAGTTCGCGCTGCCCGCGGCCTGCGTCGTGTTCGTGCTCATCGGCGCGCCCATCGGCATGCGGGTGCGCCGCGGCGGGCCGGCCGTGGCGTTCGTCTCGATCGGGTTCTTCCTCTTCTATTACATCTGCCTGATCGGCGGCGAGGACCTCGCGAACCGCCTGTGGCTGCCCCCGTGGCTGGCGATCTGGCTCGCGAACATCGTGCTCGGCCTGCTCGGGCTCGACCTGACGGCGCGCGCCTGCGACATCCGCCTGCCGTGGCACCGCGAGCGCCGCCACCGGCGGCGGCCGGCCGGGGCGG
>CAZUEM010000176.1:0-6951 GCA_964619155.1 uncultured bacterium
CCCGCGCGCACCGTGGCGGCCCCCGCCGAAACGCCGGTCCGCGCCGAGCCGAAGCAGGTCGCGGCCCCGCGGCCAAGGCCGGCGGCGCCCGCTCCGCCGGCCCCCGCTCCGGCCGCCGCGGCGCAGCCCGACGCCGAGGAGGGCGAGAACTGGCCGCTCCTGTGCGGCATGGTCGTGGACGAGACCGGGGCCCCGGTCGCGGGCGCACGCGTCTCGCTCGCCGATCTCGAACTGGCCGCCCGCACCGACCGGCGCGGCCGATTCTGCATCGCCGCGCCGCCCGGCGACCGCACGCTGTCGGTCATCGCCAGCGGTTTCGCGGGCAGCCGCCGGGTCGTGAGCCTCGGGGCCGACGGCCTCGAGGTCTCGATCGCGCTGGTCCCCGCCGCCCCGGCGCCCTAGCCGCCGTCCGGACCGGCAGTCCGGGCTAAAGGGCCCGCCGCCGGGGGGCGATAGACAAGAGGAGCCCCGGCAGGCTCGCGGCCCCCCCTCGGGGACCGCGCTCGAACGCGTGCAAGTCGGTGTCGCGGAACGTCCCCGGCCCCGGCCCCGGCGCGATCGTGGAGCGTTGCATCCCGTGAGCGACCTGGACGACAAGATCGTCGACGAGTTTCTCGTCGACAGCTACGAGGGCCTGGACCGCCTCGATCGCGACCTCGTCGAGATCGAGACGGCCGAGGACCCGTCGGCGGCCGTCGCGCGCGCGTTCCGCACGCTGCACACGATCAAGGGCACCTGCTCGTTCTTCGGCTTCGCCCGCCTCGAGCGCGTCGCGCACGCGGGCGAGCACCTGCTCTCGAAGCTGCGCGCCGGCGAGATCGCCCCGAGCCCCGCGGTGACCCGCGCGCTGCTCGCGGCGGTGGACATCGTGCGCGGCATCCTCGCGAGCATCGAGTCCTCGCGACGCGAGCCGGCCGGCGACGATGGCGCGGTGCTCGCGCAGATCGCGGCGCTGGTCGCCTCGCGCGGCGCCGGCGATCCGGCCGCGGCGGCGGACGCCGCGCCGGCGCCTCGCGCGGAGGACCGCCCGCCGGGCGCCGACGCCGCCGAGCCGGGCGAGGACGGCACGCTGCAGCGTGCGAACGTGCGCGTGGACGTGCGCGTGCTCGACGGGCTCGTCAACCTCGTCGGCGAGCTGGTGCTGACCCGCAACCAGCTCGTGCAGCACGTCGCGCGCCAGGACTGGGCGGCGCTGCAGGCGAGCGCGCAGCGCCTGAATCAGGTGACGACGCGCCTGCAGGAGGAGGCGATGCGCACCCGCATGCAGCCGATCTCGACGCTGTGGACGCGGCTGCCGCGCCTCGTGCACGACGTCGCCGAGGCGTGCGGCAAGAAGGTCGAGCTGCGCATGGAGGGCACGCACACCGAGCTCGACAAGACGCTCATCGAGGCGCTCAAGGACCCGCTCGTCCACCTCGTGCGCAACGCCGTGGACCACGGCATCGAGAGCCCCGGCGTGCGCGCGGCCGCGGGCAAGCCGGTGGACGGCCGGCTGCTGCTGCGCGCCTGGCACGAGGCCGGGCAGGTGCACCTCGAGATCTCCGACGACGGCGCCGGGCTGCCGTTCGACCGCATCCGCGCGCGCGCGCTCGAGCGCGGGCTCGTGCGCCCCGACCAGGCGGCGGCGATGACCGAGCGCGACTGGGTGAACCTCGTGTTCCGCCCCGGCTTCTCGACGGCCGACCGCGTCACCAGCATCTCGGGCCGCGGCGTGGGCATGGACGTCGTGAAGTCGAACCTCGAGCGCATCGGCGGCGCCATCGAGATCACGAGCCGCGCGGGCGAAGGCACCTGCGTCCGCCTGCGCATCCCGCTCACGCTCGCGATCCTGCCGGCGCTGCTCGTCGAGGACGCGGGCGAGCGCTACGCGGTGCCGCAGATGAACCTCGTCGAACTGGTGCGCGTGTCCGCCCGCGACCTCGCGTCGCGCATCGAGTGGCTGCACGACACGCCGGTCTACCGGCTGCGCGGCCGGCTGCTGCCGCTCGTGTTCCTCGCCCAGGTCGTGCGCGGGGCCGACCCGCGCGCGGTCGCGGCCCGCGGGCTGGTGGTGCTGCGCGCCGAGGGCCGCTCGTTCGGCCTCGTCGTGGACGCCGTGCACGACACCGAGGAGATCGTGGTCAAGCCGCTCTCCGACCGCCTGCGCGCGATCGAACTGTTCGCGGGCGCCACGATGCTCGGCGACGGGCGCGTCTCGCTCATCCTCGACGTGCCCGCGCTCGCGCGCCGCACCGGCGTGCGCGGCGCCGAGGAGGCCCTCGCGGCCGGCAAGGCCGGCGACTGGGGCCGCGGCCTGCTCCTGGTCGAGCTGTGCGCCGGGGGCCGCGCCGCCGTGCCGCTCGACCGCATCGGCCGCATCGACGAGCTGCCGGCGGCCGCGTTCGAGCACCGCCCGGGCGCCTCGGCCGTGCGCTGGCGCGGCGAGGTGCTGCCGGTCGGCCCGCTCGCCCCGGCGGGCGACACTCGCCGAGCGCCATTCGCCGCGGACCGCGTCTACCCCGTCATCGTCGGCGAGGTGGACGGCCGGCCGTTCGGCTGGGTCGTGGACGCCATCGCCGACGTCGTCACCGTGGAGGCCGGCGTCACGGCGGGCGAGCGGCTCGTGCTCGCCGACCGCATCACCGACCTCGTCGAGCTGGTGCCCGCCTTCGCGTCACGCTTCGACGACGGGCTTGCCGCCGCGCGGGAGGCCGCATGATCGCGCCCGTTCCGGCCGCCGCGGGCTGGTGCACGTTCACCGTGGCCGGCCGCCACTGCGCCGTGGACGTGACCCGCGTGCAGGAGGTGCTGCGCCCGCTGCCGGTGACGCCGCTGCCGCTCGCGCCGCCCTCGGTGCGGGGGCTCGTCAACCTGCGCGGCCACATCGTGCCCGCGGTGGACCTGCGCGTCGCGCTGGGCCTGCCCGCGGCCCCCGCGGCCGCGCACGGCGGACACGTCATCGTCCACGACGGCGAGACCCCGGTCGCCCTGCTCGTGGACGCCATCGGCGACGTGCGCCGTGCCGACGGCGCCGCGCTCGTGCCGGTGCCGCACACGCTCGAAGGGCCCGCGGGCGAACTCGTCGCCGGCGCGCTCCCGCTTCCCGACGAACTGCTGCTCGTGCTCGACCTCGATCGCACCCTCGACCGCGCCTTCGAGGGCGCGGACGTGACCGCCCATGCCGGCCGCGCCGAGCGGCCCGCCGGAGGTACCCCATGAACTGGACCGTTCGCCGCAGGCTCGCCGCCCTCAGCCTGCTCAGCACCTTCCTGATCCTCGCCGGCGGCGCCGCCTGCTGGATCGGGCTCGACCAGTCGAGCCGCAACGCGGCCGAACTGGGCGCCGTCGCGCGCGCGCTGGGCCACCACCTCGAGGTCGTGCGCCTGCAGGCCGACATGCGCGCCGACGTGCTGGCCGGCCTCTCCGCGCCGAACGCCGCCGAGCTGGAACGCGTGCGCCAGCAGTTCGCCGGGCACCTCGCCGACTACGACCGCGCCCGCGGCGAGCGCGACGCCGCCGCGATGGATCCCGGGACGCGCACCGCCGTCGAGGACGCGCGCGCGGCCTCGCAGGAGCACCACCGGCGGGCGGCCGCGATTCTCGCGGGGGCCGGACGGGGCGACCGCGCGGCCGCGCTCGCGGCGTTCCCGGCGTTCGACGAGGGCGCGAACGCCCTCGAGCAGCGCAACGCGGCGATCACGAACCGGCTCGAGGCGCACGCGACTTCGCGCGAGGCGCTGAGCGCCGAGATCGCGCGCCGCGCCACGGTCATGGCCCTGTTGCTGCCGCTGCTCATCGCCGCCGCGCTGCTGCTCGCCTCGAACGCCATCCGCCGCGGCATCACCGGGCCGCTCGACCGCGCGGTCGAGGTGCTCGACGCGCTCTCGAACGGCGACCTGCAGGCGCGCACCAACCTCGCGACGCAGGACGAGCTGGGCCGCATGGGCCGCGCGATCGACCGCGCGGCGACGAGCCTCGGCAACACGATCACGAACATCGCCCGCAACGCCACCGCGGTCGGCAACGCCTCCGAGGAACTGGCGAGCGTCAGCCAGCAGCTCTTCGGCAACGCCCACGAGACCTCGACGCAGTCGAGCGTGGTCTCGAGCGCGTCCGAGGAGGTCCACGCCAACGTGCGGCTCGTGGCGGCTTCCGCGCAGGAGGTGGGCACGAGCATCCGCGAGGTCGCGAACAACGCCCAGGAGGCCGCGGGCGTCGCGCGCACCGCCGTCGGGGTCGCCGAGCGCGCGAACACCACCGTGCTGCAGCTCGGCGAGAGCACGCAGCAGATCGAGAACGTCCTCGAGGTCATCACCTCGATCGCCGAGCAGACCAACATCCTGGCGCTCAACGCCGAGATTGAGGCCGCGCGAGCCGGGGAGGCCGGCAAGGGATTCGCGGTCGTCGCGAACGAGGTCAAGGAGCTGGCGCGCGAGACCGCGCGGGCGACCGGCGACATCGGCCGCCGCATCGACGCCATCCGCGCGAACAGCCGCGACGCCGTCGCCACGATCGCCGAGATCGTCGGCATCATCGAGCGCATCAACGCGACCCAGGCCACCATCGCGACCGCCGTCGAGCAGCAGAGCGCCGCCACCGCCGAGATCACGCGCAGCATGGGCGAGGCCGCGCGCGGCACCGCCGAGATCGCGCAGACCATCGGCGCGGTCGCGCGCGCGACCGAGAGCACCAGCGCCGGCGCCCGCGAGACCCAGCGCGCGGCGAACGAGCTGGCGATGATGGCCGCCGAGCTGCAGCGCATGGTCGGCCAGTTCCGGGGCCACACGCCGGCCCGGGCCGCGGCCGCCGCGGCGCCGGAGCCGCCCGCGAACGTGATCCCCCTGCGGAGGGCCGCATGAAGCCGCGCCTGACCGACCTGCCGCTCCACCGCCACATGGCGATCCTCGCCGTGGCCCCGGCCGCCGGCGTCGGGGCGCTGGCGCTGTGGCTGCTGCGCCGGGCGGGCGCGGACGCGGGCGCGCTGGCGCTGCTCGCGGCCGCTTCGGCCGCCGCCGCCCTCCTCGCGGCCTGGTACGGCCGCGGGCTCATCCGCGTCGTCTACACCGACCTGCGCGCCCTCACCCGCATGGCCTCCGCGATGGCGGAGGGCCGGCTCGGCTCGCGGGCGCCGGCCGAGGGACAGGGCGAGGTCACGAACCTCGCCGCGGCGATGAACCGCCTGCAGGACTCGCTGGTGTCCGTGACCGGGCAGCTCCAGCACCAGTCGCAGGCGCTCGCCCGCGCCTCCGAGGAAATGAGCATCGTCAGCTTCGACATGAGCCGGAACGCCGAGGACACCTCGAGCCGCGCCGGCGCGCTGTCGTCGAGCGCGCAGGAGGTCAGCCAGAGCGTCGGCGCCGTCGCGGTCGCGGTCGAGCAGATGGGCAGCAGCGTGCTCGAGATCTCGAAGAACACGACCGAGGCCGCGCGCATCGCGGCGGCCGCGGCCGCCGACGCCCAGGCGACGAGCGGCACGGTCGCCCGGCTCGGCGCGAGCAGCGAGACCATCACCGGCGTCGTGCAGACCATCGCGGCGATCGCCCGCCAGACCAACCTGCTCGCGCTCAACGCCACCATCGAGGCGGCGCGCGCGGGCGAGGCGGGCAAGGGCTTCGCCGTGGTCGCGCACGAGGTCAAGGAGCTGGCGCGGCGCACCTCGGCGGCCACCGAGGACGTCGCCCGCACGATCGACAGCGTGCGCGCCGACACGCAGGCCGCGGTCGAGGCCATCGGCCGCATCCGCGAGACCATCGTCCAGATCAAGCAGATCTCGGGCTCGATCGCGACCGCCGTGGACGAGCAGCTCGCCACGACGAGCGAGATCGGCCGCAGCCTCGGCCTCGCCGCGGGCGGCGCCATCGAGATGAGCGACGGCACCGGGCTCGTCGCCGAGGCGGCCCAGACCGCCGCCGCGGGCTCGGCGCGCACCCAGAGCGCGGCCGGCGAACTGGCCCGCCTGGCGGCCCACCTCAAGCGCCTCACCGACCGTTTCCAGATCGAATCCGCGGCCGTCGCGGCCGCCGAGCACCGTTCCGCCGCTTCGCCCGCGGGCGGAGAGGAAGCACTCCGCCGCGCGGCCTGACGCCCGGCTCATCCCAGGAGGAAGCAGATGAAGGCACTCGTCGTCGACGACTCCCGCGCGATGCGCAGCATCATCGGGAAGTACCTCCGCGAACTGGGCTTCGAGGTGTTCGAGGCCGCGAGCGGCATGCAGGCGCTGGTGGACATCCGCAAGATCGAGGGCCTCTCGCTCGTGCTCGTGGACTGGAACATGCCCGAGATGGACGGCTGCGAGTTCCTGCAGAAGGTCCGCACGGAGCCGCAGTTCCAGGACGTGCCGATCATGATGGTCACGACCGAGAGCGAGATGGAGCAGGTCGCGGTCGCCCTCGAGGCCGGCGCGAACGAGTACCTGATGAAGCCGTTCGACAAGCAGGGCCTGCTCGAGAAGCTGCTGCTGCTCGGCGTGGACCCGGGCCAGCAGGCCGCGTAGGGAAGCCGGCCTCCGCCATGAAACCCATTCGCGTCCTCGTGATCGACGACAGCGTCACCGTCCGCCAGCTGCTGGTGGACGCGCTGTCGGCCGATCCGGAAGTGCGTGTCGTCGGCACCGCCCCGAACGGCGCCCTCGGCATGACGCTGCTGCCGCGCCTCGCGCCGGACGTGGTCGTGCTCGACGTGGACATGCCGGTGATGGACGGCCTCGAGTTCCTGCGGCGCGTGCGCCCCGCGTGGCCGAAGCTGCCCGTCATCGTCTTCAGCACGTACACGACCCACGGTGCGGTGACCACGCTGCAGGCGCTGTGGTTCGGCGCCAGCGACTACGTCGCCAAGCCGGCCGCGGGCGACTTCGAGTCCGCGGTCGCGCAGGCCCGCCGCGAGCTGCTGCCGCGCATCAAGGCGTTCGCGAAGCGCGACGCCGGCGGCGCGCCGGCGGCGCCCGGCGCGCTGCCGCGCCCGGGCCGGCCCGCG
>CAZUEM010000177.1:0-6898 GCA_964619155.1 uncultured bacterium
CCCCGGTGGCCAGCGACCTCTTCCCCGTCAAGCCGCACATCCAGCAGAACGCGCACGTCCGCACCAAGTCGCAGTACGAGTACCTCTACCGGCGCTCGCTCGAGGACCCGGTCGCGTTCTGGGCCGACCAGGCGCGCGAGCTGGACTGGTTCCACCCGTGGACCACGGTGTTCGACGCGGACTACGACGAGATCGACTTCACCTGGTACTCGGGCGGCCGGCTCAACGCCTGCTTCAATTGCGTGGACCGCCACCTCGAGAAGCGCGGCGAGCAGACCGCGATCATCTGGGCCGCCGACGAGCCGGGCGTCTACCGCCACATCTCGTACCGCGAGCTCAAGCACAACGTCTGCCGGCTCGCGAACGTGCTGCACGCCCACGGCGTCCGCAAGGGCGACCGCGTC
Organism: uncultured bacterium; assembly: GCA_964619155.1. Classification (GTDB taxonomy): domain Bacteria; phylum Eisenbacteria; class RBG-16-71-46; order RBG-16-71-46; family RBG-16-71-46; genus CAIXRL01. The sequence continues at coordinate 405 of CAZUEM010000177.1, forward strand.
TGCATCTACATGCCCATGATCCCCGAGACGGTGTACGCGATGCTCGCCTGCGCGCGCATCGGCGCCGTGCACTCGGTGGTGTTCGGCGGGTTCTCGTCCGAGGCGCTGCGCGACCGCATCGTGGACGCGCGCTGCAAGGTGCTCATCACCGCCAACGAGGCGCTGCGCGGCGGGCGCAAGATCCCGCTCAAGGCCATCGCCGACCGCGCCATCGAGGGCATGGACATGGTCGAGACCGTGCTCGTCGCGCGCCGCACCGAACACGACGTGCCCATGGAGCGCGGGCGCGACTTCTGGCTCGACGAGGAGATGAAGAAGCAGCGCTCGACCTGCACCGTCGAGTGGATGGGCGCCGAGGACCCGCTGTTCATCCTCTACACGTCGGGCTCGACCGGGAAGCCCAAGGGTCTCATGCACACGACCGGCGGCTACCTCGTGTACGCCGCGCTCACCCACAAGCTCGTGTTCGACTACCACGAGGGCGACATCTACTGCTGCGCGGCCGACGTGGGCTGGGTGACCGGGCACAGCTACATCGTCTACGGCCCGCTCGCGAACGGCGCGACCACGGTGATGTTCGAGTCCACGCCCGTCCACCCCGACGCTGGCCGCTACTGGCGCATGGTGGACGACCTCGGCATCAACATCTTCTACACCGCGCCGACCGCGCTGCGCGCCATCGCGCAGGCCGGCGACGAGCCGGTGAAGCGCTACTCGCGCAAGTCGCTGCGCATCCTCGGCTCGGTCGGCGAGCCCATCAATCCCGAGATCTGGCGCTGGTACCACGACGTGGTCGGCGACGGGCGCTGCGCGGTGGTGGACACCTGGTGGCAGACCGAGACGGGCGGAATCCTCATCACGCCGCTGCCCGGCGTCACCGACACCAAGCCCGGCAGCGCGACGTTCCCGTTCTTCGGGGTGAAGCCCGTGATCCTGAACCCCGAGAACGGCCAGGTGCTCGAGGGCAACGGCGTCTCGGGCGCGCTGTGCCTGGCGACGCCGTGGCCCGGCCAGGCGCGCACCGTGTGGGGCGACCACCAGCGCTTCAAGGACACCTACTTCACGCAGTACCGCGGCTACTACTTCACCGGCGACGGCTGCACGCGCGACGCCGACGGCTACTACTGGATCACCGGCCGCATCGACGACGTGCTCAACGTCTCGGGCCACCGGCTCGGCACCGCCGAGGTCGAGAGCGCGCTGGTCGCGCACGAGGCCGTGGCCGAGGCCGCGGTGGTCGGATACCCGCACGCCATCAAGGGCCAGGGCATCTACGCGTACGTGATCGTCACCGCGGACGCCGCCGGCACGCCGCACGCCGAACTGGAGGGCGCGCTCAAGGAGCAGGTACGCCACGCCATCGGCGGCTTCGCGGTGCCGGACATCATCCACATCGCGCCGGGGCTGCCCAAGACCCGGAGCGGGAAGATCATGCGGCGCATCCTGCGCAAGATCGCCGGCAGCGAGTACACCGGCCTCGGCGACGTCACGACGCTGGCCGAGCCCGAAGTCGTCGAGAAGCTCATCCAGGAGCACAAGGACAAGGGGATGTAGCGGGCGCGGCGCGATCGCGCGAAACGCACCGGGGCCCGGGCGGGAACAGCCGCCCGGGCCCCGGTTCTTGCGCGCTGGCGCTTACTGCGCCGCGGGCCCGCCCGTCCACGGCGGGTTCCGGTCACCGAGGAGCGTCACCTTCCAGCTCTTCTGCTCCGCGTTCGCTTCGTCGAGCGTCGAGAACTTGCGGACGCCGCGCGGCGTTTCGGTCCGCGCGAAGTGGGCACAGAACCCCCACCAGCCGCGGATGCGATCGGGCAACTTCGGGTCGTCCGGCGACGCCCACAGGGCGACGCTGGCTTCCTTGAGCGTGCGGAACTTGTAGACCGGCATCTACTCGCCCTCGAATCCGAACTTCTCGTCGAGACGTCCCGCGTCGCCACGGTCCCGCGGCCGCACCGTGTCGCGCTTCATCCGCCAGAGCATCCGCGGCGTTGCGAGCCGGACGGGAACGCCGTCGTGCGGCTGCACCGTGAACTCGATGTCCTCGTAGCGAAACGCCTCGCCGATGCGAGACAGGATGTCCACGGTGATGTCGTCATCCGGAGGCCCATACCGGATCACCGCGACCTCGCCGGCCAGTTCCGCGGCCAGGATCTTCTCGATCTCGGGGTCGTCCCAGACGCTCTTCAGCGCCCGGCGCAGCCGTTCGACGTTCTCTTCGGTCGGCCGAACGAAGAGGTCCACGTCGTCCGTAGGCCGGACGAGACCCAGCAGGTTCATCGCCACGCCCCCGACGAGCACGTAGTCCACCTCGTGCTCGTGAAGCGCCTTCAGCAACTGCATGACTTTGTCGAAGTCCATGTCTCCGATTCTCACCGTGACGCTCGCGCGGGGGCGGGTCCCGCGGGGGCCGTGACACGGGCATCATGGTCGGCTGCCGGAGCAGCGGCAAGCGCCGTTCGCGCGCGGCCGTAGCCGCGAAGGGCTCCGGCCTACCCGAGCCGCTCCAGCCGTCCCTTTCGGCGGACGATGTTCTTGTAGTCCCACTGGATGTCGCGGGCCTTCGCCAGCCAGCGCGCGAGGCTCTCTCGGACGACCTCGTCCGCGGCGGTGTAGCGGGCCTCGGCCGCCTTGAACTTGCCTTCCGGCTTCAGGCCGTCCTCGTCGAAGGACTGCCCGCTCCAGAAGAGCAGGCGCACGCAGTCCTTGAGCTTGCCGTACCCGACGACCGGATTGCCGTCGAGAAACCACACCGGGTGCCCGTGCCAGATCCGGTTCTCCGCCTCGGGCAGGCCGCGGTCGATCTCCGCGGCCAGGAGATCGCAGATCGCCCGCTCGTCGGGGCCGAGCGCCTTGTTGTACTTCGTCGTCTCCGGGTGCATGTCCGGCCCTCCGCTCAGCCCGGATTCCGGCAGTAGCAGTAGACGAACTCCTGCTCGCTGCCCCACGGCGTCCGGTGGATCTCGGTGGAGTCCGCGACCCTCGCGAAGTCGTCCCCGAACTCGGCGTGCAGGGCCTCGGGCGTGAAGCGCAGCACCTCGAGCCCGCTGCACTTATCAGGACCGTGCGGCCCGAAGGTCGCGACCACCACGTGCCCGCCCGGGCGCACGGCCCGGCGGACCGTCTCGACGTAGCGCCGGCGCGCGTCGCGGTCCGTGAGGAAGTGGAACACCGCGCGGTCGTGCCAGAAGTCGTAGGCGTGCGCCGCGAAGTCCGCCCGCGTCACGTCGGCGACGAGCCAGCGGACCGTCGCCGCGCGCTCGCCCATTCGCGCGCGGGCCGCCTCGAGCGCGGTCTCGGAGAGGTCGAGCACCGTCACGTTCGCGAACCCGCGCTCGAGCAGGTCGTCCACGAACGTGGAAGCGCCCCCGCCCACGTCGATGACGGTGGCATCGCACCCGAGACCGGAAGCGGCGACGAATCGCAGCGATTCGTCGAGGTGGGGGCGGTACCAGCTGACCCGCTCCGCGGGCTTCGCACCGTAGACGGCTTCCCAGTGCTCCTTGCCTGCGGTCTTCATGGAACTCTCCTCCTGGTCGCGCCCGAGGCCCCGAGAACCGGCGGATCCGCCGCTACTGCGCGATCTCCGGCTCCACCATCAGCGTGAGGAGCTGCAGCGACTCCTGCCAGCCGAGGTGGCACATCTCGACCGGGATCACCGCGGGGATGCCCTCCTGCAGGACGTCCAGCTCGACGCCGCACGAGACCTTCTTCATGGACACGGTAACGCGCATCTCGCCGGGCAGGTTCGGGTCGTCGAACTTGTCGGTGTGCACCAGCCGCACGCCCGGCACGACCTCGAGGTACTCGCCGCCGAAGCTGTGGCTGTGGCCGGTCGTGAGGTTCGTGAACGACATGCGGTAGCGCCCGCCGGGCCGCACGTCGATCTCGTGCACCTTGCCGGTGAAGCCGTGGGGCGGGAGCCACTTCACCATGGCGTCGGGATCGGTGAACGCGCGGAACAGCCGCTCGGGGGTGGTGCGCAGCACGCGATGGAGCCGCACGGTGCCGGTGCCGGACATGGAACGCCGCCTTTCGATCGGGTGACGAGGATGGGAGTCACGCGGGGCCGGGACTTTCGCCGCGGCGAGGGCGCCCGCGCAAGCGATATCGCCCTCGCGGGCGAGCGGCGACGACGGAGAGGCGCGTCGTGCGGCCCGGGGCGTGACGCGCGAGCCGCCCGGCGCGTGACGCGGCCGCGCGTCGCCGCTACCCTACGCGCCCATGTTCCCGCTCGCGCTGACCCTCTCCACGCTCTCGTTGCTCGTGCTCGCCGCGCACTTCCTGCGGCGCGGGCAGGTCGTGCCCTGCGTGGCGGTGCTCGGCGTGCTCGTCGTGATGTTCGCGCTCCGCCGCGGCTGGGTGCGGCACGTGGTGCAGGCACTGCTGCTGCTCGCCGTGGCGCTGTGGACCATGACGCTCTTCACGATGGTCCAGGCGCGGCAGGCCGCCGGCGAGCCCGCGGGCCGGCTGGCCGCCATTCTCGGCGCGGTCATCGCGGTCAACACCGCGGCCGCGGCGCTGCTCGGCACGCGAGCGGTCGCGAACCGCTTCGACCGGGCGCGCACGGAGCCGCCGGCCAGCTAGCACGTGGCCTGATTACCAACTCCAGCTTGTTCACGTTCGGAGCGGCCGTCTACGAACCCGTGAGGGGGGCCTCGCACATGCGGCGAATGCGGAGGCCGGCGTGCTTGCTGGAGGTCACGTGCCGGGGCGATTGCGCTACCGGATGACGACCACCTTTGCCGCGTGCGATAGCCGGTCGTCCGACCCGCGCACGCGCAGCAAGTACAGGCCGGGGCGGAATCGACCGGCGAGCGGCAATTCGAACCGATCCACTCCCGAGCCCGAGGCGTTCTCCCGCCGCTTCGCCACCTGCCGGCCAAACAGGTCGTAGAGCAGGACCTCGACCGTGCCGGCACTAGCTCCCGAGAGCTCGAAGCGGACCAACGTGCTTGCAGGGTTTTCGCTGCGGATCGCGAGGCCGATGGAAGCACCACGCGGGCGCCACTCGGCTTCGGCGCTCGTGACGCGGTAGCGCGCGTCTCGGCACTCGCTCCGGATGGAGTAGCGCAGCACCGCGCCGGGCGTCGCCGTGGAGTCGGACCAAGTCATCTCGACTCCGGCGCCGGCGCGGATGCGGGCGACCGGTTCCGAGGGGCCGCCGTCGGCGCTGCGCAGGACTGCCCACCACGTGCCCGGCGCCGGTTCGGTGAGTGACCAGCGCAGCCGCGGCCGGCCGTCCACCTCTCCGACGGTCGGTGTGCTCGGTGTCGCCGTGCAGTAGCTGTGCGTCCAGTAGAGGCCGTCCCAGTCGCGCATCCAGGCCACCCAGACGTCACCGTTTTCGTCCACGAGGCAGTCCGGGCTGTGTCCGTTCCAAGAGCCCGGCAGCTTCTCGCCCACGCCGAAACCACTGTCGGTGGGAAACGCCACCCAGACGTACCAGGCGACGTCGTCACGGATCTTGTAGCCGTACCAGGCCAGCGCCGGGCGCGCACTCCCCTCCGCGCTCAGCGAGGCCCCGTAGAACAAGTGCTGCACAGTATCTGGCAGTGCCGCCCGTATCGTCTCGGGCTCCGCCCATGCGCCGTTCTCAAAGACGCGCGTACGAAGGAAGTCGTCGTAGGAACTCCAGGCCACCCGAATCCGGCCATCGGCATGTCGGATGAGCGAGGGACCGTGTGGTCCGTAGTCCGCCAGTGGAGTCGGATCCGCCGTCCAGGACGTATCCCGAAGCACGCCCCAGCGCAGTTGCTCGCTCCATTCGGAAGTCACCACGAGGACGCTCACGCTGTCCAGGGGCGCCAGTGCGATCCCGTGGGTCGCATTCAGCTCGCTAGTCCTCATCTGAGTCCAGGTTCGACTCGAATCTGAGCGGAACAAGAAGAACGTCGACCCAAGCAGGCCGTTCCCGTCCCTCACCGCGACCCAGCGCCGACGGCCCCGCGATCCGCCCATGTAGGTCAGCGAAGCTGCGTTCACGCGCGCGATCGTGTCGGGCGGCGTCAGCGTGTCGCCGACCACGTCCGCTGTGACGATGTGGCTGAAGTAGTGGTAGGCCGAGTCCACCGGATTCGTCGTCTTCCACACCAGCATCTGCCGCTCGGGCGGCGTGATCGTCGGCCACACGACGTAGCTCTGCACGTCCGAAGACCAGCGCACGCGCCAGGCACTGTCGGCCCACTCGAAGCCGTACAGGCGGCGGCCGCCGGTGCCGTAGTAGCCGTTGCCGATCAGCTCGATCCTGCCATTGCGGATCGGTTCGAAACGGCTGGGGACGATGTATGCATGGGTCAGCCTCAGGGTGTCAATCGGCGCCCATGCCCTCCCCTGCGGCATGGCGCAAGCCGGGTCGCTCCGGCCCAGGCAGAGCAGGATCCCGCACAGCACGAAGGGTGCAATACAAATGGACGGGGCCCGTGGGCGGGAGACGCACCAGGAGGATTTCGTCCTCATACGAACACCGGCTAGCACGCACGAAAAGCTACTTGACG
>CAZUEM010000178.1:0-6881 GCA_964619155.1 uncultured bacterium
GGCAGCGGCCCGGGCGGGCGCGTCACCGCCGACGACGTGAAGGCCGCCGCCGGGAAGCCGGCCGCCGCGCCCGCCGCCCCCGCGGCGCCCGCCGGCGCCGAGACGCGCCAGCCGCTGCGCGGGCTGCGCCGCAAGATCGCCGAGCACATGCGGCGCTCGCTCTCGACCGCCGCGCAGTTCACGTTCGTGGCCGAGTGCGACTTCACCGAGGTCGTGAAGCACCGCGCCGCCGCGAAGCCCGCGGCCGAGGCGGCCGGGGTCCGGCTCTCGCTCCTCGCCTACGTCTTCCGCGCGCTGCCCGCGGTCTTGAAGGAATTCCCGCTCCTCAACGCCTCGCTCGACGACGAGCGCCACGAAATCGTGCTCCGGCACGCCTACCACCTGGGCGTCGCCACGAACACCGACGACGGCCTCACGGTGCCCATCCTGCACGACGCCGACCGCCTCGGGCTGTTCGCGATCGCGCGCGAGATCGAGCGGCTCTCCGCCGCCGCGCGCGAGCACAAGCTCAAGCTCGAGGAGCTGCAGGGCGGCACCTTCACGGTGACCAGCACCGGCACGAAGGGCGGCGTGCTCGCGACGCCGATCCTCCACCACCCGCAGGTCGCGATCCTCGGCGTGCACGCGATCACGCGAAAGCCCGCGGTCGTGGACGAGCAGATCGTCATCCGCGACCTCGGCAACCTGTCGCTCTCGATGGACCACCGCGTCGTGGACGGCGCGGTCGGCGCCGACTTCCTCTACGCGCTGGTCGCGCGGCTGCAGTCGCCGGCCGCGTGGCTGAACGAAGGAGACCTGCGGTGATCGACGAGACGCTCCGCCGCGTGCTCGACGACGAGGGCCGCCTCGTCGGGACCGCGCCCGAGGTGCCGGACTCCGACCTGCGCGCGATGCACCGGCACATGCTGCTCATGCGCACCATGGACCAGCGCATGCTGTCGCTGCAGCGCCAGGGCCGCATCGGCTTCTACGGCCTCACCACCGGCCAGGAGGCGAGCGTCACCGGCTCGGCCTACCCGCTGCGGGCCTCCGACTGGATCTTCCCCGCCCTGCGCGAGACGGGCGTCTCGATGTGGCGCGGCACGACCGTGAAGGAGATCGTCTGCCAGCTCATCGGCAACGCCGCCGACGTGCTCATCGGCCGCCAGATGCCCATGCACTTCAGCGACCGGCGCGTGAACGCGGTCGCGTGGTCGAGCGTCATCGGCACGCAGCTCGTGCACGCGATGGGCGCGGCGTGGGCGGCGAAGATCCGCGGCACGGACGACGTCATGGTGGGCTACATCGGCGACGGCGGCACGTCCTCGTCCGACTTCCACGCGGCGATGAACTTCGCGGCGGTCAAGCGCGTGCCGTGCGTGTTCTTCTGCCAGAACAACCAGTGGGCCATCTCGGTGCCGCTCTCGGCGCAGACCGCCTCCAGCAGCATCGCGATCAAGGCCGCCGCCTACGGCATGCCGGGCGTCCGCGTGGACGGCAACGACCTGCTCGCGGTGATCGCGGCGATGCGCGAGGCCGTGGACCGCGCGCGCTCGGGCGGCGGCCCGACGTTCGTCGAGTCGGTCACGTTCCGCATGGGCGGCCACTCCTCGAGCGACGACCCGACCCGCTACCGCGAGGCCGAGCTGGTGAAGGCCTGGGAGAAGCGCGACCCGCTTGCGCGCCTCGGCGCCCACCTGCGCTCGCGCGGGCTGCTCGCGGACGCCGACGTCGAGGCCTGGACGGCGGAGATCCACGACGAGATCTCGAAGGCGGTGGCCGAGGCCGAGGCGGCCGGGCCGCCGGCGATCGAGACGATCTTCACCGACGTCTACGCGACGATGCCGCCGCACCTCGAGGAGCAGATGAAGTACGCGCTCGCGCTCGGGCTCGGCGCGAAGTTCGACGGGGCGTTCCCGCTGTGAGGTCGGCGCTGCTCGTCGCGCTCGGGGGCGCGCTCGGCAGCGTGCTGCGCTGGCTCGTGGGCGGCTGGGTGCACGCCGCCACGCCCACCTCGACGTTCCCGTGGGGCACGTTCGCGGTCAACGCCGCGGGCTCGTTCGCGATCGGCGCCGTGCTCGCGCTGGCGCTCGAGCGCGCGCTCGTCTCGCCCGCCGTGCGGCTCCTGCTCGTCACCGGCGTGCTCGGCGGCTTCACGACGTTCTCGGCGTTCTCTTACGAGACGCTGCAGCTCCTGCGCGACGGGCAGTGGCCCGCGGCGCTCGGCTACTCGCTCGGCTCGGTCGCGGTCGGGCTGGCCGCCGCGTTCGGCGGCTGGGCCCTCGTGACCCGGCTCTAGGAGGAGGTCCCATGCACCTCGACGGACCCGGCCTGAGGCTTCGCGTCTACATCGGCGAGACGGACGCCTGGCACGGACGGCCGCTCTACGACGCGCTCGTCGTGCGCGCGCGGGAGATGGGACTCGCGGGCGCCACGGTGCTGCGCGGCGTCGAGGGCTTCGGCGCCCGCAGCCGCCTGCACACCGCGAAGGTGCTGCGGCTGTCCGAGAACCTGCCCATGGTGGTCGAGATCGTGGACCGCGAGGACCGCGTGCGCGCGTTCCTGGCGGCGTGCGACGAGATGATCACGGACGGGCTCGTGACCGTGGACCCGGTCGAGATCGTGAAGTACGTGGCGACGCCGCCGGCCCCGTAGCCGCGCCCGCGGGCCGGACGCCGGAACGAGAAGGCGCCCCGGGAGCTTCCCCCCTGAGGGCGCCGGCACGGACCATGGTCCGCACTTTCTTCCCGTTCTCGCGTGCTTCGAGGTTCCCTGCCGCCCCGTTCGGCGGCCTCTCGCCCCTCCCGCGCTCAGCGCTTCGGGAGCAGGAGCTTCTGGCCCGGCTTCACCTGCGACGTGACGAGGTTGTTCTCCATCATGATCGCGGGGACGCTCGTGCCCCATCGCCTGGCGATATCGGCCAGCGTCTCGCCCTTCTGCACCACGACGTGCGGCGGGCGCTGAGCGGGCGCGGGCTCGGCCTTCGGCGCGGGCGCCGGGTTCGGACGCACGACCACGACGACGGGCGCCGGCGTGGAGGCGACCTTCGCGACCGGCGGGGCGGGCGGCGCGGCGGGCGCATCGGCGGCCGGCACGGCCGCGGCCGGAGACTTCGCGGGCGCGGAAACCGGCTTCGCGGGCGCGGGCAGCGCGGGCGCGGTCACGGTCTTCGCGGGCGCCGGCGCCGCGGCCGTGGCCTCGCTCGCCGAGAGCACGAGCGGCGCGCCGACCTTCGCCGGCGCGGAGGGCTTCGGCGCGGCCGGCTCGGGCGCGGGCGCGACGGGCTTCGCCATCGGCGTGACCTTGACCCGGCCCGACGGCGCGAGGTCGGCGACCGCGGGCTCGGCCGCGCGGGCGGCCGCCTCGGATGCGGTCGCGTTCGCGGGCAGCGCGAGCGCGGGGCGCGCCACGGCGGGCTCCTCACGCTTCGGCTCGGAGGCCTTCGCGGGGCTGGCCGGCGGCGGCGTGGCCTTCGCGGGCGCGGCCGGTTCCGGCGTCGCGGCGGCGAGGGGCGCGTTCTCCGCGCCCGTCCCCGAGGCCGCGCGCGGCAGCGCGCCGCGCTGCTGGAAGAACGACGGGTGGAACGTCAGGCCGAAGCGGTGCGCGCCCTGCGCCTGGCCGTCGCCCGCGAGGAACGCGTAGTCGAACCACAGGCCGTTCACGCCGGTGCCGAGGCCGAAGCTCGGGCCGCCGAGCGGCTCGCCCTGCTCCGCGCCCAGCTCGAGCCGGTAGCCGGCGCGCAGCGCCACGCGCTGCTGCCAGGTCCACTCGCCGCCCAGGCGCACGTCGTTGTAGTAGGCGCGCGGGAAGTTCGCGTCGAGCGCGAACCGCAGCCCCTTCGCGGCGTCGGACCACGACGCGCCCAGGCCGAACACGCCGGGCAGGTCGTAGCGGCCCGAGTCGTACTTCATCCTGCCGCCGAGGTTGCGGGCGGCGGCGCCGAAGCCAAACGCGCCGCGGCGCGCCTGCACGCCGAGGTCGAAGCCCAGCCCCGAGCCGGACGCGGGACCGAGGCTCTCGCGCACGACGTTCAGCCGCGCGCCCGCGGTGACGTCGGGCGAGAACGGGCGCGCGAGCGCGAGCCCGAGCGCCAGGTTCGAGACGTCGAACGAGCCCGTCGGCGCGCCGAACGCGTCGCGGCCGTCGAACGAGCCGTCGTTCTGGTAGAGGGCGCTCGCGGCCCAGCGGGTCTCGCTGCGGCCGACGCGGCCGCTCGCCGCGATCCAGTCCTGCGACACGTCGAGCGCGAGCGAGGCGTGCGAGAGCGCGTACTGCGACGACGCGAGCCGCCCGAGCACCGCGGGGTTCCACGCCGCCGCGTTCAGGTCGCCGCCCGCTCCGAGCGTGGCGCCGCCCATGGAGAGGATGCCCGCGCCGGTGCCGACCGACAGGAAGTTGCCCGCCGTCGTGCCGGCGTTCTCGATGCCGGCGTGGGCGAGCCCCGCCGAGAGGATCAGCGCGAGCGCGGTCGGGAGGGTGCGGGACATGGCGTTCTCCGGGATGGGCATGGGGTCGTCCGTGTCAGGGCGTGCGGACCAGCTTGACCTGCTGGCTCACGCCGCCCGCCTGCAGCCAGGCGCGGTAGACGCCGGGCGCACAGGAGCGGCCGCCGTCGCTGCGGCCGTCCCACGTCAGCAGGTGCGTGCCGGGCGCGAGGGCGCGCAGCTCGAGCGTGCGCACGCGCTCGCCGGCCGAGTTGAGGATGTCCACGCGGCCGTCGAAGGGGCCGCCGACCGGCACCGCGACGGGCAGCGTCACGCCGCCCGCGAGCGGGCTCGGATTCGGGTAGGCGGCCTGCAGCTGGAGCGAGGCGACGTCGGCCGCGCGCAGCCACACGCGCACGGCGCCGCTGCGCGCGCTCTCGTTGCCGGTCGCGTCCACGGCCGAGACCGCGTACCAGAGCGAGGCGCTGTCCGGGGCCGAGCCGTCCGTGAAGTCGGCGGCGGTCAGCAGGGCGGCATCGAGGCGCGTGAACGGGCCGCCCGAGGCGGGGGCGCGGTAGACGTGGTAGCCGGCGAGGTCGGGCTCGGTGTTCGGGTTCCAGCGCAGCCGCACGCCGCCGTCCTCGACGCCGCCGGCGAGGCCCGCGGGCGGCGCGGGCGGCGCGGTGTCGAGGATGCGCGCGACGGTGACGACGTTCGAGAGCGCCGAGGCGTTGCCGGCCTCGTCGTGCACGCGCACCGCGAAGTGCAGGTCCACCGAGCGGTCGAGCCCGGTGACCGTGCACGACTCGTTCGCGCCGGGTGCGCCCGGCGTCGGGACGCCCGTCGTGACCGGCGTCGCGGCGGCGAAGTTGGCCGCCGTGATGGGCGCGGCCGACCAGCGCAGCTCGTAGTGGTGCGCGGGACCGGCGAGGCTGTCGTCGCCGGTGGCCGTCCAGGCGAGCGTCACGCTCGAGGCGGTGAGGGCCCCGGAGGCGAGCACGGTGGCGGCGGGGCGCACGTCGTCGCCCGAGGTGGTGGTGAACGCGACCACGTTCGAGATGGGCGACCAGTTGCCGCGCTCGTCGGCGGTGCGCACGGCGATCCAGTACGACGTGAGCGGCTGCAGGCCGGTGACGAACATGGATTGCGGCGTGCCGGCGGCGAGCGGCGCGGGCGGGTTCGCGACCAGCGTCGCGGCGGCGAAGTTCGCCGCGTCGAGCGGCGCGGTGGACAGGCGCACCTCGTACTGCGCGGCGGTGCCGGCCGCGCCGTCGTCGCCGGGAGCGGTCCACGAGAGCGTCACGCTGACCGCTCCCTGCGCGAGCGCGGGCGGGGCCACGGCGCCGAAGAGCGCCGCGAGTGCGGCGAGCACCACGAGTGGACGACGGAAGAGCTCCATTCCCACCTCGGCGCCGATCCGGAGGCGCCCGCTGCCGGAGACGAATCGTGGCGCGGGGCGCCCGGCGGATCCGGCCGGGGTCTCCCGCGGGCCGCGCGCGGCGCGACCGCGTCGCCTGCAGCAGCTTGCGTGCCCGGCGGCGCTCGCGGCCCGGGGCGGGCGCAAGTGGGTGCGGCGACGGCTCCTCGGTAGCGCGAGTGCACGCGGGCGCGGCGCGCGGACCGTGCGAAACGCACGGACCGGTGCGGCGGGCCGTGCGAGGTGCGGGAAGCCGCGCGGGCGGAGCGCGCGCCCTCCGGGCGGGTCAGTCGCGCGCGGCGCCGCCGGCGCCCGGCGCCGGCGCGATCGCGGCGGCGGGCGAGGCGAGGCGGCGCAGGTCGAGCCCGATGCGGTGCACGCTCTCGCCGTCCGCGGCGAGCACGAGGCCGTAGTCGAGCCACACGGCGCCGTGGCCCGCGCCGAAGCCGAAGGCCGGGCCGGTGCGGCGCTCCTCCGGGGGCGCGCCCAGTTCGTGCCGCCAGCCCGCGCGCAGCGCGAGCCGGTCGCGCAGGCGCCATTCCGCGCCGGCGCGCGCGCTGCGGAAGTAGTCGGCTGGCGAGGTCAGGTCGAGCACGAGCCGCAGACCGCTCGCCGCGTGCTCGAGCGCGAGGCCCGCGCCGAGGCTCGCGGGCATGCTCCAGCGCCGCCCGCCCCAGTTCATGCCGCCGCCGAAGTTCTGCGCGGCGAGCGCGGCCGTCACCGGGCCCGCCCGCAACTGCGCGCCGGCGTCGAACGCGAGACCGTCGCCGCCGCTCTCGCCGATGCGCTCGCCCACCCAGCGCGCCGCGCCGCCGACGGCCAGGTGCGGCCCGATGGGCCGCGCGAGCTGCACGGCGAGCGCCCAGCTGCGCGCGCGCGTGTCGCCGGTCGGCCGGTTCGCGGCGTCCCGGCCCTCGAGGGTGCCCTCGCCGCGCAGCACGCCGCTCACGCCCCAGCGCAGTTCGCTCGCGCCGGCGCGGCCGCCCCACGCGGCCCAGTCGTGCGCGGCGCCCCCCGGCAGCGAGGCGTGCGAGGCGGCGAAGCGGCCGCCGCCGAGCGCG
>CAZUEM010000179.1:0-6866 GCA_964619155.1 uncultured bacterium
GCCGCGCGCTTCGCGGCGCGCGGCCTCGCGCGCGGCGACACGCTGGCGGGCGGGCCGACCGCGCGCGTGCTGTGGCCGCCGCGCGAGGGGGAGCCGGGAGGCGAGCGGGCGGACCGCGGCGACAACGCGGCCTCGCTCGTGCTCGAGCTGGGCGAGGGCCGCGGCCGCGTGCTGCTCGCCGCCGACGCGGACAGCCTGGTCGAGGACGCCCTGGCCGTGGCGCCGGGACTCGCATTGCTCAAGGCCGGCCACCACGGCTCGGGATCCTCGACCGGCGCGGCGCTGCTCGCGAGGGCGCGCCCGGCGCGCGCGCTCGTCTCGGCCGGGCGGCGCAACGCCTACGGCCACCCGCACGCCGGCGTGCTCGCGCGCCTCGCCGCGTTCGGCGTCGCCGCGGACCGCACCGACCTCGAGGGCGCGGTCTGGTACGAGGTCTCGGCCGGAGGCGTCCGCAAGCTCGACTGGCGCGCGGGCGAGCCGTGGCTCGCGCGCCCGCCCCGGCGCCGCGCCCGTGAGCCGCGGCCGCGCGTCGTGCGCCGCGCGCAACTTGCCGCTCCGCGCGCACGCGGGTTAGCTTGCGGCGTGCCCGCGTCCAGCCCCGCCCGCATCGCCGTCTTCGCCTCCGGCAACGGCTCGAACTTCGAAGCCCTGGCCGCCGCTGCCGCGCGCGGGGAACTCGGCGGCGAGATCGTGGCGCTCCTGTGCGACAACCCCGCCGCGTACGCGCTCGAGCGCGCGAAGCGCTTCGGCATCGAGGCGGTGACGCCGCCCGCGGGCCGCTTCCGGACGAAGCTCGAGGACGAGCGCCCCTGGCTCGAGGCGCTGGCCGAGCGCCGCGTGGACCTCGTGCTGCTCGCCGGCTTCATGCGCCGGCTGCACGCGCCGCTGCTCTCGGCCTGGGCGAACCGGATGCTCAACATCCACCCATCGCTGCTGCCCGCCTTCCCGGGGCTCGACGCCATCGGCCAGGCGTGGCGGCACGGCGTGCGCGTGACGGGCTGCACCGTGCACCTCGTCGAGGACGCGCTCGATGCCGGGCCGATCGTCGCGCAGGCCGCGGTCGGGGTGGGCGAGGGCGAGACGCTCGAGTCGCTCGAGGCGCGCGTGCACGCGGCCGAGCACGCGCTCTACCCGGCGGCGGTGCGGCGCTTCCTCACGGAGCCCTGGCTCGTGCAGGGCCGCAGGCTCGTCTTTCACGCGAACGAGGCCACGCATGGCTGAGGCGCGCAACGAGTTGCGTCCCGCGCTCGAAGCGGTCGTGTTCGACGCCGGAGGGACGCTGGTGCGGCTCGACTTCGAGTGGATCGGCGAGCTGCTCGCCGGGCTCGGCGTCGCGGTCGGGCCCGAGGGGCTGCGCCGCGCCGAGGTGCGCGGGCGCCGCATGTACGACGAGGCGGCCGCTCGAGCGCGCCGCGCGGCGGGCGGAGCGCCAGGCGACGCCGCGACGCTCGCGGCCATCGAGGCCTATTACGCCGGCATGCTGGAGGGCGCGGGCTGCCGCCACCCGCTGCTCGGCGAGGCGGTTCGCGCGCTGTGGGAGCGGCAGGCGTCGGACCACCTCCTGTGGTCGCGCCGCAACGAGGGCGCCCCGGAGGCGATCGCGGGCGTGCGCGCGCTCGGGCTGCGCGCGGCCTGCGTGAGCAACTCCGACGGGCGCGCCGAGGCGCACCTCGTGCAGACGGGCACGCGCGAGGGGCTCGAGTTCGTGGTGGACTCGCGCCTCGAGGGCGTCGAGAAGCCCGACCCGGAGATCTTCCGCATCGCGCTCGGCCGCATGGGCGTGGCGCCGGAGCGGGCGGTGTACGTCGGCGACCTGCGCTCGGTGGACGAGGCCGGGGCGCGGGCCGCCGGAATGCACTTCGTGCTCCTCGACCCCTTCGGCGATTATGCGGGGGCGAGCACCCCGAGCATCCCCTCGATCGACCGGCTGCCGGCGCACCTCGCGGCGCGCTTCGCGACGCCGGCTTCGGGGAACGGCACTTCGTAACGCAACGCGATCACCTGGACGGCCGTCCCGCGAGGCGGCAGGAGGAGAACGTGAACGGCATCGCCCCCATCGTCGTCGCTCCCGAGCTGCTCGAGGCCCGCCACGCGGTCCCCGACGTGGACGTCCCCGGCGCGAAGCTCTTCCGGCGCGGCAAGGTCCGCACCGTGTACGAAGCCGGCCCGGATCACTTCGTCATCGTCGCGAGCGACCGCCTGTCGGCCTACGACTCGATCCTGCCGACGCCCATCCCCGGCAAGGGCGCGATCCTCTCGCTGATCAGCGCCTGGTGGATGAAGACGCTGGCGAGCGCGCGGCCGCACCACCTCGTGAGCGACGACCCCGCGGACTTCCCCGAGCCGTTCCGCTCGCAGGCGGAGCGGCTGCGCGGCCGCGCCCAGCTCGTCCGCCGCGCCGAGCGCGTGGACATCGAGTGCGTGGTGCGCGGCTACCTGACCGGCAGCGGCTGGAAGGAGTACCGCAGCTCGCGCAGCGTCTGCGGCGTCCCGCTGCCCGAGGGCCTGAAGGACGGTTCGAAGCTCGAGCCGGCGATCTTCACGCCCGCGACCAAGAACGACACCGGGCACGACGAGAACATCCCGTTCGAGCGCATGGCCGAGATCGCCGGCCGCGCGACCGCCGAGGAGCTGCGCGCGCGCAGCCTCGCGATCTACGAGGAGGCCCGCGCACGGGCGTGGGAGCGCGGCCTCGTGCTCGCCGACACCAAGTTCGAGTTCGGCCGGATCGACGGGGCGCTCGCGCTCATCGACGAGGCGCTCTCGCCGGACTCGTCGCGCTACTGGGACCGCGCCGGGTACGAGTCCGGGCAGCTGCTCAGCTTCGACAAGCAGTACGTGCGCGACTGGCTCGACCGCAGCGGCTGGAACCACGAGCCGCCGGCCCCGCCGCTGCCCGCCGAGGTCGTCGCGAAGACGCAGGAGCGCTACCTCGAGGCCATCCGCCGGCTGTCGGGAGCCGCGCGATGAGCGCCAGGGGCGCGCCGGGCCCCGGCGCGGACGCCCGCCCGGCGCCGGGCTGGCCGCGGGCCGCGCTGCTGTCGCTGTCCGACAAGGCCGGCGCGGCGGAGTTCGCGAAGGCGCTCGCCGCACGCGGCACGCGCGTGGTGGCGAGCGGCGGCACCGCCGCGCACCTGAAATCCGAGGGCGTCCCGGTGACCGCGGTCGAGGAGTGGACGGGCTTCGGCGAGATGCTCGGCGGGCGCGTCAAGACCCTGCACCCGCACGTGCACGCGCCCATCCTCGCGCGCCGCGACCGCGCGGAGGACATGGCCGCGCTCGAGTCGCGCGGGCTCGAGCCGCTCGACCTGGTGGCCGTGACGCTCTACCCGTTCGAGGAGAAGGCGGCCGCGCTCGACGACGCCGGGATGATCGAGGAGATCGACATCGGCGGCGTCGCGCTGCTGCGCGCCGCGGCCAAGAACCACGACGGCGTGATCGTCGTGCACGACCCGCGGCAGTACGCCGAGGTGCTCGAGTCGCTCGGGCGCGGCGTGAGCGCGGAGGAGCGGCGGCGCTGGGCGCTCGCGGCGTTCGCGCGCACGGCGCGCTACGACGGCGCGATCGCCGGCGAGCTGGCGCGGCGCGCGGGCGCCGAGGCGGAGCCGCCGGCGGCGCACGCGCTCGTGCTCGAGCGGGCGCGCACGCTGCGCTACGGCGAGAATCCGCACCAGGCCGCGGCGCTCTACGCGCGCGGCGGCACGCTGCACGCGCTGCAGTCGTGGCGCGAGGGCAAGGAGCTCTCGTACAACAACCTGCTCGACCTCGAGGCGGCCGTCTCGCTGGTGTGGCGCTTCGCGCGCCCGGCGTGCGTCATCGTCAAGCACAACCAGCCGTGCGGCGTGGCGTGCGCGGACTCGCTCGAGGACGCGTATTCGCTGGCGCGCGACGCGGACGCGCTCTCGGCGTTCGGCGGCATCGTCGCGTTCAACCGCCCGCTCGACGCGGCGACCGCGACGGCGCTGCACGACCAGTTCGTCGAGTGCATCGCCTTCCCCGAGCTCACGCCCGAGGCGGACGTGGCCCTGCGCGGCAAGAAGAACGTGCGCCTCGTGCGCCTGACCGCGTCCGACCTCGCGGCGGACGACCCGTGGGGCGTGCGGCTCGTGGGCCCCTGGGCGCTGCTGCAGCGCGAGGCTCCGGGCGAGCCGCCGCCGTGGCGGACGGTCACGCGCCGCGCCCCGGCGGCCGAGGAGATGACGTCGCTGATGTTCGCGTGGGAGGTGTGCGCGGCCGCGCGCTCGAACGCCATCGTGCTCGCGCGCGGCGAGGAGCTGATCGGCCTCGGCAGCGGACAGACCTCGCGCGTGGACGCGGTGGACGTCGCGCTCATGAAGGCCCGGCGCGCCGGGCACGACGTGCACGGCGTGGTGCTGGCGAGCGACGGCTTCTTCCCGTTCGCCGACAGCGTCACGCACGCCGCCGAGGCGGGCGTCACCGCGATCGTCCAGCCGGGCGGATCGGTGCGCGACGCCGAGGTGATCGCCGAGGCCGATCGGCTCGAGGTGGCGATGGTGTTCACCGACCGAAGGACGTTCCGTCATTGAGCGGCGCGGCGCGCGCGGGGAGCACATCGCGGCCGCCGCGGTTCTTCGCGACCGCCGCAGCGTTCCGCGCGTGGCTGGCGCGGCGCCACGCGCGCGCGGCCGAGCTGCTCGTCGGCTTCCACCGCGTCGGCTCGGGGACGCGTTCGATGACCTACCCGCAGGCGCTGGACGAGGCCCTCTGCTTCGGCTGGATCGACGGCGTGCGCCGCTCGCTCGACGCGACGCGCTACACGATCCGGTTCACGCCGCGCCGGTCCGGCAGCCACTGGAGCCTCGTCAACGTCCGCCACGTCGCGCGGCTCGCGGCGGAGGGCCGGATGGCGGCGCCCGGGCGCGCGGCGTTCGCGGCGCGCGACCCGGAGCGGACCGGGCGCTACGCGTTCGAGTCCTCGCCCCGCGACCTGCCGCCGGCGTACGCGAGACGCCTCGCCGCGGACGCGAAGGCGCACGCGCACTTCACCGCGATGCCGCCCTACTACCGGCGCGTCGTCACCCACTGGGTGACGAGCGCGAAGCGCGAGGAGACGCGCGAGCGCCGCTTCGCCACCCTGCTCGAGCACTCGCGCCGGGGCCGCCGCGTCCCGCCGCTCGATCTCCCGAAGAAGCCCGCGAGCGCTTCCGCGCGCCGACCCGCGCGCGGCCGCGACGCGAAACCCGCACGGAAGGCCTGAGTCCATGGCGAAGGAACTCGTCCTCATCCTCGATTTCGGCTCGCAGTACACGCAGCTCATCGCCCGGCGCGTGCGCGAGCTGGGCGTCTACTCGGAGATCGTCCCCGGCACGACGCCGCTCGCGGCGATCCGCGCGAAGAAGCCCTCGGCGATCGTGCTGTCGGGCTCGCCCGCGAGCGGCTACCGCGCCGAGGCCCCGCTGCCCGACGCCGGCATCTACGCGCTGAGGAAGCCGCTGCTCGGCATCTGCTACGGCTTCCAGGTCACGCAGCAGCTGACGGGCGGCGAGGTGGCGAAGGCCCGGCACGCCGAGTACGGAGTCGCCACGTTCGTCGTGGACCGGCCCTCGCCGCTCTTCGCGGGCGTGCCGAAGCGATTCCGCGCGTGGATGAGCCACGGCGACGAGGTGCGCGCGCTGGGGCCGGGCTGGCAGAAGGTGGCGCACACCTCGAACTGCGCGTTCGCCGCCGCGCGCCACGAGAAGCTGCCGTTCCACCTGATCCAGTTCCACCCCGAGGTCGTCCACTCACCCTACGGAAAGCAGGTGCTGTCGAACTTCCTCTTCAAGGTGGCGGGACTGAAGGGCGGCTGGTCCATGCGGAACTTCGTGCGCGAGGCGGTGCGCGAGGTGCGTGCGCAGGTCGGCGGCGGCCACGTGCTGTGCGGCCTCTCGGGCGGCGTGGACTCGACCGTCGCGGCGACGCTCATCCACCGCGCGATCGGCGACCGGCTGACGTGCGTGCTCGTGGACCACGGGCTCATGCGCAAGGACGAGGCCGCCGAGGTGTGGAGCGAGCTGGGGGAGAAGCGCCACCTGAACCTCAAGGTCGTGGACGCGCAGGAGCGCTTCCTCGCGAAGCTCGCCGGCGTCGCCGACCCCGAGCGGAAGCGCAAGATCATCGGCAACGAGTTCGTGGCGGTCTTCGAGGAGGAGTCGAAGCGGATCGGGCCCGTCGAGTTCCTCGCCCAGGGCACGCTCTACCCGGACGTCATCGAGTCGGCCTCGGCCGGGCACGGCGCGCAGGTCATCAAGTCGCACCACAACGTCGGCGGCCTGCCCGACTGGATGACGCTCAAGCTGGTCGAGCCGCTCAAGTGGCTCTTCAAGGACGAGGTGCGCGAGCTCGGCCGCGAGCTGGGCCTGCCGGGCCACCTCGTGGACCGGCACCCGTTCCCCGGTCCCGGGCTCGCGGTGCGCATCCTCGGGCCGGTGAACGAGACCGACCTCGCCATCGTGCGCGCCGCCGACGCGATCTACATGGAGGAACTCCGCCGCGCGAAGTGGTACGGCCGCACCTGGCAGGCGTTCGCGGTGCTGCTGCCGGTCTCCACGGTGGGCGTCAAGGGCGACGAGCGCTCGTACGAGAAGGTGATCGCGCTGCGCGCGGTGAACAGCGTGGACGGCATGACCGCCGACTGGACGCGCCTGCCGCCCGCGCTGCTCGCGCGCATCGCGAGCCGCATCGCGAACGAGGTGCGCGGCGTGAACCGCGTCGTGTTCGACGTGACGAGCAAGCCGCCCGCGACGATCGAGTGGGAGTGAGGCGCCCCGGCCCCGCGGCGGCCCGCGCCGCGCTCTTCGGCGCGCTGTTCGCGCTCCTCGCCGCGGCGCCCGGCGCCGCCCGGCCGCGCGGCGCGCCGCTCGCCG
>CAZUEM010000180.1:0-6854 GCA_964619155.1 uncultured bacterium
CCGCCGCCGCGGCCGTCGCGCGCGATGCGCGCCGCGACCCGCGCGGCCTCGCGGGCGCCCTCGGCGCCGAAGCCGTCGGCGTACGCGTAGCCCGTCTGGTCGCCGGCGATCGCCCGCACGCCGACGCCGTTCAGCACCGAGTACGAGGCGGTCTTGACCCGGCCCTCGTCGAACGAGAACCCGGTCAGGATCGCGTGCTCGACGTAGACGTCGGCGAACTCGGCGCCCGAACCGCGCGCCAGCGCGAGCAGTTCGGTCACGAGCTCGCGCGGGACGAGCGCGGAGAGGTCGGGAAGCGGGGCGGCGTTCGGCATCGGTCGGGAGGTCCCTCGGCGGTCGGGCGGGAAAGGGCGCGAGATTAGCCGCGCACCGCGCGCATGGGAAGCGGCGGCGGGGCCCCCGCCGCGCGGGCCGATGCCGCGTGGCCCGCGCGGGCCGGCGCTGTTAAGGTGCCCGCCCGTCACCCGCGCCGCGGAGCC
Source organism: uncultured bacterium (assembly GCA_964619155.1). Taxonomy (GTDB): domain Bacteria; phylum Eisenbacteria; class RBG-16-71-46; order RBG-16-71-46; family RBG-16-71-46; genus CAIXRL01. Next base: position 480 of record CAZUEM010000180.1, read on the forward strand.
CCGAACGCATGAACCGCAACGCCGCCCAGATCGTCTTCGTCGTCCTCGCCGTGGCGCTCGTCGTCGCCATCGGGCCATGGGTCGTCCACGAACTGCGCACGCTCCCGGGCGCGAAGCCGCTCGCCGAGCGCTCGAGCCAGCGCATCGTCACGCTCGAGGTGAACGGCATGACCTGCGCCGCCTGCGAGGCCAGCATCCGCGCCGAGCTCGAGACGACGGACGGCGTCAAGACCTGCGAGGTGCGGCGCGGGCAGAAGCGCGCCTACGTCGTGGTGGACGCCGCGACCGCCGACTCGGCGCTGGTCGCTGCGGTGGGCCGCGCCGGCAAGGGCTTCTGGGCGCAGGTCGTCGCGAAGTAGCGGCCATCGGCGCGGCGACGCGGCGCCCGCGCGGCCCCGCGGTTTCGCCGGACGCCGAAGGCCCGCGCCGCGCCGCCGCCGGGCCCGCGCGCACGCGCCGCTACGGCGCGAGCGGCCGCGCGAACAGGCTGTCCCAGGCGGCGAGCGCGGGCTTGGGCGCGAGCACGCTGTCCACGACGCCGAGCGAGGCGAACCAGCGGATCGTCGGGTCGGTGCCCGGCGGCCACAGCGACACGGCGAGGTCGGCGAACTCGAGGCTGAGCCAGCCCACGGCATGCGCGGCGTCGAGCAGTTGCGCCTGGCGGCGGACGTATCGCGCCTGCTTCGCGGGGTTCGTCGTGTAGGGCCCGAACGACTCCGACGCCCAGCCGCCCTCGATCACCATCACGGGGCGGCCGGCGTCGTTCGCGAGGCGCGAGAGATAGTCGTCCGGCATCGCTTCGGGCTCGGCGAACCCGCCGAGGTAGGGGTACGAAGAAAGCCCGAGCACCTGGGCGTAGGGGAAGTCGGCGAGATCGGCGGCGATGCCCTGGTACGTGCCGGGCCCGCCGAGCCGGCCCCACGCGGTCTCGACCTGCACGGTCGAATAGAGCACCGGTCTGGGCAGCGACGGCCGGCGCGCGTGCAGCGCGGCGAGCGAGTCGGCGGCCTGGTTGCACAGTTCGCGCAGCGCCGCGTACAGCGCGGGCGGCGCGGCGGCGCGCACGAGGTTGGTCTCGCAGCCGAAGCCCAGCCAGTCGGGATGGATGATCGTGTCCACGGCGGTGATCCACGCGACCGCGAGCGAGCGCACCTGCGGTTCGGCGATGCTGCGCCCGGCGGCCACGAGCGCGGGATCCTCGGCGCCGCGGTTCAGCCCGTTCGTGAGGTCCACCTCGAACACGAGCCTGCGGCGCTGCACGTTGCGGAAGTAGTTCTGCAGCGGGAACTCATGCCGCCGGACGAGCGTGTCGGCCGGCACGCCCGCGAGCAGCGAGTCCCACGGCGGCGCGATGTGCTGGATGGCGGCGTCGGAGCGCAGCGCCGCCATGTTGATGGCGGCGACGGCGACCGCCTGGTCGGGCACGGGCGGAAAGCCGGAGAAGCCCATCATCCAGGTGCGCGACGCGCCGGCCGGCCCGGGCGCGCTCGGTGACTTCGCGCACGCACCCGCGAACAGCGCGACGATCGCGAGCGCGGCGAGCGCGGCGCGGCGCGCGGCGCGCGGGCGCGTTCCGGGAGTGCGGGAGGCTTCACTTTCGTCACGGGGATGCATGGCGCGCAGGTTATCGGCCGAGCGGGGCGCGGTGTAAAGTCCGCCCGTCATGAGCCACCACGACCTCACGGGTACGGGCTCGCCCGGGACCGCGACGCACCGCGTTCCCGCCGGGCACCTGCCGATCGGCGCCGGCAGCGAAGGCTGCATCGAACTGCTCGCCGAGCGGCTGCGCGAGTGGCCGGGCGTGCTGGCGATCGAGGCGAACTTCCACCAGGGCACGCTCAGCGTCCGCTACGAGCCGCTCCGGGTCTCGCCCGACCAGCTCAACGCCTTCGCCGACGAGGTCGGGCAGCTCTTCGCGCAGCGCGTCACCGCGTGCGAGAAGCGCGAGACGCTGGAGGCGTGCGCCGAGTGCGCGCTGCGCTTCGGCAGGCTCTCGGGCGAGGACGACGCGCGCTTCCAGGCCGCCGCGACGCCGGGCCGGGTCAGCCTCGCGCGCCGCGGCGCCGACGGCGACGGCGTCGAGGTCGTGCGCCCGCTCGCCGGCGGCAAGCCGTGGGGCGCGCCGCTCTCGCACGAGGAGGAGGAAAAGCGCGCCGAGGGCCGCGCGATGGTGGTGCTCACGGGCGCGTGCCTCGCGGCGCTGCTCGCGGGGCTCGCGCTCGAGAAGGCGATCGCGCCCGAGAACACGGCCTCGCACGCGCTCTACTACGTCGCCGCGGTCACCGGCGGCTGGTTCGCGACGCGCAGCACGTTCGCGGCGCTGCGGCGGCTCAAGTTCGACGTCAACCTGCTCATGATCCTGTCGGCCGTCGGCGCGGCGGCCATCGGTTACGTCTTCGAAGCCGCGGTGCTGATGTTCCTGTTCTCGCTCAGCAACACGCTCGAGGTCTACACCATGGGGCGCACGCGCCGCGCCCTGCACGCGCTCCTCAAGCTCCGCCCGGCGCGCGCGCTCGTCCGCCGCGACGGCCGCGAGACCGAGGTCGAGGTCGAGGCGGTGCGCGTCGGCGAGACGGTGATCGTCAGGCCCGGCGAGGCGTTCCCGGTGGACGGCACGGTCACCCTGGGCACCTCGCTCGTGGACCAGAGCAGCCTGACGGGCGAGTCGGTGCCGGTCGAGAAGAACCCGGACGACAAGGTCTTCGCCGGGACGATGAACCAGCTCGGCGCGCTCGAGATCATGGCCACGCGCGCCGCCGCGAACAGCGCGCTCGCGCGCATCGTCGCGCTGGTGCAGGAGGCGCAGGAGCAGAAGTCCAGGACCGAGGAGGCGGCCGAGTGGGTGGGCCGCTACTACACCATCGCGGTCATGGTCGGCGCGGCGCTCATGCTGTTCGTGCCGCCGCTCGCGCTGGGCCACGAGTGGCGCGCCTCGATCTACCGCGCGATGACGCTGCTCGTGGTCGCCTCGCCGTGCGCGCTCGTGATCGCGACGCCGGCCACGATCCTGTCGGCGATCGCGAACGCCGCGCGCAACGGCATCCTGTTCAAGGGCGGGCGGCACATCGAGGCGCTCGGCCGCATCCGGGCGGTGGCGTTCGACAAGACGGGGACGCTCACGCGCGGCCGCTTCGAGGTGACCGACGTGGTGGCCCTGGACGGCGGAAGCGAGGACGCGCTGCTGGCGCTCGCCGCCGGCGCCGAGAAGCGCTCGCCGCACCCGCTCGCGCAGGCGGTGGTGCGCGCGGCCGAGGCGAGAAAGCTCGCCTACGAGCCCGCCGAACGGATGGTGAACCACCTCGGCAAGGGCCTCGTCGCCACGCACCGCGGCCGCACGATCGAGATCGGCACGCCCGGGCTGTTCGCTTCGCTCGGGATCGAACCGCCCGCGGCCGCGGTCGAGCGCGTGCGCGCGTTCGCGCGCGACGCCAGGACCGCGATGATCGTGCGCGCCGACGGCGCGTGGGGCGTGATCGCCGCCGCCGACGAGCTGCGGCCGGCCGCCCCCGCGGTGGTGCAGAACCTGCGCGGGCTCGGCATCGCGCACGTCGCGATGCTGTCGGGCGACAGCGCGCACACCGTCGAGGCCGTCGCCGCGCGTACCGGGGTGGACGAGAAGTACGGCCAGCTCCTGCCCGAGGACAAGGTGCGGGTGATCGGAGAACTCGAGCAGCGTCACGGGTCGGTCGCGATGCTCGGCGACGGCGTCAACGACGCTCCGGCGCTGGCGCGCGCCTCGGTGGGCGTGGCGATGGGCGGCATCGGCAGCGACGCGGCCATGGAGAGCGCCGACGTGGTCCTGATGGCCGACGACCTGACCGCGCTGCCGTACGCCGTGCGGCTCGCGCAGCGCGCGAACCGCGTCGTCGCGCAGAACCTGGTCATCGCCACCGGCGTGATGCTGGCGCTGGTGGTGTGGGTGTTCGCCGGCCAGTACCTGCCGATGGGCCCGCTCAAGCTCCCCGTCGCCGTCTCGGGCCACGAGGGGAGCACCGTGGTCGTCATCCTGAACGGCCTGCGGCTGCTGGCGGGCCGGAGGGCGAAGGCCGCCTGAGCGGCGCGCCGCCGCGGCGTCAGTCGAGCGCGGTCACCACGATGTTGTCGTAGTAGACCGTGCACTTGCCCACGCCGCCCGTGTAGGCGGCGAGCGCGATGCGCCCCTGCGTCCGGCGGCCGTCGCGGCGGTCGATCTTCAGGTCGCCGTTCACCCACACGCGGAAGCGGTCGCCCCGGGCCTCCATGCGCACGCGGCTCCAGGTGCCGTTCGCGTTGGTGACGCGCGCCTTGCCCACGGGCCACTCGCGCACGTGTGCGACCAGGTCCTGGTACGAGCCGCCGCGCAGGTCGATCGCGAAGCCCGACGTGTTCTGCACGCGGATCACCGCGCCCTTGTCCACGCCCCGCATGCCGCAGACGTCGAACTCGAGCGCGTAGTCGCGCCACGCCTCGCTGCCCGCGAAGAGGAACGACCGCGCCTGCTTGCGGTCGGGCAGGTCGGCGCGGAGCATCCCGCGCCACGCGCTCCACGCGCGCACCGAATCCGCCTCCCACTTCGCGAGCCCGTCCGAGAAGTCGTCCGCGAACAGCACGCCCTCGGCCGGCGGGTGGAACCTGGGCGGCGACGGAGGCAACGCGAACCGCGTCGGGTCATCGGCGCCCGTCAGCAGCACCGCGAGCGCCGGCAGCGCGATCCATGCGCGGGACAAACGCATCATGCGATTCGATCCTCCGCGGCCGGAGCCCCACGCCCGCCGCATCCCGGCGAACGCACCGCGCTACTCAACCCCGGCGCACCGACCGATGCAAGCGAAAGCACCACGGCCAGAAAGTCGCCCCCCCTCGACGAAGGGGCGGAGAGCCATGCGCGCGAGCGCGGTGCGTGCGAGGCGCGCCGGAGCCAGGGAGGGCGAGAGGCGCGCCTGCATGCAGCGAGGTGAGGCAGGATGCCGAACCGAGCGGGCCGCGATCGCGCGCAGGGCTCGGAGCCCCGTGCGCTCGGGTGTTTGCAGCGGCGCGACCCCGCGCTCGCGCGCATGGCTCTCCGCCCCTTCGTCGAGAGAGTGCATTGATTGCACGGCGATCGCGGTCGTGGCTCGGAGCCCCGTGCGCTCGGGTGTTTGCAGCGGCGCGACCCCGCGAAAGCTAGAACCGCCGGTTCAAGCTCGCCTGCACCTGCCGCGTCTCGCCGTCGTCCCCGCGGTCGCGCTCCCAGCCCGCCCCCAGGTACCACGCGCGCCCGAACGCCAGGTCCATGTCCACGCCCAGCCAGTGCTCGTGATCGTCCACCCCGAACTCCGCCAGGCGGAGCGAGCGCACGCCGCCCGAGACGTCCAGCCGCGCCGCGCGGAACGGCTCGAGTCCGCCGCCGAACGACTGAAGCGTGCTGACCTGCCCGCCCCCCTCGAACCGCGAGTACCGCGCGCGCAACGTCGCGTTGAGCCGCGACAGCCGCCACGCCTCCGCGTGCACCGACCAGGCTTCCGCGCGGCCCGCCCCCTCGCTCGTGCGCGTGTCGCCGCCCAGCCGCAGGCGGGGCAGCGGCGTCACCTGCGCGCCCACCCACGCGCCCCGCCGGAACGCGTCGTCGAACTCCGTCTCGGGCGTCAGGCGGTCGCGGTAGAGCCGCACGCTGCGGCGGCTGTCGTAGCCCGCGTTCAACGCCAGCCAGCGCGTCACCGGCGCGCTCGCCGTCGCGAACGTGCTCGTCGCCGACAGCATCGGTTCGCCGTTCACGCGCTTCCAGCTGCGGTTCACGTCCAGCTCCTGCGTGAACGAGGCCGTCAGCGCCTTCGAGAACCAGCCGCCCTGGGCGAACGCGAAGTCGCGGTTCGGGTGCCCGTGGTCGAGACTCGTCACCGCGCCGAACGCCAGCGACCAGCGCTCGGACGCGTGCGGCGCCTGGTGGAACTCGACGAACGCGCCGCCCTCGACCACGTCGGAGGAGAACCCGTAGCGGATCGCCTCCGGCTGCGTGCCGGCGAAGACACCGTAGGAGCGCGCCGGCTCCACGCGCTCGAGCAGCGCGCCGTCGAACAGGCTCACCGACGCGAGCGTGGGCGAAGTCTGCCGCCCGAGCACCAGCCGCAGGCCCGGCTCCCGCGCATGCAGCGCGAGCGTGGCGCGGTAGACGCGGCCCGCGTTCTCCACCGACTCGCCCGCGCCCGAGAAGCTCCGTGTCGTGCGCCGGCTGCGCATGTCGAACGCCACGTCGGCGCGCCCGTCGCCGAGCCCCGTGCCGTCGAAGCGCAGGGCCAGCGACGGCTGGCGGAAGCGCCCGCCGCCGGGCGAGTCGACCGAGAGCCAGCCCGCGCCCACGCGGCCGCGCAGCCGCGCGCGGCCCGCGGCCGTCGTCGCGGGCGCGAGCCCGCCGCCCGC
>CAZUEM010000181.1:0-6824 GCA_964619155.1 uncultured bacterium
CCGCTGGCTGCCGAACTTCCCCGCGAAGCAGGCGCCGGCGACGCCCGCGAACTGAGCCCGTGCTCGTCCACGACGACGAGTCCGGCATCCGGGCGGCGCTGCGCGAGGCGCGCGAGTCGCTGCGACGGGACGAGGTGCCGGTCGGCTGCGTGATCGTGCACGACGGGCTGATCGTGGGGCGCGGCCACAACCAGGTCGAGTCGCTCCAGGACGCGACCGCGCACGCCGAGATTCTCGCCATCGGCGCGGCCTCGAATGCCCTCGGCTCGTGGCGTCTGTCCGACTGCACGCTCTACGTGACGCTGGAGCCCTGCTCGATGTGCGCGGGCGCGATCGTGCTCGCGCGCCTCGGGCGCGTGGTCTACGGCGCGGCCGACCCCAAGGCGGGCGGCTGCGGCTCGGTGCTCGACGTGCTGGGCGAGCGGCGGCTGAACCACCGCGCGGAGTTGACGGGCGGCGTGCTCGCCGACGAATGCGGCGAGATGCTGCGCGAGTTCTTCCGCAAACGCCGCAAGGCCGCGCTGCGGCTGGCCGAGGCCGGCGAACTCGAGGGCGCGAACGGCGCCGGGCTCGACGAGGGCCCGACCGAGGAAGGCGAGTAGCCGCGCCGCGCGCGGCCCGCGTTCCGCCGCGCCCGTATTCGGGAGGGCGGCCGCCCCGGGCCGTGGGCTAGACTTCCCCCTGCAGGCGGCACCGGGCGGACACCCGAAAGGCGGAACCATGCTGCGGCGATTCCTCGCGACGATCACCCTCGCCGGCCTCGTGTCGGCGGGTGCGGCGGCACCGGCGGACGCGGCCATCTACAAGGGCCGGCGCGTGGACGGCCGCTGGTACGAGGGCCGCATCGTCAGTACGACCTTCGGCGCCTACGACTGCCAGGTGCGCTTCGACGGCGAGCGCGCGCTCGTCCGCCTGCACGGCGCGGGCGTCCAGATCAACGGCTTCCTCGAGGACGAGGTCATCGAGGACCCGCGCCAGATCGACGTCGAAGACCCCCGCCGCGGCGTCTGGTGGACGCTCAGCGTGTTCAACCTGGGGTCTTAGTCCGGCGCGGCCGGGGGCGGCCTCAGTTGGCGATGACGGCGAGATAGACGGGCCTGGCCGAGAGGCCGACGGCCTTCGAGCGCACGCGCACCTGCCATCCGATCGAGTGGCCCTCGGTCTTCACCGTCACGCGTTCGTAGACTCCGGACACCCCGCTGCTCGAGACCACCTCTCCCGTGCCCGCTCGCGTCACCTCGAGATCGAAGTCGCTGTGAGGCACGACCTGCACCGATGGCAGCGCGAACTGGAAAGGCAGCGGATCGGGCCACCAGATCGCCACGCGCAACATCGACACGCCTGCGGGCAAGTTTCCGAGCGGAATCGTCGCGCTGCCGTGCGAACCGAGGACGAGCTTGCCCCAGTAGCCCCGTCCGCGTGTGGGCAGGCGCACGAGCCCGGCGCCCTCCGCCACCGGAAACACCTTCAGCGACCCGGCCTTCTCCGATCGCACGTTGCCGCCGCAGGCCAGCAGCGCGGCGTAGACCTGCCCCGGGTCCGGGTCCGCCGCCCACGGGCCGGTGCCCGGGCCCCGCATCCAGTTGCGAAGCAGCAGCGCCGCTCCCGCCACGTACGGCGTCGCGCCGCTCGTGCCGGAATACGAGGTCAGGTGCTTCTCGCCGTCGTCGCCGATGCCGGCGCTCTGCGTCTCCGTCGGCGCCTGCAGGTCGGGCTTGGTCCGGTACCCGACGATGCCCCGGCTCTGGGAGTCGGCCGTGCGCGAGATCTCCTTGACGTCCCGCGCGCCGACCGAGATCACCCAGGGGTGATCGCCCGGCGAGCCGATCCACGAATCTCCCGGCGACGCCGCGCTGTGGCCGTTACCCGCGGCCGCGATGACCGCGACCCCGGCGGCGAACAGGCGGCCGGCCGTGTGCGAGAGCGACCCGTAGGGGCCCTGCTCGTCCGCCACCTCGACGACCGCGATCGGCGGCCGCCGCCGCAGCAGGCGCTCGCAGGCGTGCTTGTACGCGACGGGGTCGAGCACCCCCCGGCCCTCCTCTCCCTCGGGGATTTCGGCATCCGGCGCATAGACCCGGTGCGAGAGCACGCGCGCGCGGGTCACGCCTTCCAGGCACGCGCCCATCGAGGCGTCGCCGACGAGGATTCCGCACGTGATCGTGCCGTGCCCGCCGGGGCCGATGTCGGTGTCCATGCCGTCCCCGCCCTCGCAGTCGGGCTCGCTCACGCAATCGAGCGCCTGCAGCGCGGGGCCGAATGTCGCCGTGCTGGAAGCCGGCCCGGCCAGCAGCGCGTGCCCCGTCCACACGCCCGTGTCGAGCAGTCCGATCCGCCCGTACCCGTAGCCGGCGTCGCGAAGCACGTCGCTCGCGAGGACCGACCGGCCGTCGCCGGTGACCGCGAGGCGTTCCGCGAGCGGCGGGAGGCCGTCGCAATACGCGGGCGCGGGCCCCCCGCGGTGCGCGAACTGCACGTGCCGCACGTCGCCGCGGCGCGCGATGCGGCGCACCTCCCGCGCCGGGAGGCGTGCGACCACCGCGCGCGAGATCCAGAACGAATCGGTCATCGTCGCCGCGTGATTCGTCGCGAGGCGAAGCCGCTCGACGCCGTACCAGGGCGCGCGCAGGCCCGTGAGCGAATCCGCGACGGCCGCACAGCGGACAAGCGCTGCGGAATCGCCCGCGGCGTCCACGGTCGGGTCGCCTGCCTCCACCGGGAAGCGCGGCATCGCGACCGGGTCCACGTACTCGATGAGCACCTCGAGCGGCTCGCCGCCGGCACGGGTGCCGAGCCAGCGCCGCAGCCGGGGATCCAGCTTCCTCTCCGCCGTGTGGCGCTCGAACTGAAGGTGCGGCAACCAGGGCCAGCCCGCCGAGGCCCTGGCGGGCGGAACCCTTTCCAGACGGATGGGAGCACCCGGGCCCGCCTCGAAGCTGGCGGACGCGATCCACCCGGCCGGCTGGCCGCCCGTGAACGGTCCCCGGCGGTCGCAGCCGGGTGGCGCGAGCGCAAGCAGCGCGGCGAGCGCTGCCCCGCCGAGAGGCCGGGCGGCCCGAGAGGCCCGCCGCCCGGCCCCGGCGAGAACTTCTCTAGCCGTCCACATCGAAGCCGGGATCGCCGGGCCCGCCGGCGCCCTCGAACGGCGGGTCCGCGCTCGCGGTAATCGTCCCGACGAAGGTGTCGTCCGGATCGAGCCGGAACGGGCCGACGGTGCCGCCCGCCGGCACGAAGATCGTCCGCGGATCACCCTCGAACGGCCAGTGGTCGAGCGTGAGCGTCCGGTTCACCTTGCCCTTGTTCTCGAAGCAGACGTGGTCCCCGGCCGTCCGGCTCGCCTTCGGGTGGTTGAGCTTCCCCTTGTCGTAGAACTTGACCGGAACGCACGCCTCCGCGTCGAAGGGCGTCAGGAGCAGTCCGCGGGAGCGCAGGTACTCGAGGAACACCTCCGGGAGCACGGCCACGCGGACTCCCCTCAGGCTCGGCGGCGGAGGCGGCCGGAGCTTCGACTTGCCCGTCATCGGCGCGACGCGCCCGCGGGGCTTCTTCGCCAGCCTCTTCTTCGCGACCTTCTTCGGCTTCACGGTCCCTCCGGGATGGGTGCTCGTCCGTGAGCGGTGGATTCCGACTCGTGGCGCACCGCGCCGGTTTCGACGAGGCGGCGGAACTCGGGGTCATCGCGCAGGTCGCGGAACTCCGCGGAGCCCCGCACGAGGTCCGCGCCCAGCCCGCCCGCCAGCGCACGCCGCAGCCAGTCCAGCGTGCCGGCGCGGTCCCCGCGCTGGTGGCGGACGTACGCCGCGCACAGCATCACGGTGGGGTTGTGCGGAGCGATGGTGAGCGCGTGGTCGAGCGCCGCGTCGGCCTCGGCGGCGCGGCTGCGGGCCTGCAGCCAGTCGGCGAGGCGCGCCCACCACTCGGGCTCGCCGGGATTGCGCTCGAGCTGGTCGCGCATGAGGGCGATCGCGCGGTCGAACGCCGCCGCCGCCTCGTCCGTCCGCCCGGGCTCGAAGTGCAGGGCGTTGGCGTAGTGCCCCCAGCGCAGCGGGTCGGCGGGGGCGAGGCGCGTCGCGCGCTCGAGCGCGTCGAGCGCCCCCGCCCGGTCGCCGAGCGCGAAGAGCGCCGCGCCGAGGTTGGAGTACGAGCGGTCGCTCGGCTCCAGCGCCACGACCTCGCGCAGCAGCGCGGCCGCCTCGGGCAGGCCGTCGGACTGCGCGAGCGCGATGGCGAGGTTGCGCTTCGCGCGGGCGTTGTCCGGCTGCAGCGCCAGCGCCTCGCGCAATGGCGCCACCGCGTCCGCGGGCGCGCCGCCGCGCAGCCGCGCGACTCCGAGCGAGTGATGCCCCCGCCAGTCGCGCGGGGCGGCATCCACGGCCCGCCGCGCCGCCTTCTCCGCCGGCTCGCGGCGGTCCGCCTGCGCGTGCAGCAGCGCGAGCCCGATCCAGCCCTCGACGCACGCGGGACGGGCCTCGACCGCCCGCCGGTAGGCCGCGATGGCCTCGGCCTCGCGGCCGGCCACGCGCATCAGGTCCCCCCACGCCACCAGCGTCCCGGGCGCGTCGCGTCCGGCCACGCGCGCGCGGGTGCACGCCTCGATCGCGCGGCCCTCCCACGCCCGCCGCCGCGTCAGCTCGTACTTCATCAGGAACGCCCGGGCGAGCGCGGCGCACCATTCGGCCCGCGGCGGCTCACACGCGGCGAGCGGCTCGAGCAGCGCGATCGCGCCGTCCACCGAGGCCTCGTGATCGTGCCGCTCGAGGTAGCGCAGCGCGCGGGCGAAGTGCTCGTCCGCCGCCGCCGGGACCCGTACCGGGCGGGTCTCGGCGGCCTCCAGGGCCACGCGCGGGCCGAAGAGCGCCCGGGCGCGCTCGAGCGCCGCGTCCTCGAGCGCGAACGGCTCGAAGGACAACCCGTCGGCGCACTGCGCCGCGACCCGCACGCCGTCCTCCGGATCGGTGAGCCACAGCTCGAGCCGCACCTGCGCGCCGCTCTCGCGGATGCGCCCGGCGAGAACCGCGTTCGCGCCCGAGGCCCGGGCGAAGGCGCGCCATCCGCCCGGGTCCGCCGGGGCGGGCGCGGCGATCACCCGTGGTCCTCCGGGTCCCGGCAACCGTGCCCGCAGCGCGTCCTCGAGCGAGCGGGCGAGCGGGACGAGCGCCCCGTCCGCGGCCTCGATGGGCGCGATCGCGGCGAACACGAACCCGCCCGGGGCGAGCGCCCGCTCGAGCACGCCCGTGGCCGTCGCGCCGGCGGCCGGCACGGCCGGGGCGGCGCACAGCCGCGCGAGCGCTTCCGCGAGCGCCGCCGCGAAGACCTCCGCGTCCTCGAAGCGCTCCGCGGGTTCCCGTGCGATCGCGCGAAGCACCAGCGCGTCCAGCGCCGGCGCCAGACCCGCGCGGCGGCGCGACGGCGCCTCGGGATCCTCGCTCGCCGCCCGGTAGGCCAGTGTCTCCACCCGCTCGCCGTGGAAGGGCGTGCCCCCCGTGAGCATCTCGTAGAGGACGATGCCGAGCCCGTACACGTCGGCGCGCGCGCCCGCCGGCGCGCCGCGCAGCACCTCGGGCGCCAGGTAGGCGTAGGTGCCGAGAGCGACGCCGGTCGAGGTGATGCGCGAGAATCCCTCGGCGCGCGCGAGTCCGAAGTCCATGACGAAGACCGCGCCGTCCCCGCCGAGCATGACGTTGTTCGAGGTGACGTCGCGATGGACCACGCCCTGCGCGTGGGCGTAGGCGAGCGCGCCCGCGGCCTCGCCGGCGACGCGCAGCGCCTCGTCGACGGGCAGCGGAGCCCGCGCGACGCGCGCCGCGACCGTTTCACCCTCCACGAGCCGCATCGCGATCCAGCTCGCGCCGTCGTCCTCGCCGTGCGCGTACACCGGCGCGATCGCCGGATGGTGGAGGCGCGTGGCGATCTCCGCCTCGTGGCGGAAGCGGCGGCGCGCGGAGGGCGAGGCGGCGAGATCGTCGGCGAGCAGCTTGAGCGCCACCGTGCGCCCGAGCATCTCGTCCTCGGCGCGCCACACCGTGGCCATGCCGCCCTTGCCGAGCGGAGCCACGATGCGGAACCGACCGACCCGGCGTCCGAGCATGCCGCGCCTCGCGCACAACGAGTCATGGACTCAGCGGGCCGGTGCGAGGGACTCGGAGGATGGAGCAGGGTCCGCTGGCCGCGTCGTTCGCCGGGGGACGGGAAGCGGCTGGGAGAAACGCTAGCGAGCCGCGGCGGCGGCCGCCACGGAAATCTCGCCGGGGACCCGCCGCCGGCCCTCGGAACGAGCCGCGGCGGGGAGCGCTGACGTCAGAACCCGCCCGCGAGCCGGGGCTTGACCCGGAACGGGCCGCCTTCCTGCGGGCAGTGCGTGTCGCAGTTGCCGCACTCGTTGCAGGCGTCGGCGAGCACCACGTACTGGCGCTCGGCGGCCGTGACCGTGTCGCCGGGGGCGAGGGCCGGCTCGCCGTCCCGCCACTCGGCGCGCGGCGCGACCCGCGAGCCCGCGGGCACGTCGAGCGCGACGAACGCCAGGTTCGGGCAGACCAGCACGCAGTTGTTGCAGGCGTCGCAGTCCACCGCCTCGAGCGGCCGGCGCGCCGCGGGCGGCGCCGGCGCCGGGCCGCGGTAGCGCGGCTCGCCCGCGGCGAGCGCCGCGTACGAGGCGAGGTTCGAGCGCGCGGCCACCGCCGGGTCGTCGGTGGCGCGGCCGCCGCTCTCGCGGCAGCGGGCGAGCCGGTAGGCGTCGAGATCGGCGGCGTGCAGGCGCTCCATGTCGGCTTCGAGCGCGCGCAGGTAGCGCGGCAGCCGCCGGTAGCCGGTCGGCAGCAGCAGGT
>CAZUEM010000182.1:0-6812 GCA_964619155.1 uncultured bacterium
ACTTCCTGCGGCTCGCCACCGAACGCGAGCAGGGCGTGCACCGGGTGATCGTGCTGCGGTGATCGCGAAGCCTCGCTGGCCTGGCCCGGGCGTCGCGGATCGGAGCCCGGGTGGCGAGACGTGGTTCAGCGCACTGCCACGCCCATCGGATCGTCTCGAGCGGAACATGGGCGGGTGCGACCACCCGGCGGCCCAATCTCCGGCCGGGTGAGACGCAGCCTCCAGACTTCCGGATGGGTGCCCAGGGGCCTAGCATTCGTACGGTTCTTCGTGCGCGTAACGAGGGCGGCGCGGGTCCCGGCGCATGCTCCGAGCGTCCGCCATCTCACTCGTTTCCCGAACGCGCGAAGTCTCGGGTTCGAGGTCAGAAGTGCACCAACGACACCGGTCGGCTTTCCTCTCGTTCGCTGGTTTGCTTGCATCGCTCGCGCTGGCCAGCCACTCGCACGCGCAGCAGATCCTTCCGCCCCCGTGGGGAGTGGACGGAGCGGTCTACTCCACCGCTCGCTCGGGCGACACGCTCTATCTCGGCGGCGCCTTCAACCTCGTGGGCACGCCGACCGGCGGCGGCATCCCGGTCGATCCCCGCAGCGGGCGCCCGCTCGCGCGCTTCCCCCGCGTGAGCGGCGCGGTCTACGCCGCGATTCCCGACGGCCGCGGCGGCTGGTTCATCGGGGGGAACTTCAACTTCGTCGAAGGCGAGGCCCGCGCGAGCCTCGCGCACGTCCTCCCGAACGGCCGGCTCGCGCGCTGGAGCCCGGTGATCTACGGAGAGGTCCTCCACCGGCCCTACCAGGACATCCATCCGGCGGTCCACGCTCTCGCGCTGCGTGGCGACCGGCTTTACGTGGGCGGCTACTTCACGTCGGTGAACGGGGTCTCGCGGCGCAACCTCGTGGCGATCGACGCGCGCTCGGGGGAACTGCTGGACTGGGCCCCGAATCCCGACGGCGACGTGCGCGCGCTGCTGCTCCGCGACGAAAAGCTGTACGTCGGCGGGTATTTCACCACGATCGCCGACTCGGCCCGACCGTCGCTCGCCGCGCTCCACGCCCGCTCCGGGCGGCTGACGCCCTGGAACCCGGGGGCCGATCGTGCGGTGCTCGCGTTCGCTCCGCACGGGCGAACTCTGTTCGTCGCCGGCCAGTTCGACCACCTCGGCGGCCAGCCGCGCAACTCGGTCGGCGCCGTGGATCTCGCATCGGGCCGGCTGCTCGACTGGGACGCCGCGATCCAGCCCCGGCGCGCGTACCTCGCGCATGGCAACTGGAACTGGCCCTACGTTCAGGCGATCGACGTGCAGGACAACACCGTGTACCTCGGAGGCTGGTTCTCCGAAGCGGGGGGCGCGCCTCGCGAGTCGTTCGCGGCCCTCGATGCGCGCACGGCCGAGGCGACCGCCTTCGACGCGCGACTCGCGCCGTGGATCCCGTATGGCTACATCCTCGTGAACGCGCTCACCGTGCGTGGGAGTACCGTGTACCTCGGTGGCCTCTTCGGCGGGGCGGGTGGCGACGTGCGCGCGAACGCGGCCGCCTTCGACACACGCAGCGGTGCGCTTCGCGCATGGGATCCGCGGGCCGCCGGCGCGGGCAGCAAGTGGTATGCGCCCTACGACCCGCGGGTCGAGGGCAACGTCTCGGTCATCGCTTCGGATGACGACGCGGTGTACATCGGGGGCACGCTCACGAACATGTACGACTGGCAGCGGCGCACGGGCCTGGCGGCGGTGAGTCTCGCGACCGGACAAGTGCTCCCGTGGGCCCCCGAGGTCGAGGGGCTGAACGTCTCCAGCATCGCCGCCGTCGGGAACGCCGTGTACCTGGCGGGCGCCTTTCGCGCGCTGAATGCCGAGGTGCGCGACAACTCGGGCGCCGTGGACGCCGTGACCGGCGCGACGCTGCCCTGGCGGCACGACAGGACGTACGGCGTCTATGCGCGTGACGGCGTGCTCTACGTCAGCGGCACGACGGCGACTTCGCCCGGCGTGGTGCGGGAGTTCGTCGGCCCGGTGGATCTCGTGACGGGCGCCAACGCCGGCTGGACGGCCATCGTGGACCGCGGCGCGGAGCACGTCTTTGTCGCGGACCACACACTCTACCTGGGCGGCGACTTCTCCTCGGTCGCGGGCGGGGAGCGGCGCATGTTTGCCGCCGTCGATCGCCAGGGTGGCGGGTTGCTCCCGTGGCACCCCGTGGTGGTGCGCGGCTCGGGCACGGGGCTCGCGACGCTGGCGATCACCGCGACGGACGACGCCGTCTACCTGAGCGGCCGCTTCAACACGCTGAACGGTTCCTACGTGGACGGCCTGACCGCGGTGGACCCGACGAGCGGCGGCTCGCTGCCCTGGGCGCCGGTGCCGGACAACCTCGTGCTCGCGCTGGCGACGACCGGCGGCACGGTGTGGGCCGGCGGGCGGTTCAACTGGATCGATGGCCAGCTCCGTGTCGGCCTCGCCGCCCTCGACGCGACGACCGGGGAAGTCTCGCCGTGGGACCCGCGCGGCAATGGCGAAGTGGACGCCTTCCTCACGACCGGCGACACGCTCGTCGTCGCCGGCGCATTCCGCGCGATGGGCGGCTTCCCGGCGGGCGGCGTGGCGCTGATCAGCGTGCCTCCGGCGGCCGCGACGCGGACGCTCGCGGCCGATGATGTGGCGCCGGGCGGCCTCGCGCTGGCGGTCCATCCGAACCCCATGCCGGGCGAGGGCCGCGTGCGCTTCATGCTGCCCGCGGCAGGGGCGGTCTCGCTCGCCGTCTTCGACGTCCAGGGCCGCTGTGTCGAAACACTGCTCCACGACGCGCGGATGGCCGCCGGAACGCACGAAGTGGCGCTGTATGCCGGCGGCTGGTCGCCGGGCGTGTACCTGTGCCGCGTCGAGGCCGCAGGCCGCTCGATGACGCGCAAGCTGCTCGTGGTGAGGTGATCGTGAGCGTCCCGGACGGCCGGTCTGTCGATCCACTGATGGTCGTGTCAAGGAGCGCAGGAGTGCTCGCGCATCGTGGCCCCGCATCGAGCGGATCGCCGCCCTGCCGGCGTGCGATGGACGTGCCGGCGATCCTCGCGACACTACTCTTTCTCGTCGCGGCGTACGCACCGGCCGCGCCCGCGGCGGCCCTTCATCCCGGCGACTTCGTGATGATCAGCGAGCGGGGCGGCCGGCTGGTCGTGCTGGACGGGGCCTCGTTCGCGGTCACCGACATCGCCTCGGGCGGTGCGCTCGTCTACGCCACGGACGTGGCGGTGACCGGGGATGGCCGCGTGCTGCTCACGACCTCGTCGGCCGGCGTCGTGGAAGTCGATCCGTCGAATGGCACGACGTCGGTGGTCGCGCCGCTCGCCACGCTGGGCGAGGGCGTCCCATCGGGGCTCACCGTGGGACCGTCGGGATCGCTGTTCGTGAGCATGCAGTCGGCGATCTCGCCGCGCGTGATCGAACTGACTGCCGCGGGCGAGTTCGTGCGAGTCGTGACGAGCGGCGGGTTGCTGCCGATGCCCGCGGGTCTCGCGTTCGGAGCCGGCGGCGTCCTTTACGTCTGCACGACCATTCCCTACGGGCAGGGAAGCGGCGGAGGAATCGCGAGCGTGGACCCCGCCTCTGGTGCGCAGGCGGCCGTCGCGGGGGCCGGAGTGCTCATCGGTCCGTACCACATCGCGGTCGCACCGGACGGTGCCCTGTGGACCGTGCAGTACGGCTCGTTCTCGGCGCGGCGCGGGGGGTGCGTCGTGCGTACGCAGCTTCCGGGCGGCGACTCCGCGACCATGCCCTACGGAAGCTGCACGTCCCGAGGCATCGCCATTCGCGCCGACGGCGTCACGGTGGTTGCCGACTGCATGCGCATCCACGGCGACTGCTGGGACGCCGTCACCTACTTCTATCCTTCCGGGCTCTCGACGTTCGGGGTGAGCGGTCCCGTCGCGGTCGTGCCCGACCTCGTGACGCCATCCCGCCGCGACAGCTGGGGACGGCTCAAGCTCCTGTATCGGTAGTCCGCCGGACCCGGGCCGCACTCAGTCGCCCGGGATGCTGCCCGGCCCCGTGGTCGCGCTCTCCGGCCTCGCTCAGCGCACCGGCGTGCCGTCGGGGGCGACGCCGGACTGGACGGCGCAGGCGCTGCGGGTCAGGCAATGCCCCGACGCGCGCCGTGCAGGTCGTGCGCCGGGTGCCGTCGGTGACGAGCGGGAGAAAGTCCCCTTGCCGCCGCGGGTTTCGCCTATTGAAGGCTGCCTTCATGAAGGTGGCCTCTGCTAGCATCGCCGCGTCGAGCCAGCCCGGGCGTTCGTGACATTCGCGGGGACTGTTCATGCGGCGCCTGCTCCCACTTGCTCTCGCCCTGACCGTGCTCGGCCCGCCCGCCGCGCGTGCGGCCGAGCCCGATGCCCGCGAAGCGCGGGCGAGCGCGCTCGTCGAGGACGCCCGCGCGCGGTTCGCAGAGGGCAGCTTCGGCCAGCGCCGGATCGCGATCCGCCTGCTCGAAGAGGCCGCGCAGCTCGAGCCCGGGAGCACGCGCACGTTGCAGGCCCTCGGCCACGCCTACCTCGACGCGGGGTTCAACCACCTGGCCCGCGTGACGTTCGAAAAGCTGGCACACGCCGATTCCACGAACCCCGAAGGCTGGTTCGGCCTCGCGCTCCTCTACAAGCGCAACTGGCTGCGCTCGCTCGCGCCCGAGGACTTCGGCCGCGCCGCCGCAAACGCCGCGGCCACGCTGCGCGTCGAGCCGCGCCACTGCGGGGCCGCGGTTCTGCTCGCGACCCTGCGCGCCGAGCGCGGTGAGTTCGCCGACGCCGGTCGCGAAGTGGCCGGCGCGCTCGCCGCCGGCTGCACGTCGCCCGACCTGTCGCTCGCCGCCGCCTACCTCGCGTACCGCGCCGGCGATGCCGCGCGCGCCGAGAGCCTGCTCGCGGCCGTGCGCCCGAGGCTCGCGCCCGGGATCTCGGCGCGCTTCGACGACGTCGTGCCCATGCTCGACGCCGACGAGGCCGAGTCGGTCGCGGCGCTCGGGGCGCGCGAGGGCGCCGCGTACGCGCGGCGCTTCTGGGCCGGGAGCGATCCCGACCCGACGACTCCGCTCAACGAGGCGCTGGTCGAGTATCACGCCCGCGTCGCGCACGCTTTGCTGGTCTTCATGGACACCTGGAACCCGCGCTGGGACATGCGCGCCGCCCTGTACGTGAGGTTCGGTGCCCCGGGCAAGGTCACGTTCCTGCCCGTCGGCGTCGCCGACCAGTACCGGTTGAACGAAGCCGAGGTCCACTGGACGAGCCCCGACGGCCTTTCGCGGCGCGAGATCACGCAGCCCATGTTCCTGCCGATGAACGTGCAGGTCTGGGAGTACCCGCAGCTCGGCATGACCGTGCAAATCCACGACCGGGTGCTGTCACAGAACTACGAGATGCCGCGCAGTGACGCCGAGGTGATCGAGGCGCGTGTGGATACCACGGCCGTCGAGCGAAGCGGCCTCGTGGCGGCCGCGTCGGGGCGCGCGGTGTTCTCGCCCCTGCTGCCCGGCGTGCGGCGGCTGAGCGTCGCCGGCCGCGTCTCGCGCTTCGCCGGCGTCGCCGGCCCGCGGCTGCTCGCGCAGTTCGAGGTGCCCGGCTCGCCCACCGACTCGCTCACCGCCGAGTGCGTGGTGCTCGATTCGATTGGCGGCCGCGTCGCCGGCGGCTCGATGCGGCCCTCACCGTCCAACTGCGACCCGGCCGGGACGCGCACCGCGGACTTCGCGTTCGACGTGCCCGCAGGCCGTTACCGCGTGGCGTTCTCGGTCGGCGATTCGCGCGGCGGGCGCGGCGTGTCGCGCACGACGCTGGCGTTGGAAGACGGTCCCGCGGGCCTGTCCATCAGCGACGTCGTGCCCGTGTGCGGACGCTATGACGGCAGCGGGGGCGGCGCGGTTCGGCTCGCGCCCAACGTGGGCGCCCGGTTCAGCGAAGGCGGGGCGCTCTACGCCTACTTCGAGGTCTACGGACTCACGACTGGCGACGACGGGCTCTCGCGCTTCGACTTCGTCACGCAGGTGCACGCCCTGGGACGCGACCTGCGGCCCTGGTACGAACGACTGCTGGGCGGCAGGCCGCACGCGCGGATCGAGGTGCGCAGCGAGGAGTCGAATCCCGGCCCGATGCGCCGGCAGTTCCTGCAGGTGCCCGTGAGCTCGCTCCATCCCGGCGAGTACCGCCTCGACGTCACCGTGCACGACCTGCTCGGAGGAGCCTCCGCCGTCCGCTCGCTGGTGTTCACGAGGTAGCGGAGGCGGCGCGGGCACCTTTGCCGGGGGCCTTCCTCAGAGTGGTCGGCCCGGGCGACGCGGGCCGGCGAGGCCTCGCTCAGCGCACCGGCGTGCCGTCGGGGGCGACGCCGGACTGGACGGCGTAGGCGCTGCGCGAGATCCACTGCAGCGTGTTCTCGGGGCCGCCGTAGCCGATCGTGCGCTGGCTGCGCCCGGTCGAGGGCGACCACACGACCAGCGTGGGAAAGCCGTCCACGGCGTAGGCCCTCTGCAGCGAGTCCACCCACGCGGCGTTGCGGCCCTCCTCGCGCGCCCGGTCGAGCACGCGCACGGGCACCACGACCTGCGCGATGGCCTTCGCGTGCTTCTCGTCCGAGAACAGGCCCTCCTTCATGGCGTTGCAGGGCGGGCACCACTCGGCGGTGAAGTCGTAGAAGACCGGCCTGCCGCTCGCGCGTGCGAGCGCCTCGGCGTTCGCGAACTCCACCCACGCGACTTTCTCGGACTGCTTCGGCGGGTTGTAGGACTCCCACACGCCCCAGGCCACGCGGCCCAGCAGCAGCGCGGCCGCGACGAGCA
>CAZUEM010000183.1:0-6795 GCA_964619155.1 uncultured bacterium
GTCGGGGAGCGGTCAGGTCACCTGTCAAAAGCGGTCGGATCATCTGCTTCCTACATCGGCTTATTGAAATATTGCGTCCGCTTTCAATAAGTGGGACGCTCGGTCCATGGGGACGAGGACGATCCAACCCACACCCCGTGTGCTCGGGGCGCTTGCCTCCCCCCTTCGCCTGGACATCCTCGTGGTGCTCGAGAGCGCGGCGCCCCTGTCGGCCGCCGACCTCGGCCGGCGAATCGGCAGGCGTCCCGACACGCTCTACCACCACCTGAAGCAGCTGGAACGCGCCGGCCTCGTCCGCCGGGAGGCGCGCCCCTCGACCGGCGGCCGGCCCGCCGACGCGTGGCGGCTCACGCAGAGCCCGCTGCGCGTCCGCGCGGCGGACTCGCGAAAGGTGGACCTCGAGCACGCCGGGCGCGTCGTCGGGGTCCTCACCCGGTCGGCGCTGCGCGACTACCGCGCCGCACTGGCGCGGTCGAGGGCCGAGGGAGGCCCCCAGCCATGGGGCATGCGCGCGCTCGTCTGGCTCGACGCGGCCGAGTTCGCCGCGCTCAAGCAGGAACTCTGGGACCTGCTGCTCCGGCTCCGCCGGCGCGAGCCTCGCGAGGGGCGCACGCCGCATTCGATCTCGAGCTTTCTCTCCGCGGGCAGGCCCCTCCCGCCGGAGCCCCCGCAGAAGGGCCGGCCGCGCAAGCGCGGCGCGCGCAGCGCACGCTGAGCGCGAGCGACTGAAGCTTCCCCCCACGTCGCCCGGCCCTCACCCGTACGAGAACGCCCGGCGCCGAAACGGCGCCGGGCGAACCCGTGTTCGGGCGAGTCGCGCGGGGCGTTGCCCGGTGCGCGCCGGGTCAGGCGACCGGAATGCGGCTCGCGTTCGCGCCCAGCCAGGTGCCGAAGTCCTGCAGCCGCGGGTTCAGTTCGCGGGAGACTTTCGGGTCGCGCGCGCGCTGGAAGGACTCGCCCATCAGGCACTGCCACTGGAACATGTTGCCCATGTCGTCGGCGCCCGGGAACCCGAGTCCGCGATAGACGTCGAAGGGCACGTCCTGGAACGTCACCGGGCGTCCCATCGCGGCGGACAGCTTCGCCGCGAGATCCTCGCCCGAGAGGTTCTCGCCCGAGAGCCCGTAATAGCGGCCGGCCGTCGAGGGTCCGAGCCTGAAGACTCCGTAGGCGCAGCGGCCGATGTCGGACGCGGCGATCCCCGGCAGCTTCGCCCCGCCGAGCGGCAGGGCCAGCACGAGCCCTCCGTCCGCGCCCGCGCGCGGGCCGGCGCCGAAGTGGATGAAGTTGTCCCAGTAGAAGGCCGCGCGCACGAAGCTGGTCGGCGCGCCTTCGGCCGCGAACACGCCGTCCACCTCGCCCTTGCCGTCGAAGTGCGGGACCTTGTACTTGCCCTTGAGCGTCGGCAGGCGGTCGTCGTCGAGCGGGACGTCGCGGCGCGTGTCCTCGAGCGTGGACCACACCACGTGCTTCAGGCCCGCGCGCCGGCTCGCGCGCGCCATGTGCCCGGCCTGCACGCCCTCGCGCTCGGCCGAGAAGTGCTCCCAGAAGTTGGTGACGCAGAACGCGCCGTGGGCGCCCGCGAACGCCCGGTCGAGCCCCGCCGGGTCGTCGAGGTCGCCGGCGACCACCTCGGCGCCGAGCGCGGCCAGCGCGCGCGCGGATTCCGAATCGGGCTTGCGGGTGACGGCGCGGACGGCGAAGCCGCCCTGCGGGTCGTCGAGGATGGCGCGGACGAGCCCGCCTCCCTGCGCGCCGGTGGCGCCGACGACGGCGATGATCTTCTTCTCGGACATCTCTGTCCCTCCCGTGAGGAGTGAAACCGCTTGTCGGAGGATGGAAGCGTACGGCGGCGGTTGGATGCCGCGTGCGCCCGCGCGGCTCGGAACTTCTCGCCCCGCGCGGCACCGCACCCGCGCGGCACCACCGAACGGCTCGCGCGTCGCGTTCCACGGGTCCACTCGCGGCGCCGCCGGCTACAGGACTTTGTCCAGCGCCTCCACCAGCCGCGCCACCTCGGCGGGCGTGTTGTAGTGGACCATGCTCACGCGCACGATGCCGTTCCGCGGGAGCAGTCCCATCGCCTCGATCGCGCGGTGTGCGTAGAAATGGCCGTAACGGATCGCCACGCCCGCCGCGTCGAGCGCCGCCGGGATCTCGGACGAATCGCGGCCCTCCACCGTGAACGCCACCGTCGGCACGCGCCGCGCCGGGTCGGCCGCGGGCTCGCCAACGATCCGGACGCCGGGCCGCCCGCGCAGGAACGCGAGCAGCGGCCCGGCCAGCGCCGCCTCGTGCGCGGCGATCGCGTCGAAGGCGCGGGCGAGCCGCGCGCGCTCGTCGCCCGCGCCGCCGCCGGGCAGGCGCGCTTCGAGCTCGAGCAGGTACTCGGGGATCGCGGGCAACGAGGCGGCCAGTTCATGCGGCACACTGCCCGGCTCGAGCTTGTGCGGCAGTTCGTCCTCGCCGTAGAAGAAGTGGTTCTGCGAGCGCGCCTCGCGCAGGCGGTCGAGCCGTCCGTACAGCAGCGCCAGGTGCGGGCCGTAGGTCTTGTAGAGCGAGACGGCGTAGAAGTCGGCGCCGATGGCGGCGACGTCCACCAGCCGGTGCGGCGCGAAGGCCACGCCGTCCACGCACGCCATCGCCCCCGCGGCGTGGATGCGCCGCACGATGGCGGCGGCGTCGTGGACCGTACCGACCACGTTCGAGCAGTGCGTGAACGCCACCAGCCGCGTGCGCGACGTGAGCAGCGGCTCGAGGTCCTCGACGTGCAGCTCCCCGGTGTCGGGGCGGAACCGCCACTCGCGCACCCGGATGCCCTCGCGCTCGAGCGCCCGCCACGGACCGATGTTCGACTCGTGGTCGAGGTTCGTGACCACGATGTCGGTGGCCGCGCCCCACGTGGGACGAAGCGCGCGCGCGAGCACGCGCAGGTTGGCGGTGGTCGAGGCGCCCAGCACGACCTCGCCCGGCGCCGCGCCGACGAGCCGCTCGGCCGCGCGGTGGCCCGCGGCCACCTCGGCCGTGGCGCGCGCCGACAGCTCGTACGTCGCGCCGAGCTGCACCGCGTGGCCGCGCATGTAGGCCGCGGCGCGGTCCACCACGCTCCCGAGCGGCACGCTGCCACCGGCGTTGTCGAAGAGCGCCCAGCGTGAGCCGAGCGCGGGGAAGCGCGAGCGGACGTGATCGAGCAGATCGGCGGGCAGCAGCGCGGGGGCGATCGGGTTCATGGGAGGCGCCACGGTAGCACGGCGCCGCCCCGCGGCCGGTCGCGCGGCCCCGCGCGGGTCGGCGCCCGCCCCCGCGCCCGTCAGCGCCCGGCCCCACTCGCGTCCGGAAATCCCGCGTCCGGCGGCCGCCGGTTGCCGTCCCGTGGCTTCACACGCACCGTGGCGACCGTTCGGCCGCGCGACCTTCCCGGAGACCCGCCATGCCCGCCGCTTCGCTCGTCCCGTGGCTCGCCGCCGCCTTCCTGGTCTCGACCGCCGCCGCGCCGGCCGCGCCGCCGGTGCCCGCCGCGCCGCCGAAGCTCACCGGCACGGTCGTGGTCGTGAACCAGCGCTCCGACACGGTGACGCTCGTGGACCTCGCGAAGATGGAGGCCTACCGGCACGTGCCGGTCGTGGGCGGTCCGCACGAGGCCGCCGTTTCGCCCGACGGGCGCACGGTCGTGGTCACGAACTACCACAAGCCCGGCTCGCCGCAGCGCCACCTGAGCCTCATCGAGCTGCCCTCGGGCGAGACCATCCGCACGATCGAGCTGGGCCGCTACCGCATGCCGCACGACGTGCGCTGGGTGGACGGCGAGCGAGTGGTCTGCACGGTCGAGGCCGACAGCGCGCTGCTCGTGGTCCACGTCGGCACCGGGGCGATCGAACGGGTGTTCGCGACCGGCAACCGCGGCTCGCACATGCTGGCGCTCTCGAGGGACCGCCGGCGGCTCTACTGCTCGAACATGTCCGGCGGCAGCGTGAGCGCGTTCGACTTCGCCACCGGCGAGAAGCTCGCGGACGTGCCCACCGGCAGGGAGTGCGAGGGCGTGGGCGTCACGCCCGACGGCCGCTGGGTGTGGGCCGGCAACCGCGCCGAGGACACCATCTCGATCCTCGACGCGCGGACGCTGAAGGTCGTGAAGCAGCTCCACTCGCCCGGCTTTCCCTACCGCGTGCAGTTCACGCCCGACGGCGCGCGGGCGCTGATCCCGCACGCGACCGCCGGCTCGCTGGTCGTGTGCGACGTCGCGGCGCAGAAGGTGGCGCGCTCGATCCCGCTCGGCCTGACGCGGGTCGAGAAGCCCTCGACCGCCGGCGTCGCCCCGCACCCGGGCGGGCGGTACGCGTTCGTCACCGTGCGCAACGACGACTCGATGCTCGTGCTCGACCTGGTCTCGGGCGCGACGGTCGCCCGCGTCCCGGTCGAGAGCAGCCCCGACGGCGTGGCGTACTCGCCGGTGCAGCGCTAGGAGCGGACGCGGCCGCGCCCGCCACGCGGGTGCGGCCGCCGGTCCGGAGCCGCGGCGTCAGTACGCCGCGAGCTCGCGGAGCGCCCTGGCGATGCCGTCCTTCTGCGGAAGGATGACGTCCTCGAGCTTGGGCGCGTAGGCGACCGGCGTGTCGAGCGCGCCGATGCGCCGCACCGGCGCGTCGAGGTCCATGAAGCACTCCGAGGCGATGCGGGCCGCGACCTCGGCGCCGAAGCCGCAGAAGAGCGTGTCCTCGTGCGCGACGATCACGCGGCCGGTCTTCTTCACCGACGCGGCCACGCTCTCGAAGTCGAACGGCTGCATCGTGCGCAGGTCGAGCACCTCGACCTCGATGCCCTCGTCGGCCAGCTCCTGCGCCGCGAGGTAGCCGCGCTGCACGAGCGCGCCGTAGGTGACGAGCGTCACGTCCGTCCCCGGGCGCACGAGGCGTGCGCGGCCGAACGGCACGGTGTACTCGGGACCCGGGTAGGGCTCCTTGGCGTACGGCTGGCGGTAGAGGTGCTTGTGCTCGAGGAACAGCACCGGGTCCTCGCAGCGCAGCGCCGTGCGCATGAGGCCGGCCGCGTCGCTCGCGCAGCTCGGCAGCACGACGCGCAGGCCCGGGCAGTGGGCGAAGATGCTCTCGCCGCACTGGCTGTGGTAGGGCGCGCCGCCGCCCAGGTAGCCGCCGTACGCGGTGCGGATGATGACCGGCGAGCTCCAGGCGTTGTTCGAGCGGTAGCGCATGTAACCCAGCTCGTCGCGGATCTGCATCATCGCCGGCCAGATGTAGTCGAAGAACTGGATCTCGACGACCGGCCGGAAACCCAGCGTCGCCATGCCGATCGCGCGGCCGACGATGTTGGCCTCGGCGAGCGGCGAGTTGTACACGCGCTTGCCGCCGAACTGCTTCTGCAGGCCCCACGTCACACCGAACACGCCGCCCTTGCCCTTGAGGTCGTCGAGCACGTGCTCGTGCGAGGCGTCGGCGACGTCCTCGCCGAACATCACGACGCGCGGGTTGCGCTTCATCTCGTCGCGCAGCGCGTAGTTGATGCTCTGCAGGATGGTCTCGGTCTGCTTCGGGTTCTCGGGCTTCGGCGTCGCCAGGAAGCGGTCCGAGGACGGGTCCACGTTCGGCGAGAACACGTAAGCCGTCGCCGTGTGCGTCGCCGGCTGCGGCGAGGCCTGCGCCTCCTCCGACGCCCTGCGCACCGCCGCCGCGACCTCCTCGTGCAGCTTCTCGAGCTGCTCCTTCGACGCGACGCGCTGCTCGACCAGCCAGCGGCCGAAGGTGCGGAGGCAGTCGCGCTCGGCCTCGGCGTCGCGGACCGACTGCGGCTTGTACTTGCTCTCGTCGTCCGACATCGAGTGCGAGTAGGGGCGCGTCACCTTCGCGCGCACCAGCGCCGGGCCCTTGCGGGCGCGGCAGTACGCCACCGCCTCGGTCAGCACGCGGTAGGACTCGACCGGGTCGTTGCCGTCCACCTCGCCGACCCAGAAGAGGTTCGGGAAGTTCTTCACCAGTTCGGCGACGTTGGCGCCCGCCGTCTGCACGTCCACCGGCACCGAGATGGCGTAGCCGTTGTCCTCGACCAGGAACAGCACCGGGAGCTTGAGGTTGCAGGCCGAGTTCAGGGCCTCCCAGAACTCGCCCTCGCTGGTCGCGCCGTCGCCGGTGGAGACGTAGACGACCTCGTCGCCCTGCGCCTGGCCCTTCAGCTCGGGGTACTCACCCTCGAGGTCGCGGTACTTGACCAGCGCCTCGGCCGCGCCGACCGCCTGCAGGAACTGCGTCCCCGTCGGGCTCGACTGCGACACGATGTTGAGCTTCCGGTGGCCCCAGTGGCTGGGCATCTGCCGACCGCCCGAGTTCGGGTCCTCGGCCGCGCCCACGGAGGAGAGCAGCATCTCCTTGACCGTCATGCCGAGCTGCAGGCACAGGGCCCGGTCGCGGTAGTACGGGTAGAAGTAGTCGTAGCCCGGCTTCATGGCCTTCGCCGCCGCCACGAGCACCGCCTCGTGCCCCGCCCCCGAGATCTGGAAGAAGGTCAGGTTCAGCTTCTTGAGCCGGATCTCCTCGTCGTCCGTGCGGCGCGAGGTGACCATGGTGCGGTAGAAGCCGACGAGATCTTCGGCCGTCAGGCCGGCATGGGGCGACGTGGCTGTCGCGGTCTTGGCGGTAGCCATGGAGGGGTCCCCGGGGAGGATGCCGAAGGGCGTTGGAAGGCGGAGACTCTAACGGACGCGCGCGAGCCCGGGCAAACGCGGCGCGGGTCGCTGTGGGACGTCAGTGAAAATGACCCCGGCTAACGCGTCAGTGATTCTGTCCC
>CAZUEM010000184.1:0-6775 GCA_964619155.1 uncultured bacterium
GCGCCGCGCCGTGGTCGATGAGCCACAGCCGCCCGCGCGCGAGCAGCAGGTTCGGGTTCCGCGGCGTGCGGTCCACGTTCATCACGAACGCGTCGAACCAGACGATGCGCGAGGCGAGGTCGAGCGCCACGTCGGGCGGCGCGATCGGGTCGTAGGCGATGGCGCCCGGCAGGAACTCGAGCCCCAGGTTGGCTCCCGTGCTCGCGCGCAGCAGGTCGCGGATCTCGGGGTCCGGCTCGTTGCGCCCGAACGCCTCGTCCAGCTCGAGCCGCACCAGCTCCGGCACGTCGAAGCCGCACGCGCGCGCCAGCCCGCCCGCGAGCCACTCGGCCACCAGCGCGCGCGGCCCCTGCCCCGCGCCGCGGAACTTGGCGACGTAGAGCCTGCCGTCCGAGGCCTCGACCACGGCGGGCAGCGAGCCCCCCTCGCGGAGCGGCGTGACGTAGCGGGTGGCGGCGAGCGTCTTCATGGGGCGCGAAGGCTAGGCGGGGGCGGCGCGGGTGTCCAACGGCGCGGGCGAGTGAAGCCGGGCTTCTCGGGGCGACCCTCTCCGCCGCCTGCGAAGCGCAGCGGCCACGCGATGCGTCGCCTAGTTGCGGTGTACCGACGAGGGCACTGGCTGCTTCTCGCTCGAGACGGCCCTCTCCGCGGCCGCGATCAGCCGCTTCATCGTGCCGTCCGGCCGGGTGCAAGTCCGGTGCAGCTCCTCGAGGAACTTGCGCGCCTCGGCGATATGTCCCAGCCGGGCGTGGAGGTGCACGAGGCGGAGGTGAATGAAGGGAAAGGCTACGGCGTAGAAGATGTCCTCGCTCATCATGGAACCCAGATCATCGAGTGCTCGATTGAGGTACACGATCGCCGAGTCGGGCTGGCCGGCTTGCTCGAATGCATCGGCCGTCACCCAGCGCACCGCAACGATTCCTAGGCCGCCCTGACCATCGGTCGTGAAGTCGAGCGGCTGCCGGGCGATCGGTGCGAGTTCCTGTGCCACCTCGTGAGCCCGGCCCTCCCGGACTGCTATCACACTCCGCAGGATGAGGCGGTTCGTCGGTTCGGGGCCCAGCCAGTAAGCGGCCGCAGGAGGAGCAGAGGCAAGGGTCCGCCTGGCTTGCGCGACATCCCTGGCGAGTGCCCAGCGGATTCCCTCGCGCACGGCGCCATCGGCGCCCTCATCGACAACTTCGGGATCGGGCAGTTCACCTGAGTAGAGGCCGGCCAGGAGCAGCATGTCGCGTGCTCTCTCGGCTTCCGGCACTCCTTCGGGGTACTGGTTCCCGGCCACCGCTGCCAACTGCGCCTTGCCTCGTGACCACTCGCCCAGGGCAATCTGCGCTCCTGCCATTTGTCGGTTGGCGAGCCAATGATAGTTCACGGCCAACTCGGTCTTGCCTGCCAACAACCGGGCGAGGCTATCCACGCGGACCCACTGATGGGCAGCAATCTCGACTAAGCTCAGCGACACAAGCCGCAGGTGCTCGGGTTGGGGCAGAGCAGCAAAGCGGCGTGCGGAATCGAGTTGCCCCATGGAGGCCGACACGATTGTCATGTTCAACGCAGTGGGTCCGTTTTCTGGGAATGGATCGAGTCGCCATGCTTCCCTAAAGCCCGAAAGCGCCCGAGAGTAATCCCCCATCTGGCCATAGACGTACGCGAGGCCGAAGTGCGAACCGCTAAGATCGGGTCGCTCTGCAAGCACGGCTTGAGCATACAGCGCAGCCGCGCGAAGATCGCCTCTTGTACGCGCAATCCTCCTTAGCAGGGCATTCCGATCGACTGGCGACAGTCGGGCCGAAGCTCTCAATGCCTGATCGAAGGCGACGAGCGCTGAGTCCGGTTGTCTAAGGTTTCCGTGGAGTACTCCCAATGCAATCCACGCGCGGGCAAACTCAGGATCAAGCTCGAGTGCGCGGAGAATGAGCGCTCGCCTCTCCCCCCAACTCCCACCGCGCGCACTTGCACGGTAGAGCCGGTACGCTTCAAACGAAGGCGTGACGACTTCATACGCTGAAGACCACTTCTTCCGCCACGCTGGGGGTTCCCCCACCTGCCGGAGGAGTCTGCGCGCCATCGCGTCCACGGTCGGCACAATGTCTTCGCTGCTGCGACTGGTCCCATTCGCGACGGCGAGGACCGACCCGCTGTCGGAGTCTGTGATCCGCATCACCAGCGTGTACGACTCCCCGAGTCGGGAAAGCTCGCCCTCGAGCACGAGCGGGAAGTTGCGTCGATACGCGAGCTCTCGCGCCAGGGAAGTAGTCACCGGGGTCCCAGGGGGCTTCTCCGCCAGACGCAGTGCCATCTGGATCTGCGGGTCGCTCACGATTCGGACGCGGCGCGACTGCTCCATGCAGGCCAGCGCCAGGGAGCGAACGGTCCGGGTCGTCTCATCGTCCTCCGCCGGCCCCTTGAAGTCGGCGGCGAGCAGCCACGCCCCGGGGGGTGCCTGCGGCGGAGCCTGGTTCCGGCTCCACGCCCACCACGCCGCTGCGAAGATGGTCACCAGCCCGACCGAGGCGAGAAGCCACGTGAGGCGCCCAATCCGTAGCGCGCCCTTGCGCGCTCCGGCGCGCTCGCGTGCATCGGACCGTGCGGCGACGGCCACCGTCGGCGCCGACTCGCTCGCCGGGGCCGACTCGCTCGCCAGCGCCCGCGCGAAGTCCGCGGCGGAGGCGTGCCGGTCCGCCGGGCTCTTGGCGAGCCCCCTGAGCACGGCGCGCTCGACGGCGGGCTCCACCGACCGCCCGAGTTCCGCGAGGCTGCGCGGCGGGGTGTGGCTGTGCTGGAAGACGACCGCCTGCGGGGTCGGGGCTGCGAAGGGCGGCTGGCCCGCGAGCATCTCGTACAGCGTACAGGCGAGGCTGTAGACGTCGCTCCGCCCGTCCAGATCACGGCCGCCCATCGCCTGCTCGGGGCTCATGTAGGCCGGCGTGCCGACCGTAATGCCGGTCTCGGTCAGGCGATCCGCACCGTCGCTGACCGCCCGCCCGATCCCGAAGTCCGCGACCATCGCGTGTCCGTCCGCGAGCAGGATGTTCTCGGGCTTGATATCGCGGTGGACGATGCCCTGGCGGTGGGCGTAGTCGAGGGCGCCGGCGACCTGGCTCGCGAGCCGAACCGCCTCGCCCTCGGACAGTTGCCGCTCGCGCGCAAGCTTCGCCCGCAGCGACTCGCCCTCGAGGTAGGGCATCACGTAGTAGAGCAGCCCGCCCGCATCGCCCGAGTCGAGCAGCGGCACGATGTTCGGGTGCGTGAGCCGGGCGGCGATCTCGATCTCGCGCAGGAACCGCTCCGAACCCACGGCGCGCGCGAGTTCGGGGTCGAGCACCTTGATCGCAACTGGCCGGCCATGCCGCTCGTCGCGCGCTAGGAAGACACTGGCCATGCCCCCACGGCCGAGCTCGCGCTCGACGGCGTACCTTCCCGCAAGGGATGTCCGCAGGAGTTCCAAGGTGGCGGCCATGTCGCCGCAGGCTAGGGAACCGCCCACGGGCCGGGCAAGCCCAAACTCGGATTCATACGCGGCGCCTCACTCCCCCCGGCCCGTCTCCACATGGCCGCCCCTACTTGTACGCCGCGCAGTAGGCGATCCAGCAGTCGTCGTTGTCGAGCTTCGCGCGGCGGTGGAGGCGGCCGGTGTGCGTGCGGGCTTCGGCGTCCCAGCCCTCGCTCCAGACCTCGAAGTCGCGGAACCCCGCCTCGAGCGCCGCGTCGCGCAGCTCGGGCAGCGTGTACATGCGCCAGTCGTAGGTGAACGCCTTCGGCAGCGCCGTGCCGTCGCGCAGCTCGAAGTGGATGTGCGCGAGCAGCCGGCGGCCGATGGGCTCGAAGCTCTTCTGCTCCCAGACGTAGGTGAACGCCGGCACGGGCTCGCCGTCGGGGCCGTTGCCGGCGCGCTTGCGGGTGCGCTCGACCAGGGGCCGCTCGGCCCTGCCTCCGCCGAAGGCGTTCAGCACCAGGATGCCGCCTTTCGCGAGCGAAGCGCGCGCCGCGCGCAGGTAGGCGAGCAGGTCGGCCCGTTCGTGGAACACCCACCACGAGAAGTTGAGCGCGCACGTCACGTCCACGAGGGGCCGCCTCACGCGCCGGACGTCGCCGCGCTCGAGCGTCACGCGCCCCGCCGTGCCGCGCGCGTACGGCAGCCGGTGCTTCCGCGCCCACGCCAGCGGCTCGGGGTCGAGGTCCACGGCCCACGCGCGGTTCGCCGGGTCGCGCTGCGCCCAGGCCGTGGCCAGCGCGGCGGTGCTGCAGAAATCCTCGCGGAACCGCCGGGCCTCGCGGCCGTTGCGGGCGCGGTAGAGGCGGGCGAGGAAGTCGAGGTCCCAGTCCACGCCCTGCACGGCGACTTCGTAGAGGGCGTGGCGGTCGCGGTAGGGGCGGGGGCTTGGCATGGCTTGGCTCTCAAGTAATATGCGGCCGATTCCGTTCGCACCCGGCGGGACGCGCCGGGCCGCGCATGTTCGCGATGGAAGGCGCGGGGCGTCAAACGCATCCTCGTTCGCGCGGCGCACGCGCCGCGCCGGAGAACCATGGCCGGCCCTTCGACGACCCGCCGCGCCCCTGTGCGCTGGGCTTCGCTGTCCGACGAGCGCCTGCTCGACCTGCGCTTCTGCGACCTCGGGCTGCGGCTCGAGGGCTCGTGGGCCGAGGAGCGCGTGCACGAGGTCTACGCCGAACTCGAGGGCCGCGGGCTGCGCCTGCGGCCCCACGTCTGGCTCTCGACCGAGTGGTTCTCGCCCGGCGGCGTGCCCGGGATCGCGATCCCCTTCTACCTCGCGCACCCGCGGCTGCTGCGGCTCGAGCGCCGCATGATGCTCGAGGCCGAGGGCGGCACGCGCGAGGAGTGCCTGCAGATCCTGCGGCACGAGTGCGGCCACTGCGCGCAGCACGCCTGGCGGCTGCACCGCCGCGCCGGCTGGCGGCGGCTGTTCGGCAACACGCACAAGCCCTACCCGGTCACCTACCGGCCCGACCCCTCGAGCCAGCGCCACGTGCAGCACCTGCGCCAGTACTACGCGCAGGCCCACCCCGACGAGGACTTCGCCGAGACTTTCGCCGTCTGGCTCACCCCCCGCTTCCCGTGGCGCCGCCGCTACGCGGGCTGGCCCGCGCTCAAGAAGCTCGAGTGGGTGGACGAGGTCATGCGCGAGCTGCGCGGCGAGCCGCCCGCGGTGCGCGACCGGCGCACGGTCGAGCCGCTGCCGACCGTGCGCCGCACGCTCGGCGAGCACTACGCGGACAAGCAGGAGGCCTTCTCGCGCTGGCGGCCGAGCGTGCCCGACCGCGACCTGCAGCGTCTCTTCGCCGCCGAACCGGGCCGCCGCGGCGAGCCCGCGGCGCGCTTCCTGTCGCGCAACCGCCGCGAGATCCGCCGGCTGGTGTCGCGCTTCACCGGGGAGTCGCCGTTCACGATCGGGCGCGTGCTCGACGACGTCGTGGCGAGCTGCCGGGTGCTCGACCTGCGCACCGCCGGCAGCGCGCGGCGGCTGCGCGTGGACGTCGCGCTGCTGCTCACCGTGCGCACCGTGCACTTCCACTACTCCCGCCGGAACTGGGTGGCGCTGTGAGCCGCGCCCGCCGCCGCCCGGCCCGCCGACCCGGGAGAAGGCCGTGAAGAAGCCGCTCCGCGTGCTCGTGCTGATGCACCCGACGCTGGTGCCGCCCGATTCGCTCAAGGGCAGCACGCCCGAGGAGATCAACGTCTGGAAGACCGAGTACGACGTGGTCTCCAACCTGCGCCGCCTCGGCCACGAGGTGCGCGCGCTCGGCGTCCAGGACGAGCTGAACCCGATCCGCGTCGCGGCCGAGGAGTGGAAGCCCGACGTGGTGTTCAACCTGCTCGAGGAGTTCCACGGCGTCACCAACTTCGACCAGCACGTGGTGGCCTACCTCGAGCTGCTCAAGCTCGCCTACACCGGCTGCAACCCGCGCGGGCTGGTGCTGGCGCGCAGCAAGGCGATCACCAAGAAGATCGCCGCCTACCACCGCGTCCGCGTGCCCGCGTTCTTCGTCGTCCCGAAGGGCCGCAAGGTCGCGCGCCCGAAGAGCCTGCGCTTCCCGCTGTTCGTCAAGAGCGCGAGCGAGGAGGCCTCGCTCGGCATCGCGCAGGCGAGCATCGTCGACAGCGACGAGAAGCTGGCCGAGCGCGTGCGCTTCATCCACGAGTCCATCGGCTCGGACGCGCTGGTCGAGGAGTACATCGAGGGCCGCGAGCTGTACGTGGGCGTCGTCGGCAACGAGCGGCTGCGCGTGCTGCCCACCTGGGAGCTGGACTTCGGCCGGCTGGCCGAATCGGGCGAGCCCATCGCCACCGAGCGCGTCAAGCACAGCCCCGAGTACCAGAAGAAGCACCACATCGACATCCGCCGCGCCGAGGGGCTCGAGCCGGCGATCGAGCGGCTGCTGCAGCGCACGACGCGCCGCGTCTACCGCATGCTCGAACTGGACGGCTACGCGCGCGTGGACTACCGGTTGACCGCGAAGGGCGAGCTCTACCTGCTCGAGGCGAACCCGAACCCCGAGATCGCCGAGAAGGAGGAGTTCGCGAGCGCGGCGGCGGCGGCGGGCCTCAAGTACCGCATGCTGCTCTCGCGCCTGCTCGGCCTCGCGCTCACGCGCCCCGGCCGCCTGGACTGAAGGCCGCGGCCCGTCCCGCCCGCGATGCCGCGCCACCCGCCCGCGGCCGCGTCTCCCGCGCGCCGCGCTCACCCGCACGCAGGCGGCCGCGTTGCCAGAATGTCAGGCCGGTGCTAAGCCTCCCCGGGCTTCGAAGCCGCGC
>CAZUEM010000185.1:0-6753 GCA_964619155.1 uncultured bacterium
GCGCAGCCCGGCCCGCCGGCCAGCAGCGCGGCGAGCGCCAGCACACCGAGCGCGGGAGCGTGCGGCCGCGCGCTCACGGACGGCTTCCCCCGGCCGCGCGCCCCGCCGCCGGCGACCCGCCCGGCACGTCGCGCGCGCAACGAAAGCCCAGGCCGGCCGAGGTGTAGCGCGCCTCGAGGCTCGCGCGATGCGCGAAGCGCATGAAGGCCGCGTAGTCCGAGAAATCGGCGGCGCCGCTCGCCCCCGCGCCGCAGTACAGCGAGCGCTCGAGCGCGGCGTCGGCGCGCGATTCCCCCGACACGAGCGCCGAGTTGAAGTCCAGCGTCCATTCCCAGACGAGCCCGTGCATGTCCTCGACGCCCCAGACGTTGCGGAATCCCGTCCCCACGGCCGGCAGCACCGCCGGCAGCGGACGCGCGTACCAGCTGCGAAGCCGCTCGAGGAACCCCGGGTCCGATCGCGCGTCGCGGCGCCGCTCGTCGGCGGCGCCCGCCAGCTCCCACTCGGCCACCGTCGGGAGCCGCTTGCCGCGCGCGGCCGCGTAGGCCCGCGCGGCGAACCACGAGACGTGCACGACCGGGCTGCCGGCCGGCGCACCCGGGCCGGGATCGAGATCGCCGCGCCAGTGGCGCAGGTAGGACTCGTCGGCGAACAGCCGCGAGACCCGTGAGCGGCGCCACCGCGGATCCTCGCGGACGAACGCCAGGAACTCCGCGTTGGTGACCGGCCGGCGGTCGAGGTCGAACGCGGGCAGCCGGGCGCTCACGACACGGCGCACCACCGTGTCGCGCCGCGCGTCGCGCACCGGCTGCCGGTAGAGCGGCCGGTACTCGCCTCCGGGGAGGCGGACCATCTCCGGGGCCGGGGCGGTCGCACGCGCGGCCGCCGCCGCCGCCGGGGCGAGGGCGAGCGTGAGGGCGAGCGCCGCGCCCGCGACCCGGCCGCGCCGCGAACTCATCCCGCCCCCCCGGTCACGGCTTCGCGGCCGCGCGCGCCTTCGCGACCTCCGCCGGCGTCACCTCGTGCCCCGCGTTCTTCCACATCGAGTACACGTAGGTGAGCACGTTCGCCACGTCCTCGTCCGAAAGGTTGAGCGCCGGCATCGTGCTGTTGAAGCTCTGGCCGTTCACGCGGATCTCGCCCTCGAGCCCCTCGGCCACGACCCGGATCGCCCGCAGCTTGTCGGCGTTGAGGTAGTCCGATTCCGCCAGCGGCGGGAACGCCCCGGCCACGCCCGCGCCGCTCGGCTGGTGGCAGGCCGCGCAGACGTTCGAGTAGATCCGCCGGCCGCGCTCGATGCGCTCGGCCCGGTTCGCCGCCGGGGCCTGGCGGGGCGCGTCGCCCTCGACCGACTGGATCGCGCCGCCCTCCGGCAGGTAGACCTCGTCGCCCTGCTTGCCCGAGAAGACGAGCTTGTCCTCTTCCCCTTCGACCTTGAGCATGCCGAGCGCGCCCTTGTTGAACGCGCGGAAGATCGAGTGGTCGACGAGGATGAACGTGCCCGCGGTCTCCACCTTGAACTCGACGACCGCCGCGCCACCCGCCGGGATCAGCGTGGTCTGGACATTCTCGTTGTGCAGGTCGCCACCCTCGACCGCCACCTTGTCGAAGATCTCGCCGATGACGTGGAACGACGAGACCAGGTTCGGGCCGCCGTTGCCCACGAACAACCGGACCGTCTCGCCGGCCTTCGCGGTGAGGGCCTGGTCTCCGGCGATCGCGCCGACCGCGCCGTTGAACACGACGTACTCGGGCTGCTCGCGCACCGCCTTCTCCATGTCGAACGGCTGCAGGCCGGGATCGCCGTTGCGGCCCTTCGTGTAGAAGTCGCCCTGGCACACGTAGTACTCGCGGTCCACCCTCGGCAGCCCTTCGCGCGGCTCGACGAGGATCAGCCCGTACATGCCGTTGCCGATGTGCATGCCCACCGGGGCGGTCGCGCAGTGATAGAGGTAGAGCCCGCGGTTGAGCGCCTTGAACGAGAAGACCGACGAGTGGCCGGGGGCCGTGAACGACGCGGCCGCGCCGCCCCCGGGGCCGGTCACCGCGTGCAGGTCGATGTTGTGCGGCATCTTGTTCGACGGGTGGTTGCTCAGGTGGAATTCCACCTCGTCGCCCTCGCGCACGCGGATGAACTGGCCCGGGACGGTGCCGCCGAAGGTCCAGAACGTGTAGTCCACGCCGTCGGCGAGGCGCTTGACCTCCTCGCGCACCTCGAGCCGGACGACGACCTTCGTCGCGTGCCGGCGGGTGATCGGCGGCGGGACGAACGGCGGGTCGGTGAGCACCGCCTCCTCCTCGCCGGTGACCCGGTCGGCGCGGGCGGCGTCGGCGCTCGGGCCGTCGTGACCGCGCGAGCAACCGAGCAGCGCCCCGATCGAGGCCGCGAGCAGGACGAGGACGGCGAGCGGCAGGCGCGCGCGCGTCCGCGGGAGGGTCGGAATGGGATGGATCATTCGTCTCTCCTGGGAGTTGCCTGAAGGTCTTCAGGTCGGGAAGTGCAACCGGGGCCAGACTAACCCACGGGCGGCCTCCCCCCCCAACCCGCGCCCGATATGACGTCCGTCATACCGCCCCCCCGTCGGCGCCCGCAGGCTGCCCCCGTCGCGACCGCTCCGCGGTGGGGCGGCGAGCGCGCGAGGAGGCCGTGATGAACGAGAAGGACGGGCCCGCCGGGGCGAAGGAGCAGGTCCCGCTCGGCCAGAGGCTCTACGAAAAGCCGTTCCTGCTTCTGATCGCGGGCATCGTCGTGATGCTCGCGTTCTACACCCTCTGGGGACTCGTCGAGATCCTGTCCCTGAAGCCCGCCCCCCTGCCCTGAACCCGAGGAGGACTTCCGTGTCCGCGCACGAGTTCCATTCCGCGCTGGTTCCGCCGCAGGGCATCTGGTGGAAGCCGGCCCACAAGCAGGAGAAGACCTGGATCGCCATCGCCTTCGTGTGGTGCCTGATCCTGTTCGCGATGATGCCCCTGTGGCACTTCCGCGGCGGGCAGAACCCGGCCGGCATCCGCCACAAGGTGGCCCCGGAGGCCTACGTGGCCCGCGTGGACCGCTTCGTCGAGGAGTACAAGGTCGGCGAGGAGAACGGCATCCCGGTCGTCGAGCCGCCGCCCGGCGCCGACGTCTACCTGCTCGGCCGCATGTGGCAGTGGTACCCCGCGCTCAAGCTCAAGAAGGGCGTCGAGTACACGCTGCACCTGTCCGCCGCCGACGTGAACCACGGCTTCAGCCTCTACCCCGTCAACCTCAACTTCCAGGTCGTGCCCGGCTACGACTACGGCCTTCGCGTCGTGCCCAACCGCTCGGGCGACTTCCGGATCATCTGCAACGAGTTCTGCGGCATCGGCCACCACCTGATGGTGGGCAAGGTCCTCGTCGAGGACTGAAAGGGAACCATGAGCGCGATCGCATCCTTCGCCGAACGGTTCCGCACCTGTCCGGTGACGGGACTCAAGGTCAACCGTGATTCCGAGCTGCTGATCCGGGCCAACGCCGTCGTGGCCGTGGTCGCCATGCTGGTCGGGGCGATCGCCGCGATCCTGCTGGTGCTCACGCGCTGGCAGTCGGTCCACCTGCTGCCGGCCGACTGGTACTACCGGCTGCTCACGGCGCACGGCCTCAACATGCTCATCTTCTGGGTCATCTTCTTCGAGATGGCGGTGCTGTACTTCGCCGGCCCCGTCGTGCTCGGCTGCCGTCAGCCGGCGAAGAAGCTGGCGTGGGCCGCCTTCGGCCTGATGGTCGTCGGCGCCGGACTCGCGGACTACACGGTCTTCGCCGGCCAGGCCGACGTGCTGTTCACCTCCTACCCGCCGCTTCGCGCCACGCCCAACTACTACCTGGGCATCATCCTGTTCGCGGTCGGGGCGCTGATCGCCGTGTCGCTGTTCTTCGCCGCCCTCGTGGTGGCGAAGCGCGAGAAGACCTACTCCGGCTCGATGCCGCTGGTGACGTTCGGAGGGCTCACGGCCGCCGTGATCGCCGTGATCACGCTGCTGCACGGGGCGGCCGTCTACATCCCGACCTGGCTGTGGTCCATGAACGTCGGGAACATCGACCCGCAGGTCTACCGCATGGTGTGGTGGGGCCTCGGGCATTCGTCGCAGCAGATCAACGTCGCGGCGATGGTCTCGGTCTGGTACCTGCTCGGCGGCCTGACGGTCGGGGGCGTGGTCGTCAACGAGAAGGTGAGCCGCACGGCGTTCGTGCTGTACGTGCTCTTCATCTCGATGGCCTCGGCCCACCACCTGCTCGTCGACCCGGGCATGGGGCCGGCGTGGAAGATCTGGAACACGAGCTACGCGATGTACCTCGCCGTGCTCGCCAGCATGATCCACGGCTTCACGGTTCCGGCCGGCATCGAGACGGGCCAGCGGCTCCGCGGCTTCACGAACGGCATGTTCGAGTGGCTGCGCAAGGCGCCCTGGGACGACCCCGGCTTCTCGGGCATGTGGCTCTCGCTCGTCATCTTCGGCTTCCTCGGCGGGATCACGGGCGTCACCATCGGCACCGAGCAGATCAACATCCTCGCCCACAACACGCTGCGCGTGACCGGACATTTCCACGCCACCGTCGTGGGCGGCACGACGCTCGCGTTCATGGCGGTCACCTACTACGTGCTGCCGCTCATCTTCCGCAAGCGCGTCGCGTTCTGGGGGCTCGCGAAGGTGCAGCCGTACGTCTTCGGCGGCGGCATCACCGCCATGGCCATCGGCATGATCTTCATGGGCATCCTCGGCATGCCGCGGCGCCACTGGGACTCGTCGTTCGCCGGCGCGCCCTTCCCCGTCGAGATCCACCCGGCCTCCGAGCTGGTGCAGGTGCTCTTCGGCGCGGGCGGCCTGCTCGCGGCGACCGGGGCCCTCATGTTCATCGCCATCGCGGTCGCGACGGTGTTCTTCGGCAAGCCGCTGGACGAGAAGGCGATCGCCTCCGGCGCCTCGGGCATTCCCTCGGGCGTGCTGAAGCTGCCGGCCCAGGTGCACACGGGCCCGGCCGCCGACTCCCTGCACGCGAGCGGCGTGCGCGGCACGCTCGTGCTCGTCGCGGTCTTCTTCGTGTGCTTCATCCTCTACTACTTCACGAACTGGAAGATGCTGTCGTTCCTGTGGAAGGTCGGCTGATGCACGCCCCGACCGGCGCGGCGCCCGCCCGGGCGCCGCGCGCCGGGGCGGCGCTGCTGCTGCTCTGGGCGTTCGCCGTGGTGGTGTGGTGGGGCTTCGCGTTCTGGCCCGTGCCCTCGGACGCCGACTCGTGGCTCGCGGCCGCGCAGTCGGCGTGCTTCGGGTCGCGCCCGGGCGGCCTGCCCGCCGTGCAGGGCTGGATGATGCTGACGCTCGCCCCGCTCCTGATGCTGGCCGCGATCGTCGCCGCGCACCGCGGCGAGCTGGCCGAGTCGCTGCCCGCGGTCTCCCGCTCCCGCCCCTGGCTCCTCGGCGCGCTGGCGCTCGCGTCGGTCTTCGCGGTCGAGGCCGGCTGGGCCACCACGCGCGTGCTGAAGGACCGCGAGGTCGCTTCGGTGTCGTTCGAGCCGCTCGAGCGCGGCCCGCTCCCCGAGGGCTACCCGCGCGCGCACGATCCGGTCCCCGCGTTCGCGCTCGTGGACCACGAGGGCCGCGCCTTCGACGAGCAGGCGCTCGCGGGCCGGCCGACGGTCATGAGCTTCGTGTTCGCGCACTGCCAGACGGTCTGCCCGGTGCTGGTGAACACGCTGTCGAAGGCGGCGCGCGAACTGGGCCCCGAGACGGCGAACATGGCGCTCGTGACGCTCGACCCGTGGCGCGACACGCCGGGCGCTCTGCCCGACCTGGCCGCGCGCTGGTCGCTGCCGGCCGGGGCGCGGCTCGTCTCGGGCGACCCCGATTCGGTGTGCCGGCTGCTCGACACGCTGCAGGTGGCGCGCGAGCGCGACCTGCGCAGCGGCGACGTCGCGCACGCCCCCATCGTGCTCATCGTGGACGCCGAAGGCCGCGTCGCCTACCGCTTCAACAACCCGACGGTGGAGTGGATCGTCGAGGGCGTGCGGCGCGTGCGGGCGCGCGCGTGAGCCTGGCCGGGGCGGACGCGCCGGCGCCGCCGGGCGCCGCGACCCGGCTCGCGCGGCCGGAAGCGGCGCGACCCGAGACCGCGCCGCCGGCGGCACGGCCGCTCGCCGCGGCGATCGCGGCGCTCGACGCGCTCTTCGACCGCGCGTACGGCTCGCGCTGGAACCCGCTGCACCGCAGTGGCCCCCTCGCGGTCGCGCTCATGCTCGTCGCCTCGGTGACGGGCGTCTACCTGCTGTTCGTCTACAGGATCGGCGCGCCCTACGAGTCCATGGAGCGCATCCAGGCGCAGGTGTGGGGCGGGCGCTGGCTGCGCGCGCTGCACCGCTACGCTTCGGACGCGGCCGTCGCGTTCGTGGCGCTGCACGCGCTGCGCATGATGGCCGAGGGCCGCACGTGGGGGCCGCGCGTACTCGCGTGGGTGACGGGTCTCGTCCTGACCGCGACCGTGCTGGTCGTGGGCTGGACGGGTTACGTGCTGGTCTGGGACCACCACGCCCTCGCGCTCGGCGCGGCGGGCGCCCGGCTCTTCGACGCCCTCGGCGTGCTGGCGACGCCGATCGGGCGCATCTTCGGCGGCGGCACCACGGCGCCCTCGTCGTTCTTCTTCCTCAACCTGTTCGTGCACATGTCGGTGCCGCTCGTGATGGCGCTGCTGCTCTGGGTGCACACGCTGCGCCTCGCGCGCGGCCGCTGGCTGCCCGAGCG
>CAZUEM010000186.1:0-6747 GCA_964619155.1 uncultured bacterium
GCGCTCGCGGGGCTCGACCTGACCGCGCGGCGCGCCACCGCGGCGCGCGGCGGCCCGGACGAGGTGGCCGCCCGCCGGCTCGAACCGTTCGTGGACGAGCGCGACCCGCTCGCGGCCGCGCTGGCCGCGCAGGTGCGGGACGCGCTGGTCACGCGCCACGGCCGGATGACGCTGGCCGGCGCCTGGCCCGAGACGCTCGAGCGCGGCGGCGACGCGCTGCGCGCCGCCGCGGCGCTCGTCACGCTGCGCGACTTCGAGTCGGCCCGCGCGGTTGCGAGCGGCTACCTCGAGTACCTCGACGAGGGCCTCGCGCCCGAGAGCTTCGACCCCGCCGACGGCTCGCCGCGCTACGGCGACCCCGAGCCGTCGCTGTGGCTCGTGAACCTCGTGGACCTGATCGCCCGCCGCGGCGACGCGCCCGCCGCGGAGGACCCGTTCCTGCGCGAGACCGCGTGGCCGGCGCTCGAGCAGGTGCTGCAGCACCTGCGCTCGGGCTCGCGCCACGGCGTGCGCTGCGACCGCGAGGGCTTCCTGTGGAGCGGCGAGGGCGGGACGGCCGCCGCGCGCGCGGGCACGAACGCGCTCTGGTACCACGCGCTGGTGGCCATGGCGCAGTTCGGCAAGCTGCTCGGCAGGCGCGAGAACGCCGCGTTCTACCTGGCGTGGGCGCACGAGCTGCAGAAGAACTTCGCCGCGCGCTTCTGGGACGAGGAAGCGGGCTGCCTCTTCGAATCGCTCACCGCGCGCGGGCCCGTGCGCGGCCTGTCGGCGCCGCAGCTGTGGGCCGCGAGCCTGCCGCCCACGCTGCTGCCCGCGGCGCTCGCGAAGCGGCTGCTGCGCACCGTGGACCGCGAACTGATCGATCGCGAGGGGCTGTTCGAGCGCCCCGGCGACGGCGAGCCGCGCGGCGAATGGCTCGGCACCTGGGTGTCGGCGATGCTGCGCGTGCTCGCGCGCGAGCCCGGCGAGCACGCGCCCGTGTACGCGCGGCTCGAGCGCGTCGCCGCGCACCTGCGCGAGCGCGGCGTGCTGCCGGGCGGCGCCCCGGGGCGGCGCTTCTCGGCGCTCGCCGCGGCGGTGATGCTGCGCGCCTGGATCGAGGACGCCGACCGCGACGCGATCGTGACCGCGACCGCTCCCGCCACACGCTGAGCGTGGGCCGCGCCGTTACCTCAGCACGACAACCTTGAGGCCGTCGGAGGTGCGGCGATCGCCGCCTCGAGCGCGCAGGACGTACACGCCCGAGCGCAGCGGGCGGGCGCCCGTGGCCGGATCGAGCGACACCGCGTCGCGCCCGCTGCCCGAGGCGGTCGCGCGCGCGCGCGCCACGAGCCGCCCCTGCAGGTCGAAGAGCTGCAACTCGAGCGCGCCCGCCGCCGCGCCCAGCACCTCGACGGCCAGCGCTCCGCCGACGGGATTGGGCGAGCGCAGCGCGAGCCGGAGTCGCGCGGTCCGCGGCAGCCACTCGGCCTCGGCGCTGGTCCAGCGGTAGCGCACGTCCTTGCACTCGCGTCGCACGCGGTAGCGGAGAGCGACACCCGCCGGCGGCGCCGCGTCCACGAACTCCATGGCGGCCGCGGACCCGGCGGCAAGCCGTGCGACCTGCTCGAAGTCGCCTGCGCCCGTGGCGCGCCAGATCGTCCAGTACGAACCCGGCGCGGGTTCGGAGAGGTTCCAGCGCAGCCGCGGCCGGCCGCGGTCCTCGCCGGCGCGGGGCGTGTCGGTGACGGCGTGCGTGTGCGAGTGCCTCCAGCTCAACTGGAGTCGCAAGAGGTCGAGCCACATCAACCACACGTCGCCGTTCTCGTCGCGCGCGACCTGGGGCGCGATGCCCTTCGCCGTACCGGGGACCTGCTCGGCCGGGTACCACCCGGCGCTGTCGTTCGGCCAGGCCAGGTAGAGGTGCTCCACGCCGTTGTCCCCGAAGCTCGACCAGACCATGGCCGGCCGCGGGAAGCGGTCGCGGCTCAGGTCGTTGTTCTTGGCGACCTGGTACAGGCTCGGCGGGTAGTGGACGGCCAGCGTCTCGAGCGGCGCCCAGCCGCCGCCGGGGAGCCAGCGGGTCATGACGGCGGGCCACCAGTCCTCGGTCCAGCCGAGCCACCAGCCGCCGGCACCGTCCGAGCGCAAGGGCGAGGGGAAGGCGCTCGTGTAGAGCGCGCCGCCGTGCAGCCAGCGCGTCGGCGTGAGCCGGCCCCAGCGCAGGCTGTCGGCGCCGCCCACGACGAGAGCGGTGGTGTCGTCTAGGGCGACGGTCGCGTAGCCGCGGTTGCCGCTGATGGGGAGGCGGCGCTCGAGCCACGGACCATCGGGGCGCCGGCGCGTGAAGCTGCGGGTCTGGTTCGACCGAACCGGGTCCCAGACCACGACCCACTCGCAGGAGTCGGAGGCGGCCGCGTCGTAGTGATTCGCGGACTCATACACGACGCCGACCGTGTCGGGCGTGGCCAGCGAGTCGCCCGAAACCGTCGAGACCAGCATGAACTCGAGGGTAAACGCGCTGCCGGGCGGGGCCTGAAACGATCGCCAGACGAGCCATTCACGGTCGCTCGTGTCCTCGCTTTCGTATGTGATGAACGCGCCGTCGTCGTGCGTCCACCGGACGCGCCAGGCGGTGTCCGCCCACTCGAATCCCGTGAGGAACTTCCCGGGCCCCCCGATCCCAATCGCCACGAATCGCAGCGTCTCCCGGATCGTTGGCTCGAACCGGCACGTGAACATGTAGTCGTGCCCGTGCGCATTCAGGGTGTCGATGGGCGACCAACTGCGGCCCGCGGGAAGAGCCAGAGCGGCAGTAGCGGGCAAAAGCGCGCCAAGCAGCGCGAGAAGAGAGACAAGAGCCGCCGTGCGCGTGCTCCTCACGGCGGGGACGATGCTGGGCACGGGGATGGCTGCCGCGGCGAACTGGCCGCCAGTTCGTATTCGCATGTACCGAAAAGTCCTTGACACCCCCCCCCTGTGGCAAGGGGTTTTCCTCGTACCGTCGGAGCGGCCGCCACCGCACGGTTGCCGACCCGCCCGATCGTGGGTGCGCTGCGCGAGCCGGTCAACCACCGGAACCGTCTCACCCCCGAGGCGCCCTTCGCGCACCCGGCCTTCATGACGGAGGTCGAGATGCATCGTCGTGGATGGCGAATCCGAGCGCCGCAGATCGTCGCGGCGGTGTTGATGGCCCTGCTGGCACCCGGCGAGAGCGCGGCACAGCGCTGTGCGACGCCGGCGGGCGGCCAGCAAACGCAAGTCGCGAACGCGAAGTTCTACCCCCACCGGCCCGGGGCGCAGGGAATCGACGTCAGTTGGCGGGACGCCGAGTTCATGTGGGACTCGCTGTACTCCACGGGTCTGTCTGTGGCCATCCAGCAGACGCTTAATACGTTCGGGACGCAGCTCGTGGACCGCCAGGGAACATCGCCCATCGCTGTCGATGGCTACAACACCTGGGTCGTCTACGACTACTTGAACCGCGAAGGGCGCACGTACACGCGCGACGCGCAAACCTTCACCAACGGCCTCCGCCTCGGCAATGCCAGCTACCCCGCGCTGGACTACTCGCACGTGGATGCCTACATCACAGACTGGGACCACGATCGCGGGGGTGCATGGCCCGCGCTGTGGCAGACCCCCGAGGAGGACCTCTCGTCGGGCCGCGCGCTCGGTGACGTGCTTCACGCGAACTCGATCCACATGGGCGGGCCCGTGCGCTCGCAGCCGACGGACCCGACCGGCACGGGTTGGACGAAACCGGGCTCCGTGCAGTTCGTCGGCTTCAACCACGAGATGGCCCACTCGTTGCCGGGTGCCGATGGCGGTGGGGCCTACGGCGAAATGTGGTCGGCTGCGGCCGAAGTGGTCGGCGGGATTGATCACATCGAACCGACGAGCAGCGAAGTGCCCTACACCTGGTCGCTGCTGGCCTGGGCCAACGCGACCGCACAGCCGCCGCCGGGAGTTGGCCTTCGGTACAGCCTCTCGAACTACCAGGCTCGCACCTCGTGGATGGCCTATCTCGCCTACAACTTCCTCAACGCCGACACCAACCGGACGCTGGCCGGAATGCGCGACGACCTGGTCTATCGTTGGAACCGGAACAACTCGAAGAAGCTCGACGGGCTCGCGCAACTGTTGACCGATTCCCAGTGTGCGACCTGCTCCACGAAGAGCTACTTCCGCCCTCAGGGCGTGCCGCTCGACAGCGTCAGCCGACTCGGGCTGCTTCACCACAACTGGCGGGTCGCGAACTTCGTCAACAACCCCAATCTCGCCGAGGGTCAGTACGGATACCCGGCATGGGCGCACTTCTCGCCCGGCGTGAACCAGCGGGCGTGGCAGTCCATCGACGGGGATCCGCTCGACGACATCGTCGCCCTGCCGGCCGTCGTCAATCTGGGCGAGTCGGCGCTGCGGCGCGATACGACCTTCAAGGGCATGCGTTCCTTCCGCGGAGCCCAATACCCGCTGGCGCTGGTGCCGTACGGCTCGAACTACTGGGTCGTGCGAGCGACGGGAGCGCTTCTGTCAGCCGACCGCGAGCTCGTCGTGCGGATCGCCCCGGAGACGTTCTTTCGAGGCTGCAAGACCCATCCGGGAAC
This sequence comes from uncultured bacterium, assembly GCA_964619155.1. Lineage (GTDB taxonomy): Bacteria > Eisenbacteria > RBG-16-71-46 > RBG-16-71-46 > RBG-16-71-46 > CAIXRL01. The sequence goes on from CAZUEM010000186.1 coordinate 4,590, forward strand.
TCAGTTCGAGCAACCTCGGGCCGGGGTCCGGCTGGCGGCGTCGGCTGTCGCCTACGATCGGCTCGATGCGACCGGCGAGGAGTCGGAGTTGTGGCAGCACCCGGAGGCGGCCGTCTACTCGACCGAGGTGGCGTGGGTGGAGGGTGATTCGACCGCACGCGACCTGCGGCTGGTGGTGCCCTCGTTCGGCGTCACGCACAAGGCCGTGCTCGTCGTGATCACACTCGCGGACGACGCGGGCGGGTACTTCGCCCGCGAGAGCGACGTGTCCTACGAGGAGGCGATGCCGTATCGGCTCGACCTCGGCGTGGCGGCCGCTCCGGGGCCGTCGCTCGCCAGCTTCGCTGTCGGCGCGGTGGTTGGAACTCCGGATGACTGGCCCACGTGGTCGCCCGCGGGCGACGAGATCGCGTACTCCTCGATCGTGGCGCCGGACTTCGCGCAGATCTACCGCCGCAGGCTCGATGGCTCTGCCCCCGTGCGCGTCTCCGCACAGACCATGCCGCAGTACAACCCCGATTGGTCGCCCTGTGGCGGCTACATGGTGTGGACGACCTGGCCGTATTCGGGCCGCAACGACCTCTGGATCGCCAATCTGTCGTTGCCGGGAAACCCGGCGATGCAACTCACCAACCAGCCTGGGGCGTCGACATTCGCCGCCTTCCAACCAAACGGACGGGGCCTCGCCTACATCTATGAACGCGCCGCCCCGGCTGACACGGCATGGGAACTTCGGTGGATCGGTGTCGACGGAAGTGGAGACCGGCTGATCACGAGGTTCCCTCATCCCGCCCCCGGCACGCAGCCGCTACTGGCCCAGCCGCCGCGTTGGTCCCGGGATGGTCAGCACGTCGTTGTCTGCGACCACATCACGCGCCGGTTCTATCGCTGTCCGGTCGCCGGAGGGCCGCCCGAACTCGTCTCCGGCCCAGCGATCGACCTGTTCGGTTTCGACGTGCCGCCAGGAAACGGACGGCTCGCCATCACGGACAGGACGCCACTGCTCAATCGCTACACACTCGGGGCCACGATTTGTTCGGGGTCGAACGATCCGTGGTTCCCGAGCATCGCCCTCAACCGCGTGGCGCTCCTGGACACCGCGCTTGCGGCCCGCGACACCGCGTTCCGGTTCGTGGAGCGCGGCGTTGCCGCCTACAACCTGCGCTGGTCGCGCGACGGCACGCAGATCGCCTACAGCCGTGCGCCTCACACCGCCCCGTATGACCGCGACGTCTGGGTCGGGCGGACGACCTGGAACCGCGCCCCGGCGCTCACCGCGTCGGTCGAGGCGAACTACTCGATCCCCACCTGCGCGCCGTTCGAGTTGACGCTGTACGCCAGCGACCCGGACGGCGACCCGCTCACGTTCGAGGCGACCTACCTGCCGGCCGGGGCGCAGTTCCAGTCGGGCAACACCGTCTACTGGCCCTATCCCGTGGCGGGCACGTACTGGTTCGTCGCTCGCGCGCTCGACCCCTCGGGCGGCGTCGCCTCGCGGGTCGTCAAGCTGGAGGTCTACGAGCAGTACTACTGCGGCGGTGGTGGAGGCGAGGACCCGCCTCCGATCGAGGGCGGCCCCCACGCCATCCGGCAGGCCGAGTCGAACCGGATGATCGGCGGCGGCGGCACGGGCCTGACGCGCGTCGCGAACACGTTCCTCGACGGCGCGCTGCCGGGGCAGTGGCAGTCGCAGGCCGCGCGTCTCATGGCCGCGCGCACCGACGAGTCCGGTTCGGTGGCCACGCGGATCGTCTCCCTGCGGCCGGGGGCCCTGCGCCTCGACCGGGTGCGGCTGCTCGTCGCCGAGCACGCGCTCGGCACGGTGGCTGCCGCGACCGAGGACGGCGTCGTGGCGGGCCAGAGGTGCCGGCCCGAACGCATGACGACGGGTGCCGGGGTAGACCTCTCGACGTCGCTGGCCGGGGCCGACGGCGACACGCGTCACTTCCCGGCGGGCTCGACGCTCGAACTCGAGTGGCCCGGGGACGCCGCGGCGGCCGGAGTCCTGCTCGACTGCGCGCGGGCGAGTGCCGCCGACCCGGCGGCCGAGTGGGGCGTGCGCCTCGAGGCGTGGCGCGACGGCGCCTGGCGGGCCGCGGGCCGCATCCACCCGAGGAGCGGCTTCGACCTGCTCGCCGCGGCACACGGTCCCGCCGAG
>CAZUEM010000187.1:0-6655 GCA_964619155.1 uncultured bacterium
GTGAACCGCCCCGGGGTTCCCGGAGGCACCGGTCCATGAGAGAACGGGAGCCGAGGGGCACTCCGGCCGTCTTCTCTGGAGCTGCGCGAACGCACGGTGAAGATGGTGTCCGCGCACGGCGAACGGCGTGAGTCACCGCGGGCGACGACCCGAGCCCCACCCGCGTTTGCCCTGCGGCCCCGCGTCCGGCAGATTCCGCGCGCCCGCCTCGCACCCCCGCACCGGACGGAACCGCGCATGCAGATCGAGATCGTCACCATCGGCAACGAAGTCCTCTCGGGCCGCACCGTGGACACCAACTTCGCGTTCCTCGCGCGCGAGCTGGAGGCCATCAGCGTGCAGGTCGCCTGGCACTCGACCGTGGCCGACACGAGCGAACGCATCGCCGAGGGCCTGACGAACGCGCTCGGCCGCGCAGACGCCGTGATCCTGACCGGCGGGCTCGGGCCGACGCCCGACGACATCACGCGCAAGACCGTCGCCACCGTGCTCGGCCGGCCGCTCCAGCTCGACGAGACCGCGCTCGGCTGGATCCGCGAGCGCGCGAAGAAGATCGGCCGCAAGCTCCCGGCCGCGGTCGAGACCATGGCGCTCGTGCCGCGCGGCGCCGAAGTCTGGCGCAACAGCGAGGGCGCGGCGCCGGGCGTGCTGGTGCTGCACAAGGACAAGCCCGTCATCCTGCTGCCGGGCGTGCCGCAGGAACTCGAGGCGCTCGCGCGCGAGCACGTCGTGCCCTACCTGCGCGAGCGCACGGGGCGCGCGGTCGAGGTGTTCACGCTACGCACCTACGGCCTGCCCGAGAGCGTGCTCGACGAGCGCATCGGCGCGCTGCCCGGCGACTGGCCGGGCGCTTCGCTCGCGTACCTGCCGAGCTGGTTCGGCGTGGACCTGCGCGTCACCGTGACCGGCCCGACGCCCGCGGCGGTGCGCGAGACGCGCGTGCGCGCCTACAACGAGCTGTTCGCGCGCGTTTCGGGCGTCGTCTACGGTGAGGACGGCGACGCGATGGAGGCCGTGGTCGGCGCGGCGCTGCTCGAGAAGGGCTGGCGCATCGCCACCGCCGAGTCGTGCACGGGCGGGCTCTTCGCCAAGCGGCTCACCGACGTGCCCGGCTCGTCGCGCTACCTGGAGCGCGGGTTCGTGACCTACGCCAACGAGGCCAAGTTCGACCTGCTCGGCGTGGACCGCGCGACGCTCGAGGCGCAGGGCGCGGTGAGCGCGGCGGTCGCCGAGCAGATGGCCGAGGGCGCGCGCGCGCGCGCCGGCGTCGAGGTGGGCGTCGGGATCACCGGCGTCGCCGGGCCCGACGGCGGCACCGACAACAAGCCGGTCGGCACGGTGTTCATCGCCGTGCGCTCGCCCGAAGGCGGCGCGGTGCGGCTGCACAAGCTGTTCGGCTCGCGCGCGACCATCCGCGAGCGCGCCGCGCAGACCGCGCTCGACATGCTGCGCCGCCACCTGCTCGGCCTGCCGGTGGACCCGGCGCTGGACTAGCGCATGGACCGGCGTGGCGGGGAGCGCGGCGGCGACACGCAGCGCCTGTTCCTCGCCGTGTTCCCGCCGCCCGAGGCGCAGGCGGCCGTCGCGCGCGCGTGCGAGGCGCTGCGCGCCCCGGGCGACGGCGTCTCGTGGGTCAAGCGCGAGAACCTGCACTACACGCTGCGCTTCCTCGGCGACCTCGGAGCCGACGGCGCGCGGCGCGCGGCCGGGGCGGCGCGCGAGGCGGCGGCCACGCACGCGCCCTTCGAAGCCGCGCTCGGCGGCTTCGGCTGCTTCCCGAACGCGCGCCGCGCGCGCGTCCTGTGGGTGGGGCTCGCGGAAGGCGACGAGCCGCTGCGCGCGCTGGCGGGCTCGCTCGAGGAGGCGCTCCAGCGCGGCGGGTTCGGGCGCGCCGACAAGCCGTTCGCCTCGCACCTCACCGTCGGCCGCGTGCGCGAGCCGGCCGACTGGAGCGCGAAGCTCGCCGCCGCCCGCGCGCCCGAGGCGCGCTTCCGCGTGGACCGGCTGCTGCTCGTCAGGAGCACGCTCTCGCCCCGCGGCTCGATCTACGAGGTCGCGGCCGAGGCGAAGCTGGGAGGCTGACGCGCGCGGCGCCCCCGTCGCACTTTCCCCGGCCCTCGGCTCGCGCCGCGTGCTAGCCTCGGGCCGCGCGACATCGCCCCATGACCCCGCACCCGGAGAATCCCCCCATGCTCCGCGCCCGCCTCATCGCCCTCGCCTCGCTCCTCGCGGCCGCGCCGCTCGCGGCCCCGCCCGCCGGCGCCTTCGAGGTCCTGCGCCATTCCAACATGACCGGCGAGGTGCTCGCGCGGCAGGGCGTCGGTCCGCGGGCGCTGAGCTTCATCCAGCAGGGCGTGCGCTGGCCCGACCTGACGCAGTGCCTGTCGGGCTGCTACTGCCCCGCCTACCTGCAGGTCTTCTGCTCGGACCCCGATTCGGCGCAGGTCGTGCAGTTCAGCGCCTCGCACTTCGACAACAACCGCATCCTCGCGTCCATGGAGAACGTCGAGACGCTCATGTCGCTCGCGCGCTCCGGGCTCGACCGGCCGTCCCCGCCCGCGAGCGACGCGGAACGCCGCCAGCTCGGCGTGGCGCTCATCTTCTTCGGCGAGGCCCTCCACGCCATCCAGGACTTCTACTCGCACTCGACCTGGATCGAGCTGAACCGCGACCTCATCCGCATCGGCGGGCACCTGTACAGCTGCCCGCTGTGGAACGGCGAGACGACCGCGGGCAGCGGCAGCACGACGGTCGGCGGAGTCAACGTGATCGGCGTCCAGACCGGGTACGTGGACCTCGTCACGCCGGCCGGCGGGGTGACGCACGACGCGCTCAACAAGGACGCCCCCGGCAGCGCGCAGGGCCAGATCGTCGTCAATCGCATCTTCCCGTCCGGGCGCATCGGCACCTACTACGAGATCGCCTCCGGGCAGGTGGGCGGGAGCTTCAACTCGTACACCGACGACGGGGCCGCGCCGCGGCACACGATCAAGGCGCTGCAGTGCCTCTTCAGCGGCTGCGCGATCTACAACCTGCCGCCCGCCGCCGGGCGCCCCGCGCGCGCGGCCGCGCCGGCCTCGGCGAGCGCCATGGCGGAGATGCTCGCGTGGGTCGAGACCGACCCCGACATGATCGCGATCGCCTCGCGCCTCGACAGCCTGTGGACGTCGTCGGCCCCCGACACCCCGGCGACGTTCCCGATGGACCAGTTCGACGCCGACGGCTGGCCGCTCCCGGCCACGACCTCGGTCGCCGACCCCTTCCGGCCCGTCGCGCGCGTCCTCGCGGGCCCGGTGCCGAATCCCGCGCACGGGCGGACCGCGATCCGCTTCCGCGCGCCGGCGGCGGGCGAGGTCCGGCTCGAGGTCTACGACCTCACGGGCCGCCGCGTGCGGCTGCTGCTCGAACGCCAGGTCGAGCCCGGGTGGAAGGACGTCTGGTGGGCGGGCCACGACGACGCGGGCGCCGCGCTGCCGAGCGGGACGTACCTGGTGCGGCTCTCGGGATTCGGGCGCGCCGAGACCTGCCGCGTCTCGATCCTCCGCTGACGGGGCCCGCCCGCCCGCCTACGGCCCGCAGTCGGTCGTGACCGCCTTCTCCGCGAAGCTCACCGCGGGTTTGCCCGTGCCGGGGCGCTTCACGCGGACGACGTCGAGCGGCTGCGTCATCGCCAGCGTCACCGGGCAACTCTTGCCGGGCGAGGTCGCGATCACGCCGATCACGACGCCGCCGTTCTCCTCGAGCGCGCCCGAGACCTCGATCGCGTAGCCGCCGCTCGGCTTCTCGCCGAGCGCGACGAAGACGACGAACTCGCTCGCGAAGTCCACTGCGGGCGGCACGGCCGCCGGCTCGCGGCTCGCGAACGCGCGCGCCCAGGTCTCGGCAAAGCTCGCCTCGTCGAAGATCGCGAGTCGCACCGGGTCCGTGAGGCCCGAGTGGTGGACCGGCGTTCCGTCCGGCGTGATGCGAACGAAGCCAAGCGCGCGGTCGGGGCGCAGGCCGTCCGTCGGGCAGCCCGTCAGCAGGAACGTGGCGACGGCCATCAGCGGAAGGACTCGGCTCATGGGGACACCTCGCTTCCCGGTTCGGGTTTCGGCGACCGCCGGCAGCCTACCACCCCGGCTAGCGGAGCAGGCCGACCTTCAGCCGGCGCACGAGCCCCTCGGCCTCGAGCCGCACGACGTAGAGCCCCGCGCGCAGCGGCGCGCCGGACGGCGAGGCGGCCGGCCACCGCACGCGATGCGTGCCCGCGCCCGCGACGCCCTCGAAGAGGTCGGCGACGCGCCGCCCCGACAGGTCGAATGCGGCGACGCGGGCGAACCCGGGCCGGGTCAGCGTGAACGCGATCGCGGGGCGCACGGACGGGTTCGGCCCGGCCGCCGCCAGCCCGACGCCCGCGGGCGCGCCCGCAGCGGCATCCGTGCGGCCGTCCGAGCAGCCGTAGAAGACCCACGCGCGCCCCGCGTCGGCGGAGTCCGCGTCGTAGTAGAGCGAGCCGATCGCGACGTCGTCGAAGCCGTCGCCGTTCACGTCGCCCACGCCGCGCACGGCCTCGATGCGCATCTCGGCCTGCTGGCCGGCGAGCGTCCAGACCGGGGCCGCCGACAGGCCGCCCGCCGAGCCCATCCACAGCGTGGCCTCACCGGCGTTGTAGTACTGGAAGTCGTACGTGTCCACGCCCGGCGCGCTCACGATGACGTCGGCGTGGCCGTCGCCGTTCACGTCGCCCGCGCCGTCGAGGTGGTAGCCGAAGTTGTTGCGCGCGATGCCGCCCTCGACCTCCCACACCGGGACCTGCGCGAGCCCGGTCGCCGAGCCGAGGAACAGCATCGCCTTGCCCTCGTCGAGGTCCGGGTTTTCCCAGCGGAACACGCCGACGAGCAGGTCGTCGAACCCGTCCGCGTTCACGTCGCCGGCCGAGATGGTGTAGCCGCCCGCTTCGCTCCGGGCTCGCCCGGCGTCGCAGAACCAGTCCGCCGCGAGCGAGGGGCCCGAGGGGCCGCCGTGATAGACGAACACGCGGCCTTCCTCGACGAGGCCGTTCCCGGCCCAGCGTCGCGCCCCGACGACGATGTCGTCGTAGCCGTCGGCGTTCACGTCGCCGGCCGACGCGCAGAAGTAGCCGTAGGCCGAGAGCACGTCGTCGCCTTCGCCTTCCCACCCCGGCTGCGCGGCGAGGCCCGTGTCGGAGCCGAAGTAGACGAACGCGCGCCCCTCGTACAGCTCGCCGTGGCTGGCGAGCCAGGCGCCGACGATGACGTCGCCGAAGCCGTCGCCGTTGACGTCGCCCGCCGACTGCGCGCAACCGCCGAACTGCGCGTCCGCCTGGTCGCCGATCGCGATCCACGCGGGCTCGGACTGCAGCCCCGCGGGCGAGCCGAGGTAGAGGAAGGCGGCCCCGGCGTCCGTGTGCAGCGAGTCGTACAGGGCGGCCCCGATCACCACGTCGCCGTAGCCGTCGCCGTTCACGTCGCCCGCGCCCGCGAGCTTGTCGCCGAGCCGCGCGCCCGGCTGGTTCGATTCCGCGATCCACGCCGGTGCGCCCGCGAGCCCGCCCGGCCCGCCGAGGTAGAGGAACACGACGCCCTCGTCGGCCTCGGGACGGTCGTAGTTGTAGGCGCCGACGATCACGTCGTCGTAGCCGTCGCCGTTGACGTCGCCCGCCGGGGCCACGGTGCCGAAGCGACCATCGGCCTGGTCGCCGAACGCCATCCAGACCGGCACGCCGCAGAGTCCCGGGCCCGTGACGTGGGCGGCGAGCGGACCGGCGGCCGGCGATCCGGCAGCGAGGCCCGGGACCAGCGCGAGGGAAAGCAGCACGAGCAGCGCGCGGCCGAAGCCACGCCGGCGATGCGCCGGTCGCCCGGCCGGGTGGATGGGCACGTTCGAACCCCCTGGTTTCGCCGCGCACTCCGCGGGGCGGATCCCCTCGGGGCTTTCGGGGGCAAGCCGCTATCGCGGGCGAGCCTAGCACCGTGCCGGGGGCCGGAAACCCCCGAAAACTCCCTCTTGCGCCTACTGCACAAGTGTGTAATATGCGGGCCGCGACATTAAGAAGGGTGGCGGCGGGCTCCCGGGCCCGCTCCGACGAGGCGCGAAGGCACGCCACCGCCCGAATCCCCGCACACGCAGCCCCTGCGAAGGAGACGCAGTCCATGAACTTCACCCCGCCGAGTGCCAAGGAACGGTCCAAGGCGCTGGATCTCGCCCTCCAGCAGATCGAGAAGCAGTTCGGCAAGGGCGCCATCATGAAGCTGGGCGAGGGCAACCCGGCGCCCGACATCGAGACCATCTCCACCGGCTCGATCGGCCTCGACATGGCGCTCGGCGTGGGCGGTGTACCGCGCGGGCGCATCATCGAGATCTACGGCCCCGAGTCCTCGGGCAAGACGACGCTCGCGCTCACGATCATCGCCCACGCCCAGAAGGCGGGCGGCAGCGCGGTCTTCATCGACGCCGAGCACGCGCTCGACTCGAGCTACGCCGGCAAGCTCGGCGTGGACATCGCCAACCTGCACGTCGCCCAGCCCGACACCGGCGAGGAAGCGCTCGAGATCGCCGACACGCTGGTGCGCTCGGGCGCCGTGGACATCGTCGTCATCGACTCGGTCGCCGCGCTCGTGCCGCGCGCCGAGATCGAGGGCGAGATGGGCGA
>CAZUEM010000188.1:0-6654 GCA_964619155.1 uncultured bacterium
CATCCTGTCCCTCCGCTCCATGAAGGCTCCTCTTCCGCCCGGTGTGTGCCGTGCGGTCGCACCCCGGCTTCGCCAGGCGTGCGGCGGGCGGGCCGGCTGCGCGTGGTTCGCGGCACCGCCGGCCTGCCGCCGTCAGCGAACGAGCGCGACGCGCACGGTGCTGCGGAGACCGTCGGTGTCGAGCGTCACGAGGTAGAGCCCGGCCCTGAGCCCGCCGCCGGGACGCCAGGCCAGTTCGTTCTCGCCGGCGAGCAGCGGTCCGTCCGCGAGCGTGGCCACCGTTCGTCCGAGCGGGTCGAACACGCGGACGCGGACCCGGGCCGCGCGAGGCAGGGACACGCCGAGCCGGACCGGTCCGTTCGTCGGGTTCGCGGAAACGATCGCCAGGTGCGGCCGGGCTCGGGCCGTCCCGGCCGGCACGTGCACCGGCGCGGACGCGCCGGCCTCGCCGTCGTCTCCGGCGAACGCCAGCCGGTACCAGAGCTCGACGGCCGGGTCCGCGTCCGAGTCGTGCGCCGTCCACCGGTCACCCGAGCGCCGCACGTCGAGGCCGAGCGCGGTCCATGGCCCGGTCGCAGCGGGCGCGCGCTCGACCGTGACGCGCGCCCCGGCCTCCGCGTCGCCCAACACCCAGCTCAGCGCCACGCCGCGAGCGTCCCGCTCGCCGCGGAAGTCCTCGAGCAGGACCGCGGTCGGACTGTCCACCATGCGGATCGCCCGCAGCACCCCTTTCGCTCCCGCGATGTAGAGCACGCCGTCCGCGACGGCCAGGCTGCCGACGAACGGATAGGTCCACTCGGTCGAGTGCGATGCCAGTCCGACGGCATACGTGTTCGCCGACGTGGTGGCGAGCACGTGACTGTCGGTCACGACCAGCGGGCCCGTCAGCGAGCCCTCCGGAGGGCGCCAGTTCCACCGATCGGCCTGCGACGCTTCGTCGATCGCGGCCAGCGCCCCGTCGTCGATCACGTAGATCGTCCCGCGCGCGACGGCCGGGCGCTCCGCGAAGGCGCGGGCGATCTTCCAGCGCAACGCGCCGGTCGCGCGGTCGTAGCACAGGAGACGGCCCCGGTTCACCACCAGCGCCTCGCCCAGTTCGCCGAGCACGGGACCGGCTTCGAAGCGGGACCTGGCCGCGGTGTCCGGCACGGCATAAGCCATGGCGCCCGACGCCTGATCCACCGCGTACAGGGCGCTCTCGAACGGGCTGCCGAGAAACGCGTACGCGCGCCGGTCGTCGAGCGCCGGCGTCCATCCGTCCACCTGGAGCAGCGCGCCCTGGTGCCACAGACGCTCGCCGCTCAGAGCGTCGAACGCATCCATGCCGCCGACGTAGCCGGCGTTGACGCAGGCCGTGCGCCCGGCGATCGCCGGGGCGCCGTACACCTCCCACTGGGCGCCGTGGATCGTGCGAAACGCCGGTTCGCCGGTCCTCGCGTCGAGCGCGTGCAGCGCGGCGTCGACGTTCGGCCCGCTCGGCTTGCCGGTCTGCAGGTACAGGTTTCCGAAGGCGTAGCTCGGTGGATTCACCGAAGAGACCGGACCGAAGCCACGGGACCACAGCACTTCGCCGGTCGCGCCCCGAAGCGCGAAGAGCTGCGGGACATCGGCGAGGTTCGTCGTCCGCAGGGTCGCGAACACCAGGCCATTCGCGGCCGCGACCGGCTGCACCGTGTATCGGGCGTCCAGCGTGCGCGACCAGAGCAGCGAGGCGCCTCGCGGGTCGAGCACGATCGGCTGGTAGCCGGAATGGCGGGCATCGGCCTGGAACTGCGGCCACGCTCCCGGTGGAGCGAGCGGAAGTCCGCGCTCCGCCAGGACGGAGCGCGCGCCGGCGCAGGTCACCCCCCGCTCGGAGTAGCTCGCCCGAATCGTCAACGTCGCGAACGTGCCGGCGAGCACGGGGACGGTCACTTCGCCTCCGGACTGGGTGGCGGGCGAACCCGGGTCGAGACTCCACTGCGCGAGGTGCGTCACGTCGCGCTCGACCCCGTTCGCGTAGCGCGCCACGGCGTGGTACTGCACGGTGACGCCGTCCGGCACGTACCCGGAACCGCGCACGTCGAGGGCTTCGAGCGCCGGCACCGACACCGGGTGGGCCAGATCGATCGAGCCGGTCTGGATGTACTGGAAGTTCGACTCGAACGTCTGTTCGTTCCAGGTCGTGCCGTAGATCGTGTACGTCAGCTGGAACGGCACCACGGAGCCCCGGATGCTGCTGAAGTAGGCGAACGGCGGCTCTCCCCAGACCGAGCTCCAGAGGCGGTCGTTGCGGGTGACGAGCACCTGCCCGTGCATGGAGGCGGTCGTCGAGCCCTTCGCCGCGACGAGTGTGAGCAGGCCGGTGCCGCCGAAGGTGCCGGCGCTCGACATGATCGGGCCGGCGCTGTAGTCGCCGTAGGTCGCGGTCTCGCTCCACAGGCTCGGACCCGTCGCGATGACGTAGCGCACGCTGTCGGGCGTCACTTCGACGTGGTCGAGCCAGCCACCGGCATCGGAATGGAGGGTGTAGTTCGACGTCCACTGGCGCCCGTCCGAGAGGTGGTATCGCGTGCTCCGGGTCAGCACCGAGAAGTTCAGCTCCGGCCCGCCGGTGAAGACGAACCCGCGGAGATCGACGCGGTCCACCGTCGCGGGCGCCACCCAGGCGCCCGCGGCGCCGCGCGGCAGGAATGCAGCGAGCGCGATCGAGAGGGCGATCGGGACGAGGGGTTCGATCCATCCGCGCATGTCCGCTCCTTCGTGAGCGACTCGCGCGCCGGCCGTGCGAGCGCTTCCGGCCCAATGTACACGGGGACCGCGCGCTCCCGACCTCGCATCCCCCGGGTGGAGGTCGCGTCGCCGGATCGGCGCGCCTACCGCCTGCCGCGCCGCAGCAGCGCGTCGGCCGAGAACCGCCCGGCCCCGGTGAGCAGCAGCGTCGCGAACATGGCCGCGAACGTCATCGCCAGTTCCTGCTCGCGCCACGGCTCGCCCGCGTTGGCCATGAACGCGGCCACGAACATGGTGACGAGCAGCGGGACCGTGGCGAGCCGCGTGAAGAGCCCCGCCATGATCGCGAGGCTGCAGCCCACCTCGGCGAAGATCGCGAGCGCGAGGCTCGGGGCGGGACCGAGCCCGAACGGGTCGAAGAACTTCTGCGACCGTTCGGCCCAGCCCGCGAGCTTGGGCAGGCCGTGCGCGATCAGCATGAAGCCGCCCGAACACAGCCGCAGCAGGAGCAGGCCGAGGTCGGCTCGGATGTCGTCGGGTCGGTGCGCCATGCGAGCGTCGCCTCCGCTACCGTGGAGAGCCCGTGCGCAGCCGCGGGCCCGCGCTCGCCGTGCGCAGCCGCGGGCCCGCGCTCGCCGCGCGCAGCCAGTCGGGCATCCACTTCGCGAGCCGGCGGCGCTGCGCCGGCGGCAGGTGGCGCGCGCCGCGGATGACGCCCATGCAGCGCGGGCTGCCGCACAGGCAGTCGAATGGCGTCGCCATGTCGAGCTCGGTGGTGCAGTAGTGGAACGTCACGCCTTCGCCCGCGGCGATGTCGCGCACCGCGATCACGTCGCGGTCCCGGATCATCGTCGTGGGCTCGCAGGCGTGGTCCAGGTAGCGCCAGAAGTACTTCCGCACCAGCTCGAACTCGTCGCGCGCGCAGTCCTGGTCGAGGTGGAGCGTCGCGCTCACCTGCACCGAGTACTTCGTGGGCGTCGCGATCTCGCGCCCGGTGATCCGGAACAGGTGCGTGCCGCGCGGGATGTCGCGCAGCGCCACGAGCCGGCGGTGGTGGTCCCGCACGAGGATGGCGACGAGGTCCGAGTCGCAGCGAAGCAGCGTGTCGTGCGGGTGGGCGTGACGCGGCAGCGACTGCAGTTGCGCGGAAACCTCGGCCAAGGGGACGCCTCCGTGCGTGGGACCGCTCCTGCGGCGCGCCCCGCGCGACGCGATGGGCCGCGCGGGACGAACGAATCTCGCCGCAATGTCGCGGCATTGCGGCGAGAGTTCAAGCAAAGAGTGGCGTCCCGCGGCGCGGGAATCGATCCGGCCTCAGTCGAGCCGCACGATCTTCCGGCTCGACGACTGCCCGCCGGTCAGCAGGCGCTGGTAGTAGACGCCCGCGCCGACCGGGCGCCCGGCGCCGTCGCGGCCGTTCCAGCGCACGGCGTTCGCGCCGGCGCGGCCGATCCCGGCGAAGCGGGCGACGCGCTTGCCGGCCACGTCGAACACCTCGAGTTCGTACGGGGCGTCGGCGGCCAGCTGGAACCGCAGCTCGGTGCCGGCCGCGAACGGGTTCGGCGCGTTGGCGAGCAGCGTCGCCCCGGCCCGCCCGGCGCCGGGGGCCACGGCCGTCACGGGCGCGCCGCCGTCGTAGTAGATGTCGTCCACCGCGAACGAGCACGCCGTGCCCTGCTCCTCGAGGATCACGAACGCGTAGCTCAGCATGCGCAGGTCCATCGCGGTGCCCCGCAGGTCGAGGACCGGGACGGAGGCCTGCCCCCACTCGCCGTTGCGGACCAGGCCGTACTTCGTCTGGCCGGCCGGGAACGAGACGTAGTTCTGGTTGCCCCACGCATCGATGATCCCGATCTTGAACGTGACGCCGGCCGGGATCTTGATCCGGAACTTGAGGTGCCCGTCGGGGAAGTCGAACAGGTTGAGCGGCTGGACGGACATGATGCCGGCGCCGAACCAGCCCTTGCCGTTGGTCTGCCACGACAGGGCGCTGGCGCCCTCGAACGGCGCGATGGCGCCGGGGACCAGCGTGCTCTCCCAGACGTAGATCTTCGAGTCCACGTCGATCGTGAGCGAATCGTCGGTGGGCGTCGTCTCCGAGAAGACCCCGAACGTGCCGCCCTTGGCGACCGGGGGCCCGAGGTGCACCTCGCCCCTGCCGTTCCACCGGTAGACGCGCACGTAGTCCACGTACATCGTGGCCGGGAACGGCATCGTCACGGGCAGGCCGCTGGCCGGCGCGCCGAGCTGGTAGGCGTCGGTGACCGCCCCGCCGACGGCGAGGTTGGCGATGAAGTAGAACGGCTGGCGGAACTCGTCGGAGTCCGCGTCGATCGCGAACGGCTCCGTGAACAGGTCGTGCTCGACGCCGTTGTCCACGACCGTCTGGCGCAGCGTGTTCTCGTCCCAGTAGAGCCGGTAGAGCAGGAATCGGCCGGTCAGCGTGGGCGTGTAGCTGTAGTAGGGGCGCGCGTAGTTGTCGTCCGGATCCCAGGCCAGGCTGGCGGCGCCGGAGGGGTTCTGCGGCGTGACGGCCCCGGGCGAGTAGAAGATCGCGTTCGCCGCGGCCATCTGGTTGACCGTCGAGTTGTCGAGCCCGTTGCCGCCGTTGTGCGTGTCGTGCAGGTCGCGGAACGCCTTCTTGAACCCCATCTCCATCATGTCGATCTCGCCGCACGAGGGCCACGCGTAGTTCGCGGTGCCGAGCAGCCAGAAGGCGGGGAATCCGCCGAGGTCGAGGTTCGGGATCCACACGCGCGCCTCGACCATGCCGTACTTCACCGAGACGAACGACTTGCTCATGACCTTGCCCGACGTATAGAGGAGCGGGTTGCCCCACTGGTCCACGATGCCCGGTCCGCTCTCCTGACGGGCAACGATCCTCAGCGCCTTGTTGCCCGGCTCGCCGGGCACGTCGGCGATGTCCACGTTCTCGTTCTTGTAGAACTGAAGCTCGCCGTTGCCCCAGCCCCAGCTGCCGTTGCCGGTGACCTTCAGCCACCGCGCGAGATCGTTGAAGTTCTCCTCCCAGATGAGGTTGCCGACCTGGGCGGAGGCGCTGCCCGCGGTGGCCAGCACGAAGGCGAGGATGATCGCGGCGATGCGGTGCCTGCTCATGGAGGTGTCCCCTTTCGGATGGCCCCAGGCATCCGGGTGTCGGTGGCGCGGACGCCGCGCCGGGTGGGCCGGAAGGAGGCCCGTAACTCCACTAGCCTAGACTTTGTCCGTTCGGCGTACAATGTCGCCTCGCGGCCGGACCAGGCCCGAGAAAGGTAGGTAGGAGATGAGAGCAATGCTTCTGCTGCTCGCTGGATCGCTCTGCGCACTGGCCGTGACGGCGGACGTCCGCCCGGCCACCGCGGCGAACCTGCTCGTGAACGGCGGTTTCGAGACCGGAACGCTCGCGCCCTGGAACGGCGTGGGCGGGCTCGGCCCGAACGCCACGATTACCGTGCTTCCGGGGAACGGCCCGACGTGGCCGGGCGCCTTCAGCGCGTTCCTCGACAACCGCGCCGAGGCGAACGGCCTCACCATGGCGCAGACGACGCCGAACGGAACGGGCGTGCCGGGGGTGGTCTTCTACTCGTACGACCTGAAGGTCGGCACCGCCGTGAACGGTGGCGTGTTCTTCGTCGAGATCTTCGCGCAGAACGCCGCCGGTGCGGTGATCGGCAACGCCGGACTGCAGGGCAACTACGCGCCGCCGGTGTGGACGCACTACAGCGGCTCGTTCGTCGCCCCGGCGGGCACGGATCACTTCACGATCCAGTTCGAGGCGCCGACGGGAGCGGTCATCGGGAGCATCTCGTCCATGTCGGTGGACAACGTCGAGCTGCACCAGGACGCGCCGGTCTCCGGAGCGGCCTCGACGTGGGGGCGGCTGAAGAGCCTCTATCGCTGAACCGGGCCCTGAAGCCCGGCGTGACTGCGGCCCGCCGCCCC
>CAZUEM010000189.1:0-6575 GCA_964619155.1 uncultured bacterium
AGGTCGCGCACGTCCGAGACCTTGGCCGACAGGATGATCCGGTCGTGCGGCTGGCCGAAGCTCTCGGCCAGCGCCGCCGAGCGCAGCGCGCTCTCGCGCATCGCCTCCAGCACCACCTCGCGGTCGGGCAGGGGCTGCGGGCGCTTCGCGTTCGCGTCCATCAGCGAGGTGAGCAGCGCGCGGTCGAGCGAGCCCCAGTTGACGCCGATGCGCACGGGCTTCGCGTTCGCGACCGCGACGTCGATCATCTTCCGGAAGTTGTCGTCGTGCTGGTGGCCCGCGCCGACGTTGCCCGGGTTGATGCGGTACTTGGCCAGCGCGCGCGCGCACTCGGGGTACTCGGTCAGCAGCAGGTGGCCGTTGTAGTGGAAGTCGCCCACGATCGGCACCGTCACCCCGAGGTCCTCGACCCGCCGGGCGATCTCGCCGACCGCGGCGGCCGCCTCGCGGGTGTTGACCGTGATGCGCACCAGCTCCGATCCGGCCTTCGCGAGCAGCGCGACCTGGGCCGCGGTCGCGGCGGCGTCGGCGGTGTCGGTGTTGGTCATGGACTGCACCACGACCGGATGCGCCCCGCCCACGGGGACGCCCCCGACGCGGCAGGTGACGGTGCTCCGGCGGGGCTTTCGGCGCGTGTCTTCGATCTGGACGAGCGGCATGGGCGGCAGGGTAGGGGGCGCTTCTTTCGCGCGTCAAACCTGCGGCGCGAAGGCCCCGCGCTCTGCTACGTTGCGGGGTGTGCACGGGGAGGGCACGACCATGACCGCGACCGCCGCCGACCTTCTGGACGCCGTCCTGCGCCGCGACGAGAAGACCGTCGCGGCGATGCTGCGCGAGAACCCCGCGCTCGCCGCGAGCCGGGACGACAACGGCATCTCCGCGCTGCTGTGGGCCTGCTATTCGAAGCAGCCGGCCATGGCGGCGCTGCTCGCCGCGGCGCTGCCCGCGCTCGACCTGTTCGAGGCGCTCGCCATGGCCGACGACGCCCGCGCGCTGGCGCTGCTCGACGCCGACGCCGAGGCCGCGAAGGCCCGCTCGCGCGACGGGTTTTCGCCGCTCCACTTCGCGGGCTTCTTCTCGCGGCCCGCGGTCGCCGCGAGGTTGCTGGCCCTGGGCGCCGACGTCGCCGCCGAGGCGCACAACCCGATGCGCGTGACGCCGCTCCACAGCGCCGTGTCGGCGCGCGACCACGAGGTCTGCCGGATGCTGCTCGAGGCCGGCGCGCCGCCCGACGTCGGCCAGCAGCACGGCTGGACCGCGCTCATGTCGGCCGCCATGCACGGCGACGAGGCGCTCGTGGAGCTGCTGCTGGCG
This sequence comes from uncultured bacterium, assembly GCA_964619155.1. Classification (GTDB taxonomy): domain Bacteria; phylum Eisenbacteria; class RBG-16-71-46; order RBG-16-71-46; family RBG-16-71-46; genus CAIXRL01. The sequence continues at coordinate 1,315 of CAZUEM010000189.1, forward strand.
CACGGCGCGTCGCGCGACCCGAAGGACGACAAGGGCCGCACCGCCGCCGACATGGCCGCCGAGAAGGGGTTCCCCTCGCTCGCCGCGCTGCTGCGGCCGGCGCCGGGCGCCTGAGGCCAGCCGGCCGCCCGCGGCGCGGAGCCCCGGGCGGTCGCGATCAGGCCCTCGAGTGGAGCGGGTTCGGCCGCGCGCGCGGCGCGTCGGCGGCCGCGAACGCGTCGCGCAGTTCCTCGACGCCGCGCTGAAGCCGCGCGTGCAACTCCGCGAGCAGCCGCGCGCGGGTGGCCTCCTCGTCGCCGCCCGCCGCCAGCGCCTCGTGCACCGCGAGCGGCTCGGGCACGCGCACGTGCACGGCGCGCGGCGCCACCGCGACGGGCACGGTGTTGTGCAGCGCGTTCGCGAAGCCGCGGGTGACGAGCGTGCCGCGCGTGCGCTTGAGGATCTCGGCGATCCGCTCGGGCGCGAGCGCCGGGCGGTCGTAGAGCGCGGGGTCGAGGCCGTGCAGGCGCTGCAGCTCCGCGAGCCGCTCGCGGTCGCGCCGCGCGCCCTCGGGGTCGCGCGCCGCCAGCGCGCGGATCGCTCGGCGCAGCCGGTGCTGGGCGCGGGCCGGGTCGGTGTCCACCGGGCCGTGCGCCTGGGCCAGCGCCTCGCGCAGCGCCGCGAGCGCCGCCGCCTGCGCGGGGAAGTAGGCCGCGCCGGGCGCCGCGGGGTCGAACGCCGGCGCGGGCAGCCCCAGCCGGCGGCACTGGCTCGCGAGCAACTGCCCGATGAGCGAAGCGAAGCGCCGTTCCACCGCGCCGCTCCCGGCGGGCAGGCCGAGCGCCCGCTCGATGTGCGCCATCTCGCGCGCGAGCCCCGCCGACGGATCGCCGGTGAAGCGCAGCCGCCAGACGAGCGGCACGACGAAGACCGGCCGCGGATCGCCCGCCTCGCGCAGCACGCGCGCGGCCTCCCACGCCATGTCCACGATGCCGGGAAGCACCGGTCCTACTCGCTCGCCCTGCCAGGTCGCGGTGCCTTCCGGGTGCAGCAGCACGCCGTGGCCCGCCAGCGCCCAGCGGACCGAGTACGCCTTGCCGTCGCCCCCCGGGGCGTTCGCGATCAGGTTGTTCGCGAGCCAGAAGCGCTGCGTGAGCGGCGAGCCGTTGACGATCTCGTACGAGGCCCAGTGCGCCATGAGCGGCGAGACCCGGCGCGAGATTTCCTTGTCCACGAGCCAGTCGGTGAGGAACTCGGGATGGTTGGGCCCGAGGAACGCGGCGGTGTCCGGGTTCACGGCCGCGCGCAGCCGCGCGAGGTCGGCCTCCGGCAGGTCAAACGCGCGCAGGCGCAGCACGGGGCCGAGCATGAGGTGGCGGTTGACCGGCCCGAGCAGCCGGATGAGCCACGGCGCGGGCGCGGGCTCGCGGTACGCGCGCGGATCGAAGCGGCCCGTGCGGCTCACGGCCGGTCGCTCACCCGTGCGAGCGCTCGCGCGGCGCGCCGGCCAGCGAGTCGGGCATCGCGGGCGGGCGGAACTCCGCGGGCCCCAGCTTCGGGTTCAGGGCCACGCGCTTCACCGTGGTGACGCCGGTCTGCGCGCCCGAGGCGAAGTTCTCCTCGCGGAACGGGAACTTCACGCCGTCCACGTCGCGGAAGTCGGAGAAGTAGTTCTCGAACTGCGTGAACGCCCCGCCCGTGCGGAGCGAGCCCTGGCTCACGAGGACCAGGTGCGTGCGCGGGTGCGTCCAGACGCGCAGCACGAGCCCCTCCCGGAGCACGATCTCGAGCCCGGGCAGCGTCTCGCCGTCCTCGCGGCGCGACTCGATCTCGCGCGCGTCCGCCTCGCGCTCGGCGAGCAGCCACGGCAGGTCGGAGCGCGCGGCCTGCAGCTCCATCGCGAGCAGCATCGGGCCCTCGGCCTCGCGCAGCGGCGCGCCGTGGTTCATGCGCCAGCCGCGGCGGCCGTCCACGATGCGGGCCTCGATGCCCTCCGGGTAGTCGAGGAGCGACTTGAACCGGTCGGGCCGGGCGAACACGCGCGTGGTGGGCACCTCCTCGTGCCGCATCGTCGAGAACACCGTGCCCTCGATCCGGTACGCCTTCACCGCCTCGAGCTTCGCGCGGCCGCCGTAGGCCTCGAGGATGCGCGCGATGCGCGCGCGCACCTTCGGGTCGGCCTTCGGCGCGGCGGGCGAGGGCGTCGCGGGCAGGGCGAGCGCGGCGGCGGCGATCAGGGCGAGGAACGGCGCGGGGTTTCGCATGGCCCGGGCAGCATGGGCCGCGGCCCGCGGAGCCGCAAGCGCGGACGGCCGCGCAGTCCTCGAGTCGCGGGGGGCGCGGCCGCCGCGGGCTGGCCTCAGACGTACATCGCGCTCGAGAACGCCCGGTAGTGCTTCTCGCAGGCCGGGTGCTCGATGCCGAGCAGCAGGAAGACGGCGCGCCCCAGCTCGCGCGCCGCGCCGCCCGCCCACTGCCGGTCGGCGCGCAGCGCCTCGATGGCCGAGCCCAGCGCCGCGTCCCAGTCGCCCGCGCGCACCGCGGCCAGCGCGGCCGCGAACGGCGCCTTCGCCGCGCCCTCGGGCAACGCGTCCGCCTGCGCGAGCCAGCCGGACAGCACGCGCAGCGCCTCGGCGCGGTCGGCGATCTCGTCGGCGAGCGGCGCGACCACGTCCTCGACCGCGGCCGGGTCGGTGCGCAGCAGCGCCTCGCCGAGCGCGAGCCGCGCCGGCGCGTTGCCCGGGTCGGCGGCCAGCACGTCGCGCAGCATCGCGACGGCGCCGGCCGCGTCGCCCGCGGCCAGCTTCGCGCGCGCCTCGACGTACGCGCCCGCGGCGGGCGAGGGCAGCGCGCGCTCGAGCCAGCGCCGCACCTCGCGCTCGGGCAGCGCGCCGGTGAACTCGTCCACCACCTCGCCGTCCACGAACAGCTTCACGTTCGGGATGCTCATCACGCCGAAGCGCGAGGCCTCCTCGCCGAACTCCTCGGTGTTCACCTTGGCGAGCGCCCAGCGGCCGGCCGCCCCCTCGGCGAGGCGTTCGAGCACCGGCCCCAGCGTGCGGCACGGGCCGCACCACTCCGCCCAGAAGTCCACCAGCACTGGCAGCTCGCGGCTGCGCTCGATCACGTCCCTCTGGAAGTCCACCACGTCGTGCTGCTTCACGGTCCGGCTCCTTTCGGCGGCGGCTTTCGGTCGCTCCTTGAGAGGCGGGAGGGGCCGGGCGGGATTCACGGGCGGCCGCCCGGTCCCCGGGCCTTGACGCCCGCATTGCACCCGGCCCGGGGTGCGGGCCTATCCTCTATGCGCCGCGGCCGCACGTTGCGGGCGCGGCGCACGCCATGACCGAACCCGACCCGATCCCCGGCCCGAAGCCCCCCGGCTCGCTCTTGCGCGACGTCGCGGTGATCGTGCTCGCCGGTATCGCGCTCGGGGTGGCGCACAACGCCTACCTGATCGGCTCGGGCCCGCGCGCGGGGCTCACCTGGATCAAGGAAGAGCGCCGCCTCGCCAAGCTCGAGGACATGCTGCTCGAAACGCCCGAGGCCGCGGCCGCGACGAGCGCCCCGGCACCGGGTGGGGGAGCGGCGGAGTTGCCCGCGAGCCCGCCCGCCGCGAAGCCCCGGGCCGAAGGCACCACGTCGAAGGCGAATCCCGCGGAGAACCCGGCCGCGAAGCGCGCCGAGCCCGCGCCCGCGACGAAGCCCGCGGCCACGCCCGCCGCGACGCCAGCGCCCGCGAGCGAGCCGCCCGCGACCACGACCGCGCCGCCCGCCGACGTGCCCGTGATCCCATTGACGCGCGAGCCGCTGGAAGCGGGCCTCGCCGTCATCCGCAAGCTGCATGCCGCCAACGCCGCCGTGTTCGTGGACGCGCGCACCGCGAACGAGTACGCCGAGGGCCACATCCCCGGCGCGGTGCACCTGTCGTTCGACGACGTGTTCAAGAACCCCGAACTCGCGAAGAGCTTCGACGACCGCGGCCTGCCGGTCGTGGCCTACTGCGGCGGCGGCGACTGCGACCTCTCGCGCAACCTCGCGTTCTCGCTCATCGATGGCGGCAAGAAACGCGTGCTCGTCTTCTTGGACGGCACCGCGGGCTGGGCCGCCGCGGGGCTGCCGCTCACGAAGGGCCCGCAGCCGTGAGGCCCGCGCGATGAACGCCCTGCTCGCGAGGCTCTCGCACCCCTGGCTCGTGCGCGCCGCGCAGGTGGCGATCGGGCTCGTCTTCCTCGCCGCCGCGCTCGCCAAGATCGGCGACACGACCTACTTCGCGCAGCAGGTGCACAACTACCGGCTGGTGCCGCTCTGGTCCGAGCACCTGATCGCCATGACCATGCCGTGGATCGAGCTGGTGGCCGGGCTCGCGCTGGTGATCGGCCCGCGCCGCCGCGCCGGGGCGCTGGTCGTGCTCGTCTTCATGGCGGTCTTCACGGTCGCCGTGGGCGCGGCGTGGGCGCGCGGGCTCGACTTCCACTGCGGCTGCTTCGGCAAGGCCGGCGCCGGCATGATCGGCGCCCGCAAGTTCCTCGAGAACGTCGGGCTGACGCTGCTCGCCGCGATCGCCCTGCTGCCGCCGCGCCGCTGACCTCCGCGCACGCGAAAGGCCCGGGCGGTCCGCCGCCCGGGCCTTCGCGTTGCCTCCGCCGGTCGCCCGGCGCGCGTCAGTTGTGCACGAGCTTCTTGTACTTGATGCGGTGCGGGGTGTCGGCCTCGGCGCCGATCCGCTCGTGCAGGTTCGCCTCGTAGTCCTGGTAGTTGCCCTCGAAGAACACCACTTGCGAGTCGCCCTCGAACGCCAGCATGTGCGTGGCGACGCGGTCGAGGAACCAGCGGTCGTGCGAAATCACCACGGCGCAGCCGGCGAACGAGAGCAGCGCCTCTTCCAGCGCGCGCAGCGTGTCCACGTCGAGGTCGTTGGTGGGCTCGTCGAGCAGCAGCAGGTTGCCGCCGCTCTTGAGGAGCTTGGCCATGTGCAGGCGGTTCCGCTCGCCGCCCGAGAGGTCCTTCACGCGCTTCTGCTGGTCTCCGCCACGGAAGTTGAACCACGCGCAGTAGGCGCGCGAGTTCACCTCGCGCTTGCCGAGCGCGATCAGGTCGTTGCCGCCCGAGATCTCCTCCCAGACGGTGTGGTCGCCCTGCAGCGTGTCGCGGCTCTGGTCCACGTAGGCGATCTGCACGGTCTCGCCCACGCGCAGCGTGCCGGCGTCGGGCTGCTCCTGGCCGACCAGCATGCGGAACAGCGTCGTCTTGCCGGCGCCGTTCGGGCCGATGACGCCGACGAT
>CAZUEM010000190.1:0-6565 GCA_964619155.1 uncultured bacterium
GCCGCGAGGGTCAGCGGGCGATCAGCTTGATCGCGCCCCAGCTCGAGGTGCGGGCCGGCGTGCTGCCGCAGTGGCCGGGGCCGGAGACGCCGTTGTTGAAGTCGTCGAGCATCTGCGTGAGGGCGCTCGTGTCCTTGGGCTTGAGGTAGCCCGTGCCGACCGGCGGAACGATGAGGAGGCCGATCAGCGCGTCGGCCGCCGCGATCGTGCCCGCCACGCCGCTCGGGTTCGCGCCGTTGGCGATGTTGAGCTTGGCGGCGATGAGCTGGTGAGCCAGCGAGATCAGGCCGTTGCCGGAGACCGACTTGTTGAAGATGGACAGCAACTGGCTCGCCGAGTAGTTCACGGTGCCCAGCGTCAGGTAGGAGGCCGGCCAGCGCTCGGCGTGGTTCTTCCAGTACCCCTGCGTGTAGGTGCAGTTCTCGCCCTGCGTCGTGGTGGCGTGGGAGGCCGTCACCGAGAGGGGGCTGTCGATGTTCATGCCGGCGCCGTGGGTGATGGCCACGAACACGTACTCGGTGTTCGGCTGCAGCTCGGCCGAGATCGTTCCGGTCACGCCCGTCTCGCCGCGCGTGTCACCGATCTCGATGTCGATGGACTGGTTCGCGAGGAGCTTGAAGTCGAGCTCGGCAGTGCCCCAGGTGTTGAGCGTGCCGGTCCCGGTGTAGTCCACCCAGCCCTGGCCGGGGCCGAACAGCGATAGCCAGCGCATGCCCTGCGCGGCGAACTGGTCGGCGCTCATCCAGCTGATCTGGAACCCCGCCGGGGCGCCGGAGGGGCCCGCGGTGACGGTCAACCGGACCTTGCCGTGACCACCGTCCACGACATCGAGCCCCGGCTGGTCCATCGCCGTCTGGGCGAACGCGCCGCCGGTCGCGACGCACATCGCAACGAGCGCGAGGACCAAGGAGAACGCACGAAGGCTGGACCGCATGATGGCTCCCTCTGGGGGTGTCGAACTACGCTGGCTGCGCCAAGTCGTGAAGCGGGGGCCTTCGACCGGACTGCCCGGCCACATGACATCCATGAGCCGGGAGCCCCCTGCGGCGCTTGGGCGGGGGGCACCAGCTTCGCGGGAAATATGTTGCCGCACGGACCGAGGTCAGGTCTATGTTTTTTTTCTCTTTCCCGAAGCACTTGGGGGGTGCCGGAGGGGCGGGGCCGGGGCCGGGGCGGACCCCCCCGCCGGCCGCCGGGGGAAGGCCCCCTGGGGCGCCGGTCGCACCGGCCGGGCCCATGATTCGCCGGCGGGCCAAGTTGCGTTCCGGGGCCTTGACGGGCCCCGGGCCCCGGGCGCCCAATGGGTGCACGGGAAGGGGCCCGGCGGTGCTCGCGGGTTCGATGACGCGCCGGCCGGCGCGCCCGGGTGTTCCGCGGACGGGCCCCGGGAGGAGACCCATGTCCTCGGTCCAGGCCATCATCGACCGCCAGCTCCGCCGCTGGGAGCTGGAACGCGCCGCCCGCGCCACGCAGCCCGCGCGCGAGGCGGCCGGACCGCCGCTGCACCCGGTGATCACGGTGTCGCGGCAGCGCGGCAGCGGCGGCAGCCGCATCGCGGAACTGATCGCGCGTCGGTTCGACTACACGCTGCTCCACCGCGACGTCATCGACCGCATCTGCGGCTCGAGCCACATCCGGCGGAGCATCCTCGAGTCGCTCGACGAGCACGCCAAGTCGCAGGTCGCCATCTGGTGCGACGCCATGGTCGCGCAGCGCTACACCGACTCGACCGACTACGTGCGGCTGCTGCTCGAGACGATCCGCTCGGTGGCGGCCCTGGGCGGGGCCGTCGTCGTCGGGCGCGGCGCCAACTTCATCGTCGGGCCCGGGCAGGGCCTGCACGTGCGGGTCGTCGCCCCGCGCGACACGCGCGTCGAGCGGCTGGTGACGTACGCGCACCTCTCGCCGCGCGACGCGGCGCGCGAGGTGGAGACGAGCGAGCACGAGCGCGGCGAGTTCATCCGCAAGGTCTACCACCGCGACATCGCCGATCCCTCGGGCTACGACCTCGTGCTCAACACCGGCGCGATCACGTTCGACGAGGCGGTCGAGGTGGTCTCGCTCGCGGCGCGCTCGAAGTTCGACCGGCTCCGGGCCGCGGCGGCGGGCGCGCAGCCGGCCGGCCGCTGAGCCCTGCCAGTTCGGCTCGGGCCTGACAGGTTGGCGTCGGGCCCGGGCCGGACGGCGGTGAGGACCGGACGGGATTCCTGTCCGGAATTGCTCAGCCGCGCGGCGCAACCCGAGAGCCCGCGTGCGGCTTCGGGCCGGGGCCACGGACGGGCCCCCGGGCCCGGACGGGCCCCGGGCGGGCCCCCTTCGCTGGCACGCGCGATGCGGCCCTTTCCGACGTCCCGGCAATGGCCTCGGCCGCCTTCGGGCCCGAGGGGTTCCGACGCCGGACTGTCGCGCCCCGCGCGCGCCGCGGGCCGCGTTCGCACAGGAGAGTCACCATGGCGAAATACAGGATCGCGTGGCTGCCGGGCGATGGCATCGGCGTCGAGGTCATGGACGCCACCCGGGTCGTGCTGGACCGCGCCGGCTTCGATGCGGAGTACGTGCACGGCGACATCGGCTGGGAGTTCTGGCGCCGCGAGGGCGACGCCTTCCCGGCGCGCACCGTCGAGCTGCTGAAGAACGTGGACGCGGCCATGTTCGGCGCGATCACGTCGAAGCCGGTCAAGGACTCCGAGCGCGAACTGGATTCCCCGCTGCAGGGCAAGGGGCACGTCTACCGCTCGCCCATCGTGCGCATGCGCCAGCTCTTCGACCTCTACGTCTGCCTTCGGCCGTGCAAGGCCTTCGAGCGCAACCCGCTCAACTACAAGGAAGGCATCGACCTCGTCGTGTTCCGCGAGAACACCGAGGACCTCTACTCGGGGGTCGAGTTCAACACGGTGCCGGACCGCCTGCGCGACACGCTCGCGGAGCTGTCCCCTCCGTTCACGGCGTTCAAGGGCCTGGCCTCCGACGAGTACGCGGTGTCCTGCAAGATCAACACGCGGAAGGGCTCGGAGCGCATCGTGCGCGCGGCGTTCGACTTCGCGCGCGAGCACGGCCGCAGGAAGGTCACGGTCGTCCACAAGGCCAACGTCGTGCGCGCCACCGACGGCCTGTTCCTCGAGACCGCGCGCCGGGTCGCGAAGGACTACCCGGAGATCGCGCTCGACGACGCCAACATCGACGCGATGACCATGTGGCTGCTCAAGAACCCGTTCAACTACGACGTGCTCGTGGCGCCGAACCTGTACGGCGACATCATCTCCGACCTGTGCGCGCAGATGGTGGGCGGCCTCGGCTTCGGCTGCTCGGGCAACATCGGCGAGAAGCTCGCGGTCTTCGAGCCCACGCACGGCTCGGCCCCGAAGCACGCCGGCAAGCAGAAGGCGAACCCGCTCGCGACCATCCTCGCGGCCAAGATGATGCTCGACTGGCTGGGTGAGAAGGACATGGCGAAGCGCGTCGAGGACGCGGTCGCCGGCGTGGTGCGCGAGGGTCAGGTGCGGACGTACGACATGGGCGGCTCGGCCACGACGATGCAGATGGCCGAAGCCGTCGCGCAGCGTCTCGGCGCGCCGGTGGGCGCGCGGTGAGGGGGGGAGCGGAGATGAAGCGGTCCACCGTGCTGAGGAAGGCGATTCTCGAGCGGCGCGCCGTCGCGGTCGTGGGCGCCCACGACGCGTTCAGCGCGCGGCTCATCGAGCAGGCGGGTTTCGAGGCCATCCAGGTCTCGGGCTTCGGCCTCGCTGCGAGCGTGCTGGGCAAGCCCGACGTCGGGCTGGTGCAGATGAAGGACGTGCTCGACATGACCTGGAACATCGCCCAGGCCGTCTCGATCCCGGTGATGGCGGACGTGGACACCGGCGGCGGCAACGCGGTGAACGCGGCGTGGATCACCGAGCGGCTGATCGCCATGGGCGTCGCCGGCATGAACATCGAGGACCAGGTGTTCCCGAAGCGCTGCGGGCACATGGAGGGCAAGGAGGTCATCCCGGCCGAGGAGATGGCGGGCAAGGTGCGGGCGTGCGCCGACGCGCGCGCGAAGCTGGACCCCGACTTCGTCATCAACGCCCGCACCGACGCGTGCGCGCCGCTCGGGCTCGACGAGGCGATCCGCCGCAGCAACCTCTACCTCGAGGCGGGCGCCGACCTGGCGTTCATCGACGGCATCCGCACGAAGGCCGACATCCAGCGCGCGGTGAAGGAAGTGAAGGGCCCGCTGTCGGTGAACCTCATGGACGCGGTCTCGGGCGTGAAGACCGAACTGGTGCCGATCCCCGAGCTGGCGCGCATGGGCGTCGGCCGCGTCTCGATCCCGGTCGCCTCGATCATGGTCGTGCACCGGGCGCTGTCGGACTTCCTCCGGGCGCTCAAGGCGTCGCCGACGGGCACGCTCGCCGGCGAGACGAAGTGGGTCACGTCGTTCGCCGACTACACGAAGGCGGTCGGCCTGCCCGAGTACCGCGCGCTCGAGGAGCAGTACCTGCCGAAGGAGCGCTTCGAGACCAAGTACCAGAACCTCGCGAAGCTCGGCGCCTGACGCCGGCCGCAGCGGAGGAAACGCATGGGCATGACCTACGTGCAGAAGCTGCTCGCGCGCGCCTGCGGCCGCGCCGGGGTCGCGGTGGGCGAGGTGCTCGAGCCCCCCGTGGACCTCGCGATGTCGCACGAGAACGCGGCGCTGGTGGTGAACCAGTTCGCCGAGATCTTCGACGGCACCGGTCGCGCGCCGCGAGTCTGGGACCCGAACCGCATCGCCATCATCTTCGACCACCGGGTGCCGGCGGAGTCGTCCAAGACCGCAACGAACCAGAAGAAAGTGCGCGAGTTCGTCGCGGCGCAGGGCATCCGCAAGTTCCACGACATCCGCGGCGACGTGGGCGGTATCTGCCACCAGGTGCTGCCGGAGAACGGTTACGTCCTGCCGGCGCAGGTCGTGGTCGGGACCGACAGTCACACCACCACGCACGGCGCGCTGGGCGCGTTCGCGTTCGGCATCGGCGCCACCGAGATGGCGTCGGTCTGGACGCTGGGCCGCATCCTCAACGTCGAGGTTCCCGGCACGATCAAGGTGACGGTGAACGGTCGCCTGCGCGAGGGCGTCTACCCGAAGGACGTCATCCTGCACCTCATCGGCCTGCTGACGGCCGAGGGCGCGAACTACAAGGTGCTCGAGTTCCACGGCGCGGCCATCCGCGAGATGCCGACGTCGGGGCGGCTCGTGCTCTGCAACATGTCGGTCGAGGCCGGCGCCACGGCCGCCGTCGTGCCGCCGGACGACGAGACGCGGCGTTACCTGAACGAGGTCGCGGGCGTGTGGAAGGACTTCGAGATGCTCGCGCCCGACGCCGACGCCGCGTACGAGCGGGAGATCGAGATCGACGCCGCGGCGCTCGAGCCGCAGGTCGCCTGCCCGCACACCGTGGACAACATCCGCGGCGTGAAGGACGTGCTCGGCACGAGGGTGCACCAGGTCGTGATCGGCTCGTGCACGAACGGACGGCTCGACGACCTGCAGGTCGCCGCGCGCATCCTGAAGGGCAAGCGGGTCGCCGAGGGCACGCGCATGCTGGTGTTCCCGGCGTCGTGGCGCATTTACTCCGACGCGCTGCGCACGGGCGTCCTCCAGGACCTCGTGGACGCAGGCGCCGTCGTGTGCAACCCGGGCTGCGGTCCGTGCCTGGGGGTCCACCAGGGCGCGCTCGCCGACGGCGAGACCGCGCTGGCGACGACCAACCGCAACTTCAAGGGCCGGATGGGCAACCCGAAGGCGGACGTCTACCTGTGCTCGCCCGCGGTCGCGGCCGCGAGCGCGCTCGCGGGCGTCATCACCGACCCGCGGGTCGGGGCGCAGCAGCCGGAGGAGGTGACGGCATGACCCGCGGCAACGTGGTGCTCAAGCTCGAAGACGACATCTCGACGGACATCATCTACCCGGGCCGCTTCATGGCCACGGTGCTGCCCACCGAGACGCCTCAGTTCGCCTTCGCCGACCACCCGACGTTCAACGCCGCGCTCAAGGCGGGGCAGGTGCCGAAGGGCGGGGTGATCGTGGCCGGCAAGAACTTCGGCTGCGGCTCCTCGCGCGAGCAGGCCGCATCATGCCTGCGCGGCCACGACCTGACGGTGGTCGCCAAGGGCATCGCCCGGATCTTCCTGCAGAACGCCATCAACCTCGGCCTGAGCATGGTCATCTGCCCGGGCATCGAGGCGAACGAGGGCGACGAGCTGGAACTGCGCGGCGAGGCGATCGCGAACGTGACGAGCGGTAAAACCTTCCCGGTCGTGGCGCTGCCGAAGGCGCGGCAGGCCATCATCGACGCCGGCGGGCTGATCCCGTACACCCGGCGGCTGCTGATGGAGCAGGAGGCCGTGAAGGTCTGACGGGGGCGGTTCGCGAAAGGGGGCGGAGACCGAAGACGGCCTCCGCCCCCGCGCGTTCCCGGCGGTCAGTCGGCGCGCAGCGCCTTCGCGCCGGCGTCGAAGCTGACGAGCCGCGCGCGGCCGGGCGCCACCACGAGCGTGTCGTCGAAGACGAGCGGCAGGCCGACCCCCTTCGGGTCGTCGA
>CAZUEM010000191.1:0-6542 GCA_964619155.1 uncultured bacterium
GGCGGACAGCCCACGGTGGAGAACCTCCGGCTGCTCTGCCGCGCGCACAACCGTCACGCGGCCGAGCGCGCGTTCGGGCGCGACGCGTTGCGCGCACGCATCGAGACCGCGCGCAGCCGCCGCGCCGCGGAGCGCATGCGAAAGGAGGCCGATCGCGCGCGCACCGAGGCGCGCCGGGCCGCGATGGCGCGGCAGGACGAGGAACTCGGCACGGCGCTTCGCAACCTCGGCTACCGGGGCCAGGACCTTCGGCGTGCGCTCGCGCTCTGCGCCGATCGCGCCGACGCGCCGCCCGAAGCGCGGCTGCGGCACGCGCTCGGATGCATGGCGCCGCGGGCCCGGCGCGAACCGGCGGCGGGCGACGGGGCGGCCGCATGACGCCGGGCCCGACGGCATCCGCCGCGGGCGGCGGCGGGCGCCGCTCGGGCCGGGGCGGTCGGCGCCGCCCGCCCCGCGCTCCGTCACCCGTGCCGGAGGCCCAGCTCCCGCATCGAGTCGTCCTCGATCGGGCCGGGCGAGCCGTCCATGAGCGAGGTCGCCGACGCGGTCTTCGGGAACGCGATCGTGTCGCGGATCGAGTCGCGGCCGCCCATCAGCATGATGACGCGGTCGAGGCCGATGCCGATGCCGGCGTGCGGCGGCGAGGCGTAGCGGTAGGCGTCGAGCAGGAAGCCGAACTTCTCGTGGGCCTGTTCGTGCGTGAGCCCGACCACCTTCATCACCCGCTCCTGGATGTCGGGGCGGTGGATGCGGACCGAGCCCGAGCCCAGCTCGTTGCCGTTCAGCACCAGGTCGTAGAGCTGCGCGACCACCTTGCCCGGGTCGGTCTCGAGGTACTCGAGGTGCTCGGGGTTCGGCATCGTGAACATGTGGTGCTTGGGCTCCCAGCGCTTCGCGTCCTCGTTGAACTCGAAGAGCGGGAACTGGCGCACCCACAGGAACCGCCACTCCTGCTTCTCGCCGGTCGCGCCCGCGAGGCCGCGCTTCTCGAGCTCGGCGGCGCCCAGTTGCGAGCGCAGCACGCCGAGCGCCTTGCACGTCTTCTCCCAGGGGCCGTTCGTGAACACCACGGCGTCGCCGTCCTTCGCGCCGCAGGCGGCGAGGAACTCGTCGAGCAGCGCGCCCGGGAAGATCACCTGCTGCTTCTCGCGGTCGGCGGTCTGCACCTTGAAGAACGACAGGCCGCCCGCGCCGGCCGCCTTCACGACGTCCTCGAACTTGCGCAGCTGGGTGCCCGAGATCTCGGCGCCGCCGGGGATGGTCAGGGCCACGCCGATGCCGCCGGGGGCCTTCGCGCCGTTCGCGACCACGTTGCGCGGCGATTGCGCGCAGATCGCGGTGACGTCCACCAGCTCGAGTCCGAAGCGCAGGTCGGGCTTGTCCGAACCGTAGCGCCTCATGGCCTCGTCGTAGGTCATGCGCGGGAACGGCGTCTTCACGTCGACGCCGAGACACTCCTTCCACAAGGCCGCGAACAGGCCCTCGACGGTGTCGAAGACGTCGTCCTCCGTGACGAAGCTCATCTCGAGGTCGATCTGCGTGTGCTCGGGCTGGCGGTCGGCGCGCAGGTCCTCGTCGCGCAGGCAGCGCGCGAGCTGGAAGTAGCGGTCGCAGCCCGCGATCATGAGCGTCTGCTTGTAGAGCTGCGGGCTCTGCGGCAGCGCGTAGAAGCGGCCGTGGTGCACGCGGCTCGGCACGACGTAGTCGCGCGCGCCTTCGGGCGTGGGCTTCACCAGCATCGGCGTCTCGATCTCGAGGAAGCTCCGCGACGCCAGGTGCGCGCGCGCGGTCATCGCCGCGCGGTGGCGCAGGGCCATCATGCGCGCCAGTTCGGGGCGGCGCAGGTCGAGGTAGCGGTACTTGAGCCGCAGGTCCTCGCTCGCGAGCACGAACTCCTCGTTCACCTGGAACGGCAGCGGGTCGCTGGCCGAGAGGACGCGCAGCTCCCGCACGTCGACCTCGATCCCGCCCGTGGCGATCGCCGGGTTCACGGCCTCGGCCGGGCGGACGTTCACGGGGCCGCGCACCGCGATCACGAACTCGTTGCCGAGGTGGGCGGCGCGCTCGAGCAGCGCGGCGCCGCCGGTCTCCGGGTGGCAGACGACCTGGGTCAGCCCGTAGCGGTCGCGCAGGTCGATGAACAGCACCCCGCCGTGGTCGCGCGTGCGATGGATCCAGCCCATGAGCGTCGCCGTGCTCCCGGCGTCCGCCTTCGTCAGCTGGCCGCACGTGTGCGTGCGGCGCCAGTCCCCGAGCCCTTCGAGCGTGTGCGTCACCGTGATTCTCCTAGGCCTTCACCCTGGCCCGCAGCGCGCCGGCCAGGGCCGTTCGCGCGAGCGCTTCCTGCGTTCCCGCCTGCGAATCCTTGAGCGCGACCTCGCCCCGCGCCCACTCCTCCTCGCCGAGGATCACGAGGAAGCGGGCGCCGGACTTGCCGGCCGCCTTCATCTGCGCGCCGAAGCCACGGCCCTCCACGTCGCACTCCACGACGAACTCGCCGCGCAGTTCGCGGGCGAGCGCCGTGGCGGCGGCGCGGGTGCCTTCCATGGCCACGAGGCAGACTACCGGGGGGTTTTCGACCGGTCGGCCCCGTTCCTCCACCACCAGCATCGCCCGGTCGAGCCCGATCGCGAAGCCCACGCCGGGCGTGGGCGGGCCGCCGAGCATCTCGACCAGCCCGTCGTAGCGCCCGCCGCCGCCGAGCGCGCTCTGCGCGCCGAGCGAGCGGTCGTGCACCTCGAACGCGGTGCGCGTGTAGTAGTCGAGCCCGCGCACGAGGCCGTGGTCCACCTCGTACCGGATGCCCGCCGCCCCGAGGCCGGCCAGCACGGCGTCCCAGTGGGCGCGGTCGGCGTCGTCGAGTTGCTCGAGCATGCGCGGCAGCGGCCCGGGCGCGCCGCCCGGCCAGCCCTCGCCGCGCAGCAGCGCGAGGTCGCCCTCGTCCTTGGTGTCGAGCACGCGCAGCGGGTTGGTCTCGAGCCGCGCCCGCGAGTCCGCCGACAGCCGGTCGTGCACGGGCGCGAGCCACTCGCGCAGCCGCTCGCCGTAGGCGCGGCGCGTCGCGGGCTGGCCGACGCTGTTGACGAGCACGGTCAGGTCGCGGAAGCCCCACGCCTCGTAGAGGTCCACGAACAGCGCGATCATCTCGGCGTCGGCGCCGGGCGCGGGCGAGCCGATCAGCTCGCAGTTGAGCTGCGAGAACTGGCGGTAGCGGCCCTTCTGCGGGCGGCCGTAGCGGAACACCGGCC
This sequence comes from uncultured bacterium, assembly GCA_964619155.1. Taxonomy (GTDB): domain Bacteria; phylum Eisenbacteria; class RBG-16-71-46; order RBG-16-71-46; family RBG-16-71-46; genus CAIXRL01. The sequence continues at coordinate 3,249 of CAZUEM010000191.1, forward strand.
CGGTGCTCCACAGCCGGTGCACGCGCGAGCGCCCGCCGAGGCCGTGCTCGAGGTAGGCGCGCAGCACGCCGGCCGTGAACTCGGGGCGCAGCGCCAGGTCCCGCTCGCCGAGGTCGCGGAAGCGGTACATCTCCTTCTGGACGACGTCGCTCGACTCGCCCGAGGTGCGCGCGAACAGCTCGTAGTCCTCGAACATCGGCGTGCGCAGCTCGCCGTAGCCGTAGCGCTCGAGCACGCCGCGCGCGCGCGACTCGGCCCAGCGCCACAGGCGCGTCTCGTCGGGCAGCAGGTCGCGGGTGCCGCGGGGTGCCTGGTGCTTGGGTGCCACGCCTTCATGCCTCCCGGTCGCGCGCCGCCGCGAGGTACGCGAGCTGCGCGAAGACGAGTCCCGCCCCGTCCGCGAACCAGTCGAACACCGTCGAATCGCGGCCCGGGACGAAGGACTGGAAGTATTCGTCGCCCGCCGCGATGCCGAGCCCGAGCCCGAGCGTGAGCAGCGAGATGAACACCCAGCCGCGCCGCGGGGCCGTGGCGCGCAGCGCCCGGGCGAGCAGCAGGCCGAGCGCGCCGTATTCGAGCAGGTGGTAGACCTTGTCCGAGTTCTGGAAGCGCACCGGCGGGGCGATCCCCGGCTGGGCGCTCACGACGAAGATGAGTCCCACGTAGGCCGCGACGGGCAGCCAGAAGCGCACGAAAAACGCCGCCGAACCGCCGCCGGTGCCGCCTGTGGCCAACCTTCGCCTCCGCTCGTGAACCGCTCCCGCCCGCTCGAATGGCCGGGCAGGTTAGCACGCGGCCCGCTTGACGCGCGAACCCGCGGCCGATAGATTGCCGCGGCTTTTCGACGACACCCCTCGCCCGCGCGGGCCGTCGTCGGCGCGCTGCGCCGCTAGCTCAATTGGCAGAGCAAGTGACTCTTAATCACTAGGTTCTAGGTTCGATTCCTAGGCGGCGCACCAGACCTTCCGAGCGGCCCGTCCGGTCACCCCGGGCGGGCCGTTTCGCTTGCGGTGGCGGGGAGGTCTCCGCGCCTCAGCCCGCCGCGCGCCTCCACCACAGCCACGCCAGCGCCGCGAGGCTCGCGGCGCAGAGCGCGAACGCCGCGTGCGCGGGCCAGGGCACCGCGCGCCCCGGGGCCGGGCGGCCGTCGGGCGAGCCGAACGCGCGACGCAGGTCGCGCACCGTGACCGCGAACGCCGCGAGCCAGGCGAGCGCGAGCGCGAGCAGCAGTCCCGGGTGGCCGGTCGCGGCGAGGCGGCGCGCCACGCCGAGCCACAGGAACATCCCGGGCGTGAACGGCGCGCCGGCGAGCGAGAGCATGGCGTAGGCCCCGAGCGCGGCGCTCCACGGGTGGCGCCGGAAGAGCACCACGGGCGCGTCGGCGGCGCGCGCCTCGACGGCGAGGAAGCGCGCGAGCGCGCCCGCGCCGGTGAGCGCGATCGCCAGGTGGGTGGCCCACGACGCGAGCGCACCGGGCAGCTCGGCGAACGGCGCGAGCCCCGGGTCGGCGGCGAACGCCGCCAGCGCCAGCGCGCCCTGCAGGCTCGCCAGCGTGCCCACGCGCCGCTCGGGGCGGCGCTGCATGGCGAGCGTCGCGGCGCCGCCCGCCAGGGCCAGCGCGGCCGCGAGCGCGAGCAGGCCGCTCGCGAACGCCGCCCCGGCGGGGAACGCCTCGATCCCGCCGAGCCGCGTCGCGAGCCACGCCGCCCCCACGGCCTGCGGGGCCGCCACCACGAGCGGCGCGAGGTGGGCGCGCGCGCCGTGGAAGACGTCGGCGAGCCAGAAGTGGAACGGCGCCCCGCCGAGCAGCACCGCGCCGGCCAGCAGCGCGAGCGCGAGCGCGCCCGTCCACACGTCGTAGGGATCGAGCCGCAGCGCGAGCACGCTCCACTGCTCGGCGGCCACGGCCGTGCCGGTCGCGATCGCGAGCAGCAGGTCGCCCGACCACGACAGCGCGAACGCCGCGCCGAACACCCACGCCAGCTTGAGGGCGCACTCCGACTGCGCGCGGTCCTCGCGATCGCGCGCGAGCAGCGCCGTCGCGAGCGCCACGACCAGCGCGCTGCGCGCCGGCGTTCCGGCCGAGGGCGCCGCGACCGCGAGCGCGAGCGGCAGCAGCGCGACCCACGCGAGCGCGGCGCCGGCCGCGCCCTCGTGGCGCCGCGGATCGAGCAGCCGGACGAGCAGCGCGGCGCCGATCACCGCCGCGAGCGCGGGCGCGTGCGGCATCACCGGAAGAGCGGCAGCAGCAGCGCGAGCACGCTCACGCCGGCGAGAAAGAGGAGGTACTCCTGCGCGTCCCCCGTGTGCAGGTCGCGCGCCGGCGCGCCGGCCGCGCGCAGCAGGGCCGCGAGCGCGGCCGCGAGGCGGCCCTCGAGCCAGGTCACCGAGCGGAACACCGACAGCGCGAAGTCGCGCGCTCCCGCCCCCGCGGCGACGCCCGCCCGGAGCACCGGCGGCAGCGCCGCGTCGGGGGCCGGGCGCGGCCACGCCGCGAGCGCGGGCGGCAGCAGCGCGACCAGCGCGCCGGGGAAGCTCGCCTCGAAGCCCGACCACCAGGCGCCGAGCAGCGCGAGCGGGCCGAGGGCCAGCGTCGCCGCCGCCCCGATCAGGCCCAGCACGCGGCCCGTGTCGAGCCGCGGCTCGGCCCGCCGCTCGGGCGCCTCGACGACGCGCCGCAGCGACAGCGCCGCCGCGAGGAAGACGGGCGCCGCGAGCGCGAGGAACTCCAGCGGGCGAAACGTGCGGCCCGCGAAGCCCAGCCCGACGAGCACCGGCCAGGCGAGCGTCGCGCTCGCGGTCCAGCCCGCGAGGCGCCAGAGCCGGGTGAGCTGCGGGCCGCGGCGCGCGGCCGAGCCGCGCAGCTCGGCGGCGAGCGCCGTCAGCCGCCCGCCCGCCGCGGCCAGCCAGAGCAGCAGCACGACCGGACCCGGCACCAGTTCGAACGCGGCGAGCAGCGACGCGAGCGCCGAGTCGAACACCGCGAGCCAGCGCAGGGACGCCGTCCAGGTGCGCCGCGTGTAGGCCCGCAGCACCGCGAGCGCCGCCGCGAGCGCGAGCGCGACCCCCGCGGCCTCGCGCATGAGCGGCGCGTGCGCCCACGCGTCGTGCTGGCGCCACAGCACGAGGAAGCCCGCGGCCGGCAGCATCGCCGGCAGCCACGGGCCCGCGGCGCGCAGCGGCCCCGTCAGGTCGGGATACGCCCGAGACGCCGGGCTCGCGGCGAGCAGCTCGAGGCCCGCCCACAGCACCGCGAGCGCCTGCAGCGCGCGCAGCGTGCGCAACGGGTCGCGC
>CAZUEM010000192.1:0-3072 GCA_964619155.1 uncultured bacterium
AGACACCCCGGGGATCCGCAACCCCGCCCGCCACGCCCTCACGCGCGCGTTCTAGAACCGAGAGTGGCAAACGGGGCGCCCCTTCGGGGCGCCCCGCCGTCAACCACCAACAATCTCCGCCGCACAACCTACTCCTTCGGCGTCTCCGACGTGCCGCCGTCCTTGCGGAGGAAGCCGCGCTTCTCGCGCTCGATCCTGAGCTCCTCGGTGTTCGTCACCTTGAACTCGACGCGGCGGTTCTTCGCGCGGCCGAGCGCGGTGCCGTTCGAGGCCACCGGCTTCGTCGGGCCGTAGCCCTTCGCCGTGAACTTCGCGGCGTCGAGCGTCGGGTAGCGGCCGGTCAGCCAGTTGAGGACCGCGAACGCGCGCGCCTCGGACAGCTTCATGTTCTTGTCGAGGCCGCCCGTCGCGTCGGTGTGGCCTCCGATTTCGATCGTCAGCGTCGGGTACTGCAGCAGGATCGCCGCCAGCTCCGTCAGCACGGTGTCGCTCTCGGCCTTGATCGTGGCCTTGCCGACGTCGAAGTTGATGTCCTGGAGGCTGATCGTGCCGGTGTCGAGCAACTCGGTCTCGCGCTCGCTCACCTCGATCGGGCAGCCGTTCGGGTCCACCTTGAGGTCGGCCGGGGTGTTCGGGCACTGGTCGAGGCCGTCGCACACGCCGTCCTTGTCGGTGTCGAGGTTGCAGCCGGTGGCATCCACCTGGCAGCCCTTCGCCGTGTTCTCGCACTGGTCCAGCCCATCGAAGACGCCGTCGCCGTCGGTGTCGAGCGGGCAGCCCTTCGCGTCCACCTTCGCGCCCTTGGGCGTGTCGGCGCAGGCGTCCACGCCGTCGCACACGCCGTCGCCGTCGGCGTCCGTGATGCAACCGTCCTTGCCGACCTGGCAACCGGCCGGCGTGCCCTCGCACTTGTCGAGGCCGTCGAAGACGCCGTCCTTGTCGGTGTCGAGCGGGCAGCCGCTGGCGTCCACCTTCGCGCCGATCGGCGTGTCGGGGCACTTGTCGAGCCAGTTGCGCACGCCGTCCAGGTCCTGGTCCTTGGCGCGGCCGCCGAGCGCGAACTGCACCCCGGCCGTGACCGCCATGTGGTGGCTGCTCTCGAGCGCGCCGGGCTCGCGGAACAGGATGTCGCGGACCTGCAGGCGCAGGTACGTGCGCGGGTTGCCGAACAGGTTGTAGAGGAAGCCGGCGCCGATGCTCGGCGTGCCCATGCGGTGGATGCCGGTCACGGGGTTGAGCGAGCGGCCCATGCCGAATCCGGTCAGGAAGTACGGCGTCGCGCGCTCGGCCGGGTCGCGCAGGTTCCAGCGCAGGTCGAGCGCGGTGTACGACCACTCGTGCTCGTACTCGCCCGGCATGTCGAGCTCGGTCTTCCAGCCGGTGAACGATCCCTCGAGCGTGAGGTGGTTCATCCAGCGCCAGCCGAGCGAGCCGGTGACGATCGGGCTGTCCTTGATGAAGTCGCGGGCATCCATGCTCGAGATGCCCGCTCCGGCCGAGGCCTCGAAGGGGCGCCCGGCGATCTGGGCGAACGCGGGCGACGCGACGAGCGCGGCGAGCGCGGCGGGCAACAGGAGACGCTTCCACCAGGCCATGCGAACGAAACCTCCGAACCCGATCGGGAGTGCATGCATTGCCGCGCGCTGCGGCGGGGCCTCGCGGACGCGCGGATCGGGCGGCCGGAGGCTGGAAAAAGGCCGGTAAGTGTTAGCATCCGGCCCCCGGCGGGTCAAAGCCCCGCGACTTCTCACGCCGCCGCCCCAACCCCGAGGGATTTCGCGATGACGGTCGCCGAACGCAGGGCCCTGATCGAGCGCTACAAGGCGGGCTACGACGAGGTCGTCCGGGCCCTCGACGGCTTCCCCGAAGGCCGGCTCACGGCCCACCCCGTCCCGGGCAAGTGGAGCGCCGCCGAGATCGTCCACCACCTGGCCGACAGCGAGACGACGAGCGCCATCCGGCTCCGCAAGCTGCTGGTCGAGCCGCACCCGGTGATCCGGGGCTACGACCAGGACCTGTGGGCGGCGAAGCTCCGCTACCTCGAGCGCCCGCTGGGGCCCTCGCTCGCCGCGTTCAAGGCCGCGCGCGAGACCACGGCGCAGCTGCTCGACCTCATGACCGAGGAGGAGTGGCGCCACCTGGGCTGGCACAGCGAGTCGGGCTCGTATCACGCCGAGCGCTGGCTCGAGATCTACGCGGCGCACGCGCACGGCCACGCGGACCAGATCCGCCGGCTGCGGGAGGCGCTCGGCGCGTGATCTGGCACTGCCGCGGCGTCCGCTTCGACCTCTCGGCCCGCACGCTGGTGATGGGCGTCCTCAACGTGACGCCCGACTCGTTCTCGGACGGCGGCCGCTACCTCGACCCGGACGCCGCGATCGCGCGCGGCCGCGAGCTGCTCGCCGAGGGCGCCGACCTGCTCGACCTGGGCGCCGAGAGCACGCGGCCGGGCGCCGCGGCGGTGCCGGCCGCCGAACAGGTGCGCCGGCTCGAGCCTGTGGTGAAGGCGCTCGTGGCCGAACCGGGCGCGGTGCTGTCGGTGGACACGCGCAGCGCCGAGGTGGCCGAGCGCGCGCTCGAGTGGGGCGCGCACGTGGTCAACGACGTGAGCGCGCTCGGGGACCCGGGCATGGCGGCCGTGGTCGCCCCGAGCGGCGCCGGGCTCGTGCTCATGCACATGCGCGGCACGCCGGCCACGATGCAGTCCGACCTGCGCTACGACGACGTCGTCGCCGAGGTGACCGCGTACCTGCGGCGCCGCCTCGCCGCGGCCGAGGCCGCCGGCATCGCCGCCGAGCGCGTCGCGCTCGACCCCGGCATCGGCTTCGGCAAGTCGGCCGAGCAGAGCCTGCGGCTGCTCGCCCGCACCGACGACCTCGCCGCGCTCGGCCGGCCGTTGCTCGTGGGCGCCTCGCGCAAGAGCTTCCTCGCCCGGCTGCTCGGCGACGCGCCGGCCGACCGCCGGCTCGAGGCCAGCCTCGCCGCCGCCGCGCTGGCCGCGTTCCTGGGCGCCCGCATCCTGCGCGTCCACGACGTCGCCGCGACCGCGCGCGTCCTCAAGGTCGCCGACGC
>CAZUEM010000192.1:3172-4807 GCA_964619155.1 uncultured bacterium
GGCCTGTCTCCCGCGCGGGGCGTCTGCTAACTTCGGGCCCGCATGAACCCCTCCGGCCTCATCGGGATCAAGGGTGTCATCGACATCCTGATCGTCGCGGCGCTCTTCTACCGCCTGCTCATGCTCGTGCGCGGCACGCGCAGCGCGCAGATGCTGGTCGGGCTCGCGTTCCTGGTCGTCGTCGGCATCGTCGCGCGCTACTTCGACCTGCTCGCCGTGCGCTGGATCGTGGACAGCCTGAAGACGGTCTGGGTGATCGCGTTCGTGATCCTCTTCCAGCCCGAGCTGCGGCACGCGCTCGCGCAGTTCGGGCGCACGCGCTACTTCCGCTCGTTCCTGCGCGGCGACGGCTTCGGCGTGCTCGGCGAGGTGGTGCGCGCGGTCGAGAGCCTCGCGCAGCGGCGACACGGCGCGCTCATCGTCATGGAGCGCAACGTCGGCCTGCGGAACTTCGTCGAGACCGGCACGCGCATCGACGCCAAGGTCACGGCCGAACTGCTGGTGACGCTCTTCAGCCCCGGCTCGCCTCTGCACGACGGCGCGGTGATCGTGCGCGAGGACTCGATCGTCGCCGCCTCGTGCATCCTGCCGCTGTCGGCGAACCCGCTCACCGCGATCTCGCTCGGCACGCGCCACCGCGCCGCGATCGGGCTCTCCGAGGAGACCGACGCCGCGGTCATCGTGGTGAGCGAGCAGACCGGCAGCATCTCGGTGGCCTACCGCGGCGTGCTCTACCAGCGCCTCGACGAGGGCCAGCTGCGCAGCGAGCTGTCGCGCATCTTCCGCCTGCGCCCCGAGGACGAGCCCGCGCCGGAGGGCGCGCCCGCCGGCGCCGAGAAGGCCGCGGGCTGACCGCCCGCCGCACGTGATGCCCGGCGAAGGCGCGGCGCACCGGCCGCCCCGGATCACGCCGCAGGTGCTCGCGGCGATCGAGGGCTGCGAGCGAAAGCTCTGGCTGCGCCACCACCTTCCCGCCGCCGCGGCGCCCGTGACCGAGCACGGCCACGTGCTGCGCGAGCGCGGCGACGCGCACGAGCGCGCGATCGCGGGACGCTTCGCCGACCTCGCCGGGCCGATCTGGCGGCGCGAGGGCGCGTTCGCCGACGCCGCGGCCGAGTCGCTGCGGCTGCTGCGCGAGACGCGCCGGCCGCTCTGGCAGCCGGTGTTCGTGACGCCCGACGGGCGCCGCTCGGCGCAGCCCGATTTCCTCTACTGGGACGCCGCGGGGCTCGTCGTGCTCGAAGTGCGGCTCGCGCTGCGCCCGGCGCAGCGCGCCGACCTCGCGCTGCAGCTCGCGCACGCGCGTCACGTCGTGCGCGAGGCGTCCGGCATCGAGCCCGTGCGCTTCGAGGTCGCGGGCGGCGACGGCGCGGTCGCGGTGATCGAGCCGCTCGCGACCGGCGAGTACGAAGAGGCCGTGCGCGCCGCGGCCGACGTGCTCGGGAGCGAGGCCGAGCCGGGCCTGCTGCTGTCGCACTCGACCTGCCGGCGCTGCATGTTCTACGACCACTGCTGGGAGCGCGCCGAGCGCGACCGCCGCATCGAGCTGCTGCCCGAGGTGCACCCGGCCGACGTGGGTGAGTACCACGCGCTGGGCGTGCGCACGATCGAGCAGCTCGCCGCGCTCGACCCCGC
>CAZUEM010000192.1:4907-6434 GCA_964619155.1 uncultured bacterium
CGCTGGCTCCACTGGGACGCCTCGGAGCCGCTCTGGGTCCGGCGCTACGCCGAGCGGCTCGGCGCGCCGCCGGGCCTCGCCGAGCGGCTGCTCGCGGCGATGCTCGACCTCAAGCGCGAGCTGGACCGCTGCGTGCGGCTGCCGTTGCGCTCGTACTCGATCAAGCACGTCGCGCCGTGGATGGGCTTCGAGTGGCGGAACCCCGAGGCCGGCTCGGAATGGTCGCTCGCCCGCTACCACCGGGCCCGGCTGGCCGGGGACCCGGAGGAGCGCGAGCGGCTGCTCGCCGAGGTCGCCGAGTACAACGCCGACGACCTGTGGGCCATGCGCGCGGTCTGGCGCTGGCTGCGCGAAAACGCGCCCGCCGACGCACGCTGAACGCCCGCGCGGGGCGCGGTCCGGAGCCTTGACAGCCCCCGGGGGCTTGCCTAGTTTCCCGGGTCCGCTCGGCGCTCGGAAGGGCCTTCGGCCCGCTCCCGTGCCGGCAACTCCTTGTGGCGGCTGCCTCGCGACCGCGATCCGCGGTTCCTCGCCGCCCCGATTCCACGCCAGGGTAGCTCAGTGGTAGAGCAGGGGACTCATAAGCCCTTGGTCGGGAGTTCAACTCTCCCCCCTGGCACCAACTCCGCGAGCGCCGGCCCGCCCATCCGCGCCGGCGCCCACCCGATGCGAGGCCCCGTGCGCCTTCGCCGCATCGAGCCCATCCTGCGCCGGGCCCTCCGGGGCCCGTGCCGGCTGCCGGAGGGAAGCCGGCTGCTCGTGGCCGCGAGCGGCGGCGCGGATTCGACCGCCCTGCTCGTCGGGCTCGCGTCGGTGGCGCGCGAGTTCGGGCTCGCCCTCGCGGCGGCGCACCTGCACCACGGCCTGCGCGGCGCCGAAGCCGACGGCGACCTCGCGCTCGTGCGCGAGCGCTGCGCGCGGCTCGGCGTGCCGCTCCTCGCCGCACGCTGGGACTGCCGCGCGCGCATGAGGCGCGAGGGCCTCTCGGGCGAGGACGGGCTGCGGCGGCTGCGGCGGCGCTTCCTTCTCGCCGCCGCGAAGCGCGCGGGCGCCGCGGCGATCGCCACCGCGCACACCGCCGACGACCAGCTCGAGACCGTGCTCATGCGGCTCGCCCGCGGCACCGGCCTCGCCGGGCTCGGCGGCATGCGCGAGCGGCGCGGCGCCTGGCTCAAGCCGCTGCTCGGCGCGACGCGGCGCGACGCCGAGCGCGACCTGCGCGCGGCCCGGATCGCGTGGCGCGAGGACTCGAGCAACGCCGCGCGCGCGAACCTGCGCAGCCGCGTGCGCCACGACGTCGTGCCCGCGCTGGTCGCGGCGGCCGGGGGGGCGAGCGGCGCCGGGGCCCGCGACGAAGCGACCCGGCACCCTGCGCCTGACCCACCGGGACGACGGCGCCACCGTCTGGATGGCCCTGCCGTCGAGCGGCCCCGTCGCCGTGTCCGGCTCGCTGCGGCCAGGGCGCTTCGACGCGCGGCTGGACCTCGGGGACCGGGGCGCGACGGCCCCTCCGCTGCCGGTCTTCGG
>CAZUEM010000193.1:0-6388 GCA_964619155.1 uncultured bacterium
CGCCGTCGCGCCTTCGGTGTCCGCCGCCGGATGCGTTACCCTGCCGCTCTTCCCGGCCGCGATCCCTCCATCCGATCCCGCGAGGCCATCCATGAGCGACATCGCCCAGCGCGGCTACGTTCACCCGGAGGTGCTGGTCGGCACCGACTGGGTCGCCGCGCACCTCGACGACCCGGCCGTCCGCATCGTCGAGTCGAACGAAGACCCGCTCCTCTACCCGTCGGGCCACGTCCCCGGCGCGGTCGAGGTGGACTGGGCCGCCGACCTCAACGATCCCGTGCGCCGCGACTACCTCGGGCGCCGCGCGTTCGAGGCGCTCATGTCGCGCATCGGCGTGACACGCGAGACCACCGTCGTCTTCTACGGCGACAAGAGCAACTGGTGGGCGTGCTACGCGTTCTGGGTGTTCCAGCTGTTCGGCCACGCGAAGGCGCGGGTCATGGACGGCGGACGGCTCAAGTGGGAGCAGGAGGGCCGACCGCTGACGCGCGAGAAGCCCGCGATCGCGCCGACGACGTACATCGCGCCCGAGCGCGACGACACGCGCATCCGCGCGTTCCGCGACGAGGTGCTGCGGCACCAGGCGGCCGGCAAGCCGCTCGTGGACGTGCGCAGTCCGCAGGAGTTCACGGGCGAGCGCACGCACATGCCCGAATACCCGCAGGAAGGCGTGCTGCGCGGCGGCCACATCCCCGGCGCCAAGAACGTCCCGTGGGCGCGCGCCGCGAACCCCGCCGACGGCACGTTCAAGACCGCCGAGGAGCTGCGCGGGATCTACGAGGGCGAGATGGGCCTCAAGCCCGCCGACGACGTTGTCGCCTACTGCCGCATCGGCGAGCGCAGCAGCCACACCTGGTTCGTGCTCACGTACCTGCTCGGCTACCCGAAGGTGCGCAACTACGACGGCAGCTGGACCGAGTGGGGCAACTCGGTCGGCCTGCCCATCGAGAGGTGACGGTGGACGGCCCGACCATGCCGGCGCCGCTCGCGGCGCTCGCCGCCGAGTTCGAGGGGCTCGAGCGCGGCCCGCGCGCCGAGATGCTGATCGAGTACGCCGACCAGTTCGAGGAGGTCGCGCCGGAGATCGCGGCCCGGCCGTTTCCCGAAACCAGCCGCGCGCCGCGCTGCGAGTCGGAGGCCTACGTGTTCGTCCGCGACCGGCCCGACGGCACGCTCGACCTGCACTTCGCGGTCGAGAACCCGCAGGGCCTCTCGGCGAAGGCGTGGGCGGTGATCCTGCGCGACACCTGCGCGGGCCAGCCGCTCGAGCAGGTGGCGGCCGCGCCGCAGGACGTCATCTTCCGGATCTTCGGCCGCGACCTGTCCATGGGGAAGGGGCAGGGGCTCGTCGGCATGATGGAGCTGGTCCAGCACGCCGCCCGCGCGCGCATCGGCTGGAAGCGCCGGATCGACGCCGGTCTCGCGGACTGACCGCGCCGCCGGCACCCGCCGCGCTCAGTGCGCGTGCATGTGCGGGTGCTTCGCTCCCACGGGGATCGCGAACTTGAGCGTGTTCGCCTTCGACGGGATCGGGCAGTTGTAGTGATCGCTCCAGGCGCACGCCGGGTTGTAGGCGAGGTTGAAGTCGAGCAGCCAGCGCCCGTCGGGCAATTCCTCGGGATCGAGGTAGCGCCCCACGTCGTAGGTCCCGGTCCCCGCGAGGGCGTCGCGGAAGAAGATGCTGATGGCCTTCTCGTCCACGCCGGGCTCGAGCAGGCGGTGCGCCTCGAGCCGGAACCGCCGGCCCTTCGCCGCGAGGTCGAACCAGCCGACGCGCACGGCGCGCCGCTCGTTGCCGCGCGTCGAGAGGACGATCACGGTGTCGGCCTTCGGATTCGGCACGAGCGGCGCGACGAACCGCCACGCGAGGTCCACGGGGTACCACGGCATTGGTTTCCAGTCCGCGTAACGCGGGCTCCTCGGGTCGAAGACGATGATCGCGGGGAAGCGCTGGTGCGAGAGCCGCACCGACCAGCGCCCGAGCTTGAGCGTCGAGGGCGGCAGCAGGGCGTCGCGCACGGGCTGGCCGGCCGCGACCGGGGCGAGCGCCTCGTCCAGCGCTTCGACCCGGAACGAGTCGCCCACGACCGTCGCCCGCAGGGCGTGCTCGGGCATCTCGGGGTCGTCCACCCGCACGTCGCAGTCCGCGGCGCGTCCCAGCACGAGCGAGCGGCGCGCGAGGAAGTCCACCCGCAGCACCGTGGCGAGGTACGAGGTCGGACCCGACTTCAACCATTCGTTCTCGTCGGCCCGTCCCTTCTCGATCGCCCTGGCCAGCGAGTCGCGTTCGGCGGCCGTGAGCGCGACCGGCTTCGCGGGCGCGGCCGGAGCGGGCGAAACGTGCAGCAGCAGGGCGAGCAGCGCGGCGGCCGGGGCCGCCGCGGCGAGGCCGGAAACGCGGGCGAATCGGGAAGGGCGTCGAAGCATCTGCAGGCTCCGTGAATGTGGTGGGCGGGACCGGCAGCATAGTGGCTCTTGCCCGCGCCGCGAAGTCCCGCCGATAATCCGCGACCCCTCGAACGACACCGGTTGGGAGTGCCGTTGAATCCGTCCATTCCGCACGACGACTCGCTCTTCCGAATCGCCTTCGACCTCGCGCCCGCCGGCATGCTCGCCGTGGACTCGGCCGGCCGTGTGCTGCTCGCGAACCGCATGTGCGAGCAACTGCTGGGCTACGAGCCCGGCGCGATGCTCGGGCTGACCGTGGACGACCTCGTGCCGGCGCGCTTCCGCGGTTCGCACGCCGGCCACCGTCACGGGTTCTTCGCCGAGCCGAGCACGCGCTCGATGGGCGCCGGCCGCGACCTGTTCGCGCTGCGCAGCGACGGCACGGAGATCCCGGTCGAGATCGGGCTCAACCCGGTCCAGGCGGGGGACCGGCTCGTCGTCATCGCCACGCTCGTGGACATCAGCGCGCGCCTCGCGGCCGAGCGCGCCGCCCGCGAGGCCGAGGAGCGGCTCCGCCAGTCCCGCAAACTCGAGTCGCTCGGCACGCTCGCCGGCGGCATCGCCCACGATTTCAACAACGTGCTGCTCGCGATCGTCGGCTACACCGAGCTGGCGGGCCGCCAGCTCGGCGCGGGCGAGACGGCCGCCCGCGAGGACCTCGAGCAGGTGCTGCGCGCCGCCGACCGCGGCAAGCAGCTCGTGCAGCGCATCCTCGCGTTCAGCCGCCGCCGCGACCTCACCCGGCTGCCCGTGCGCCTGCCGCGCGTCGTGTCCGAAGGGCTCGACCTGCTGCGCGCGACGCTGCCGAGCACGATCGAAATCCGCACCGCGATCGACGAGGCGACTCCCACCGTGCTCGCCGACGAGACGCAGCTCCACCAGGTGCTGCTGAACCTCGCGACCAACGCCGCGCACGCCATGAAGGAGGGCGGCACGCTCGAGGTGCGCGTCGCCGGGGCGTCCGTGGACGAGGACCTCGCCGCGCGGCACGCCGACCTGCGGCCCGGGCGTTTCGCCCGGCTCACGGTCACCGACACCGGCGAGGGCATCCCGCCCGAGGTTCGCGAGCGCATCTTCGAGCCGTTCTTCACCACCAAGCCTGCCGGCGAAGGCACGGGCCTGGGGCTGTCGGTGATCCTCGGCATCGTCCGATCGTTCGACGGCGCGATCGTGCTCGAGAGCGAGCCCGGCCGGGGCACGCGCGTGGACGTGTACCTGCCCGCGCACGAGGCGCCGGCCGAGGCGGCCGCGGGCCCGGGGCCGGCCGCCGCCGCGGACGGCCGCCCGCACGTGCTCTTCGTCGAGGACGAGGAGGTGCTGGCGAAGCTCGAGCGCCGCCAGCTCGAGGCGCTCGGCTACCGCGTCACGGTGCACACCTCGAGCGTCGAGGCGCTCGAGGACTTCCGCCGCCGCCCGGGCGAGTTCGACCTCATGGTCACGGACAACACCATGCCGCGCATGACCGGCCTGCAGCTCGCGGCCGAGGTGACGCGGATGCGGCCCGGACTGCCGGTGCTCATGGTCTCGGGCTACGCGGACAACGCCGACCCCGAGGTGCTGCGCGCGAGCGGCATCCGCGCCACGCTGCGCAAGCCGCACACCGCGAAGGAACTCGAGGCCGCGCTTCGCGGCCTGCTCGAGTAGCGATTCGGGCGCGAGCCCCGCGAAGACGGAGTCCGCCGGTTCGCCCGGGTCGGAGATCGCGGTGCGTCCGAGGAGCCGCGGAGCCAGGATGGCGAGAGCGGCGACTGGATGCAGCGAGAGCGAGGCAGGATGCCGAGCCGAGCGGGCCGCGATGTCCGACCCGGGCGAACCGGCGGACGGCTCTCCGCACCGCCGTTTGCGCCGCGCTCTCCGCGCGCCCTCGCCGCGCCTTGCGCCGCCGCCCGGCCGCGCCGATAGTCCGCGGCCATGGACGCTCTCGTCATCCAGGGTGGCCGCCCGCTCCAGGGCCGCGTCGCCGTCAGCGGCGCCAAGAACGCCGCGCTCCCCGTGATGGCCGCGACGCTGCTCGCGCCCGGGGTGCACCGCCTGCGCAACTGCCCGCGGCTCGTGGACACCCGCACGTTCGGCAAGGTGCTCGAGACGCTCGGCGCCAAGGTCGCCTTCGCGGGCGGCGAGTGCACGATCGACACGACGGGTGTGAACCGCTTCGAAGCCCCGTACGAGCTGGTCAAGACCATGCGCGCCAGCATCTACGTGCTCGGGCCGCTGCTCGCGCGATTCGGCGCCGCGCGCGTCTCGCTGCCCGGCGGCTGCGCGTGGGGCCCGCGCCCGGTCAACCTGCACCTGCAGGGCCTGCAGGCCATGGGCGCCGACCTCGCGATCGAGCACGGCTACATCGTCGGCGAGGGCGTGAAGCTGCGCGGCGCGAACTTCAGCTTCGACGTGGTCAGCGTCGGCGCCACCGCGCAACTGCTGATGGCCGCGACGCTCGCCGAGGGCACGACGGTGCTCGAGAACGTCGCGATCGAGCCCGACATCACCGTGCTCGGCGAGGTGCTGGCCGCCTGCGGCGCGCGCATCGAGGGCCTCGGCTCGCGGCGGATCACCATCCACGGCGTGAAGCAGCTCGCGCCCATCGACACCGCGATCATCGCCGACCGCATCGAGGCCGCGACGTTCGCGGCGGCCGCGGCCATGACCGGCGGCACGATCACGCTCGAGCGCGTCGTGCCGGACCACTTCGAGGCCTCGCTCCGGAAGCTCGAGGAGACCGGCTGCGCCATCGTGCGCGGGCGCGACGAGGTCACCGTGACGGGCCCGAAGCGCCCCCGCGCCGCGGACGTCACGACCGCGCCGTTCCCGGGCTTTCCGACCGACATGCAGGCGCAGATGATGGCCGTGGCCGCGATCGCCGACGGCACGAGCGTCGTCACCGACACCATTTACCTCGACCGCTTCTCGCACGTGCCCGAGCTGGGCCGCATGGGCGCCCGCATCGAGCTCAAGGGCAACGTGGCGGTCGTGAAAGGCGTCGAGCGGCTCTCGGGCGCGCCGGTGATGGCGACCGACCTGCGCGCCAGCGCCGCGCTGGCGCTGGCCGCGCTCGTGGCCGAGGGCGAGACGAAGATCTCGCGCATCTACCACCTCGACCGCGGCTACGAGAACTTCGACGAGAAGCTCACGAAGCTCGGCGCCCGGGTCGAGCGCATCCGCGAATGACCCGGCGCGCCCCGGCCCGCGCCTTGCCTCCCCCGCGCCCCCGGCAGGCGGCGCGAAGTGGGAGGGCCGGAATGAACGAGTTGCGCGAGCCGCGCACGGCGGCGGCGGGCGAAAAGCAATACGACCGCGCGTATTTCGACCGCTGGTACCGGCGGTCGAAGGTGGGCGTCGGCGAACGCGAGTTCGTCGAGCGCAAGGTGCGGCTCGCGGTGGCGGCCGCCGAGTTCGTGCTGGCGCGCAGGATCCGCACCGTGCTCGACGTCGGCTGCGGCGAGGCGCCCTGGCGCGCGATCCTCAAGCGCATGCGCCCGCGCCTCGAGTACACGGGCTTCGACGCCAGCGAGTACGTGGTCGCGCGCTACGGCCGGCGCCGCAACATCCGCCGCGCCGCGCTCGGCGAGATGGCCTGGGTCGGGCTGCGCGAGCCGTTCGACCTCGTGGTGTGCGCCGACGTGCTGCACTACGTGCGTTCGCAGGAGGTGCGCGACGGGCTCGCCGCGCTCGCGCCGCTCGTGGGCGGCGTCGCGTTCATGGAGGCGTTCACGAGCGCCGACGAGATCGACGGCGACCACGCCGAGCTGCAGAACCGCACGCCGGCCGTCTACCACCGCTTCTTCGAGGAAGCCGGCCTGGTGCCCATCGGCCTGCACCTGTACGTCACGCGCAGGACCGCCGGGACGCTGGTCGCGCTGGAGAAGGGCGCGGCGGGCCGGTAGGGGAGCGGCCGCCCGGTCACGCCCGCGTCAATCCCTGCCCGGCCTCGCATCAGCGCCGT
>CAZUEM010000194.1:0-6310 GCA_964619155.1 uncultured bacterium
GCGCGTCGGGACGGATTTCACGCACATGCTTGTCACGACCACACACGGTTCTCCAGGCCATCGCGCATTCCGCGCGTGGCCTGTTTCGTTTTCAAGGTACGGAGGATGTCATGGCGGTCACGGTGGATAAGGCGGCGCCGGCCGGCAAGGGCCACAACGCGTTCGCGATGGCGCAGGCGCAGTTCGACGGTGTCGCGGAGTACCTCGGTCTGGACGCGGCCACGCGCGAGCTGCTGCGGAATCCGCTGCGTGAATACCACTTCAGCATTCCCGTCCGGATGGACGACGGCTCCACGAAGGTGTTCCGCGGCTTCCGCGTGCAGCACAACGACGCACGCGGCCCGGGCAAGGGCGGCATCCGCTTCCACCCGCAGGAGACGGTGGACACGGTGCGCGCACTGTCCATGTGGATGACCTGGAAGTGCGCGGTCGTGGACATCCCGCTCGGCGGCAGCAAGGGCGGCGTAGTGTGCGACCCGCACAACCTGAGCGCTCGCGAGCAGGAGCAGGTCTGCCGCGGCTGGGTGCGCCAGATCTCGCGCGACGTCGGCCCGCTGCTCGACGTGCCCGCGCCCGACGTCATGACGACGCCGCAGCACATGCTGTGGATGCTCGACGAATTCGAGCAGATCCACCGCGGCCACTTCCCCGGCTTCATCACCGGCAAGCCGGTCGGCATGGGCGGCTCGCTCGGCCGCACCGAAGCCACGGGCTTCGGCGTGGTGTTCACGATCCGCGAGGCGCTCAAGGAGATGGGCCTGAAGCCCGAGGCCACGACCGCGAGCGTGCAGGGGTTCGGCAACGTCGCCCAGTACGCGATCCGGCTCTACCAGCAGCTCGGCGGCAAGGTGCTGTGCGTCTCCTCGTGGGACCAGGCCGACCAGACGTCCTACTCGTTCCGCAAGGCCTCGGGCGTGGACCTCGACGAGCTGCTGTCCATCACCGACCGCTTCGGCGGCATCGACAAGGCCAAGGCGAAGGCGAAGGGCTACGAGGTGCTGGACGGCGAAGCGTGGCTGTCGCAGGAGGTGGACATCCTCATCCCGGCCGCGCTCGAGAACCAGATCCGCGGCGACAACGTCGAGCGCATCCACGCCAGGGTGAAGCTCGTCGCCGAGGGCGCGAACGGCCCGACGACGCCGGAGGCCGACGCGGTCCTCAAGAAGCGCGGCATCTTCGACATCCCGGACTTCCTCTCGAACGCCGGCGGCGTGACGTGCAGCTACTTCGAGCAGGTCCAGAGCAACATGAACTACTACTGGGAGCGCGACGAGGTCCTCGGCAAGCTCGACGTCAAGATGACGGCGGCCTACCTCGCCGTGAGCGAGCTGGCCCGCAAGCGCAACCTGTACATGCGCGACGCGGCCTACGTCATCGCCATCAACCGCGTGGTCGAGGCCTGCAAGCAGCGCGGCTGGATCTGACGCGGCACGGCTGGGCGAACCGGTTCCGGGGCGGGCGCCGCGAGGCGCCCGCCCCGCCGACCGTCACCGGAGCGGGGGCTCGATGAGCGGCACGGGCGAGGCGCGGTTCCCGGAGTTCGACCGGCGGTTCTTCGAGTCCCGCGAGGACTTCACCGTCATCGGCCCCGGCGGGCTCGGGGGCAAGGCGCTGGGCCTGGCGTCGATCAAGCGCATGCTCGAGTCCGCGTGGCCCGCCGCGGAACACCCCGAGGTCGAAGCCGGCATCCCGCGCCTGACCGTGCTCGCCACCGGCGTCTTCGACCGGTTCATGGACGAGAACGCGCTCTGGGAGGTCGCGCTCTCGGGCGGGAGCGACGAACGCATCGCGCACGCGTTCCAGCGCGCGCACCTGCCGGCGGCCTTCGTCGGCGACCTGCGGGCGCTCGTCGAGAGCGTCCGGCAGCCGCTTGCGGTGCGCTCGTCGAGCCTGCTCGAGGACGCGCTCGGGCGGCCGTTCGCGGGCGTCTACGCCACCAAGATGACCCCCAACGACGCCCTCGACGCGGCGACGCGCTTCCAGCGGCTGACCGAGGCGATCAAGTACGTCTACGCCTCCACGTTCTTCGCCGGCGCGCGCGACTACCTCGCGGTCACGGGCGGCGCGCCCGCCGAGAAGATGGCGGTCGTGATCCAGGAGGTCGTGGGACGCCGCCACGGCGGGCGCTTCTACCCGGATCTCTCCGGCGTGGCGCGCTCGTGGAACTTCTGGGCGGGCCCGGGCGCGCGCCCCGAGGAGGGCGTGGTGTCGCTGGCCCTCGGGCTCGGCAAGACCATCGTGGACGGCGGCCTGGCCTGGAGCTATGCCCCCTCCCGCCCGCGCGCCAACCCGCCGGTCTCCTCGGCGCGCGAGCTGCTGAAGCTCACCCAGGTGAAGTTCTGGGCGGTGCGCATGGGCAAGGCGCCCGCGTACGACCCGGTCGCCGAGACCGAGTACCTCGAGCAGCAGGGCCTGCCCGAGGCCGACGCGGACGGCGTGCTCGTCCCGCTCGCCTCGACCTACGACGCGGCCTCCGACCGGCTGGTCGCCGGCACCGGCGCGGCCGGGGCGCGCGTGCTGACGTTCGCGCCGCTGCTTCACCACGATCTCTTCGGAGTCGCCGGCGCCGTGCGCGCGCTGCTCGCGCTGGCCGAGACGGCGCTCGGCGGCCCGGCGGAGATCGAGTTCGCGGCCACGCTCGACGGCGCGCGCGAGCGCCCGGCCCGCCTCGGCTTCCTGCAGGCGCGCCCGCTGCTCGCGGCCGGCGAACACGTCGAGGTGAGCGAGGCGGACCTCGCCGCGCCGGGCGTCGTCGTGGGTTCGGCCTCGGTGCTCGGGCACGGCGTCACCGAGGGGCTCGCGGACGTCGTCTACCTCAGGCCGCAGAGCTTCCGCTTCGCCGAGACCCGGCGCATCGCGGCCGAGGTCGAAGCGATCAACCACCGGCTCGTGGCCGAGGGCCGCGGCTACGTGCTCGCCGGCTTCGGCCGCTGGGGCAGCGCCGACCCCTGGCTCGGCGTGCCGGTGCGCTGGGCGCAGATCTCGGGCGCGCGCGCGATCGTCGAGGCCGCGCTGCCGCACGCGCAGGCCGACCCCAGCCAGGGCTCGCACTTCTTCCACAACCTGACCAGCTTCGGGGTCAGCTACTTCAGCGTCCGCCCGCACGACCCGCGCGGCGTAGACTGGGCGTGGCTCGACGCGCGCCCGGCCGCGGCCGAGACGGAGTTCGTGCGGCACGTGCGCCTCGACGCGCCGCTGCGCGTGGCGGTGGACGGGCGCAGCGGGCGCGGCGTGATCCGCGCCGGCACGGGGGAACCGACGACATGACCGGTACGCAGCGGCCGATGGACGACATGCTCCGCGCGCTCCAGGAGCGGGCGAAGGAGCTGCAGTGCCTCTACCAGGTGGACGAACTGCTGCACCAGGCCGACGCCTCCGCCGCCGAGGTTCTGGCGGGCGTGGTGCGCGCGCTGCCGCCCGCGTGGCAGTACCCCGCGATCTGCCGCGCGCGCATCGTGGTCGGCGGCGCCACGTACGAGAGCGAGGGCTTCGCCGCCACGGCCTGGAGCATGCGCTCCCCCATCCGCATCCAGGAGGAGGCGAGCGGCTTCGTCGAGGTCGTCTACGCCGAGGAGACCGGGCGTTCGGACGAGGGGCCGTTCCTGAAGGAGGAGCGCCGGCTGCTCGACGCCGTGGCGGAGCGGCTCGGCCGCTACCTGGAGCACGCCAAGCTCCGGCAGGCGTTCGAAGCGCTGGCCACGGCCGAGCGGGTCGGCTCCGGCGGCCCCGAGCCCTGGCGCGTCATCCTCGACTTCCTGCGCCGCACCGACGAGGCGCTGCTGGTGCGCATCGCGCGCAAGATGATCAACCACCTCGGCTGGCTGGGCGTGCGCGAGGCGGTCGAGGTCCTGCACCAGATGAACGTCGAGGAGACGCCGGAGGGCGAGGACGTGACGGCCGACAACCGCCCGCTCGCCCGCGTCGGGCGCGACCCGGCGAAAGCGAGGGTCGAGGAGACGTTCCACATCGCCGCCGAGGTGCTCGGCGACGAGGAGATCATCAGCCTCGTGCAGAAGTGGATCCGCGAGGACAAGTCGCGCTTCCTGGTCACGACGCTCGGCAACCCCGACGCCGGGCTCGACGAGGTGGCCGAGGCCATCCGCCGCTACCACCACCTCGGGCCGGGCGCGACCGAGCTGTCCCTGGCCGCCCGCAAGGGCATCCGGGTCGCGCTCATCGAGCACTTCTTCACCGACCAGCTCGAGTTCATCAACACGGCCAAGCACCACCTCGACATCGAGGACTTCTACGATCTCGTGCAGCACGTCGTGAGCCCGCCGCGCACGCGCGGCAAGCTGGGCGGCAAGAGCGCCGGGCTGTTCCTCGCCTCGCGCATCCTGCAGCGGGCGGGCGCCGCCAACCCGCGGCTGCGCGAGATCAAGGTGCCGCGCACCTGGTACGTGACCTCGGACAGCCTCGTGGGCTTCATCCAGTACAACAACCTCGAGGACATCTACAACCACAAGTACGCCGAGATCGAGCAGGTGCGGCAGGACTACCCGCACATCGTGCAGGTCTTCAAGAACTCGGCCTTCCCGCCCGAGATGGTGCGCGGGCTCGCGCAGGTGCTCGACGAGCTCGCGGGCGGCCCGATCATCGTGCGCAGTTCGAGCCTGCTCGAGGACCGGCTGGGCTCGGCGTTCTCGGGCAAGTACAAGAGCCTGTTCCTCGCCAACGAGGGCACCAAGCAGCAGCGGCTCGCCGCGCTGCTGGACGCCATCGCCGAGGTCTACGCCTCGACGTTCGGCCCCGACCCCATCGAGTACCGCGCCGAGCGGGGGCTCATCGACGCGTACGAGGAGATGGGGATCATGATCCAGGAGGTGGTCGGCACCCGCGTCGGCCGCTGGTTCCTGCCCTCGTTCGCGGGCGTGGCGTTCAGCCGGAACGAGTTCCGCTGGTCGGCGCGCATCCGCCGCGAGGACGGCCTGCTGCGGCTCGTGCCGGGCCTCGGCACCCGCGCGGTGGACCGCCTCAAGGACGACTATCCGGTGCTGCTCGCGCCGGGCCAGCCCGGGCTGCGGGTCAACGTCACGCCCGACGAGGTCGTGCGCTACGCCCCCAAGATGGCGGACGTCATCAACCTCGAGACCGGCGAGTTCGAGACCGTCCCGGTGGCGGACCTGCTGCGCGCGCACGGACACGATCTGCCCCGCGCCTCGCAGATGGTCTCCATCCTGCAGGACGATCACCTGCGCCGCCCCGCGGGCACGCACGTGGACTTCGAGGGCGAATCGCTCGTGGTGACCTTCGAGGGCCTCGCGAGCGACACCGCCTTCATGCGGCAGATGAAGGAGGTCCTCGAGGTGCTCGAGCGCGAGATGGGCACCCCGGTGGACATCGAGTTCGCCTCGGACGGCCGCGATCTCTACCTGCTGCAGTGCCGCCCGCAGAGCTCGTTCGGCGACTCGCAGCCCGCGCCCATCCCGCGCAACCTGCCGCGCGAGCGCGTGCTCTTCACCGCCAACCGCTTCGTCTCGAACGGCCGGGTGCCCGACCTCACGCACCTCGTCTACGTGGACCCGGAGCGCTACAACGACCTCGGCGACCTCGAGACCCTGCGCGGCGTCGGCCGCGTGGTCGGCCGGCTCAACAAGCTGCTCCCCAAGCGCCAGTTCGCGCTGCTCGGGCCCGGCCGCTGGGGCAGTCGCGGCGACGTGCGGCTGGGCGTGAGCGTCACCTACGCGGACATCAACAACGCCGCGCTGCTGGTCGAGATCGCGCGCCAGAAGGGGCACTACCTGCCCGACCTGTCGTTCGGCACGCACTTCTTCCAGGACCTGGTCGAGGCCTCGATCCGCTACCTGCCCCTCTACCCCGACGACGAGGGCGTCCAGTTCGACGAGTTGTTCCTGCTGCGCTCGGAGAACATCCTGCCCTCGCTGCTGCCCGAGGCGGCCGCCTACGCCGACGTCGTGCGCGTCATCGACGTGGGCCGCGCGCGCGAGGGCCAGGTGCTGCGCGTGCTGCTGAACGCCGACCTCGAGGAGGCGGTGGCGCTGTTCGCGCCCCCGCAGGCCTCGGCGCTGGCGGTGGCCGAGGGCGAGGGCCGGCTCGAGGGCCCGAACGACCAGCACTGGCGCTGGCGGCTGCGCTTCGCCGAGCGCATCGCGGCGAGCACGGACCCGGCGCGCTTCGGCGTGCAGGCCATGTACGTGATCGGCAGCGCCAAGAACGCCACCTCGGGGCCGGCGAGCGACCTCGACCTGCTCGTGCACGTCGCCGGCTCGGACGGGCAGCGGCGCGCGCTCGAGGAGTGGCTCGAGGGCTGGAGCCTCGCGCTCGCGGAGATGAACTTCCTGCGCACGGG
>CAZUEM010000195.1:0-6243 GCA_964619155.1 uncultured bacterium
GGTCATCTCGGTGATGTTCGTCGCCGCGATGGCGACGCTGGTCGGCAGCCTCACGATCTTCCTGCGCGAGATCTTCCTCGGCACGGCCCAGCTGCGGATCGGCAGGAGGAACTGAACCCGTGGCCGTCGCGTTCTCCCCGGGCCGCCGCGGGCGGGCGATCGCGCCGCGGAACGGTGCCATCCTTCATCGTGGCGTCCTCGCCGCGCTCCTCGCCGCCGCGCTCGTGCCGGCCGCGCCCGCGCCCGCCGCGACGCCGGAACGCACGCTCGACACGGCCCGCCTCTCCGCCGACGTGGCCCGCATCGCCGCCCGGGCCCGGCCCGGTGTCCTGGGCGTGGGTGTCGAGCTCCTCGGCTCGGGCCAGTCGTGGTTCCGGAACGCCGACACGCCGCTGCCGATGCAGAGTGTCTTCAAGGCCCCGCTCGTCGCGGCGGCGCTCGCGCAGGTGGACCGCGGCGCCTGGCCGATGGACTCGACGCTGTCGCTGCGCCCCGAAGACCTGTCGGTGCCCTACAGCGCGATCAACGATTCGTTCCCGCGCCGCACGGACTACACGTGGGGCGAGATGTTCGAGATGGCCGCGGGCTGGAGCGACAACACGGCGGCCGACCTCGTGCTCGCGCGCCTCGGTGGCCCGGCGGCGCTCACGGCGTGGCTGCGCGCCAACGGTATCGAAGGGATCCGCGTCGATCGCTACGAGTACGACCAGCAGATGGCGATCCTCGGGCTGGGCGAGTTCCGCCCGGCATGGGCGAGCGCCGAATCGCTCGCGGCGGCCCGCGCGACCGTGCCGCCGGCGGAACGCCGCCGCGCGCGCGACGCCTACCTGCGCGGCCGGCTCGATACGATGACGCCCCGCGGCGCGCTGGCGTTCCTGCGCGCGCTCGCCGCGGGGCGGCTGGTGTCGCCCGCGTCCACGGAGCGGCTGCTCGCGCTCATGACGGCGTCCACGACCGGGCCGCTCCGGCTGCGCGCGGCGCTGCCCGCGGGCGCGTCTCTCGCGCACAAGACGGGCACGGGGCCGACGATCGAGGGCGTGTGCACGGCGGTCAACGACATCGGCATCGTCACGCTGCCCGGCGGCACGCGCGTGGCGATCGCCGTGCTCTACTCGGGGGCGACCTCGCCGCCGGCGGTGCGCGAGGCGGTCTTGGCCGAGGTGGGCCGCGCGGTGCTCGCCGCGATCCGCTGACCGCGAAGGCCCCGCTGGCGCGTCCGAAGGCCGCTCGCGCCGGAGCCGGCCGGTCAAGGCGAGTGTGAAGCGCCGCATTTCGCACTTCCCCCGCGTGGCCCGGCCGTGGAATCATTCCCGGCGTCCTTTCGCCCCGCGCCCGTCGGCGTGGGGCGCCTCCATGCCCGCACCCGATCTCCCGACTCCTCCCGGAGGATCCATGCGTCCGGCCCGACTCTTCCTGCTGATTCTCGTCGCCCTCTTCGCCGGTCCCACCCGGACCCTCGCGCAATGCCCCGACTGGAAGGCCGGTCCGCTCCAGGACAGCGAGGCGGGCAACGGGGCCAACGATTTCGTGCAGGCGCTCATCTCGTGGGACCCCGACGGTTCGGGCCCGCTCGCGGCCCGCCTCGTGGCCGGGGGCCAGTTCGACTCCATCGGCGGCCGGCCGACCGGCAACATCGCCTACCTCGACCCTGCGACCGGGCGGTGGGAACCGTTCACGACGCCGTCGCCTTTCACGGAGGTCGGCACGCTCGCGTTCATCGGCGACAAGCTCTACGCGGGTACCGGCAGGATCTCCGATTCGCCCGGTCTCGAGCTCGGCCGGTGGACGGGGTCGATCTGGGCGACCGTGGGATCGGGGGCCTGCCGGCCCGACTTCGTCAACATGGTCCCCGGCTGGGCCACGACGCTCGGAGCCTTTGACGGCGACCTCGTCGTCGGCGGGGGCCTCTCGTCCTATGCCCAGGTGCCATTCGGGCCGGGCTGCACGGGGCAGGGCGGGCGCGCGCTGGGGACGTCACCCGACGGCAGCACCGTTCGAGAGGCGTTCGGCTCCACCAGCGGCAACGTCTTCGCCATCGCCCAGTACGGTGCACGGCTCTTCGTGGGCGGAAGCGGCCTCGGCTGGAGCTTCGGCTCCCTGGGAAACCTCGCCTTCTGGGACGGCGCCACCTGGTCGGCGACGGGAATGGCGACCGACTTCCCGGTCCGCGCGCTCCAACCCTGGAACGGCGGGCTCGTGGCGGGCGGCTCGTTCACGACGATTGGCGGGGTGGCCGCCAACGGCATCGCCTTCTGGGACGGCACGACCTGGCAGCCGCTCGGCAGCGGCGCGCTCGGTGTGAGCAGCTTGACGGTCTACAAAGGCGAGCTGGTGGTTTCGGGCGGGTTCACCTCCGCGGGAGGCGTGCCGGCGAACTACATCGCCCGCTGGAACGGCTCGACGTGGGCGCCGCTGGGCGCGGGCCTGAGCGGGGCCGCGAGCGCGCTGACCGTTCACAACGGCGAACTCGTCGCGGGCGGGGTCTTCTCCTCGGCGGGCGGGCTCCCGGCCAACTACATCGCCCGCTGGGACGGCTCGCAGTGGTCCTCCTTCGGCGGCGGCTCGGTGGCTTCGGTCGAGGCGTTCACCGTGATGGGCACGCGGCTCGTGGCGGGGGGGAGCTTCCAGCAGTCCACCCGCACCGTGCAGCCGGCGCTCAACATCGTCTCCTGGGACGGCGCCGGACTCTCGGCGTTCGGAACGGGGATCGCCGGCACGGTGAACGCGCTCGAGTCGTTCAAGTACCCGGGGATCAGCGGGGCCACCGAGTTGCTCGCGGGCGGCAGCTTCTCGCAGGCGGGCGGAGCGCCGGCAGCCCACATCGCACGCTGGGTCGAGTCGCCGCTCGGCGGTCCGCCACCCAGCTGGCAGGCGATGGGCGCGGGCTTCAACGGACCCGTCTACGCGATCGAGCGCCACTCCAGCGCCACGTATGCGGGCGGCAACTTCACGTCCTCGGGCGGACCGGTGAGCTTCATCGCGCGCTGGAACGAGACGACCGACGTCTGGGAGGCGCTCGGCGTCGGCACGACCAGCGCGGTGCACGCGCTCAAGTCGTTCAACGGCCAGCTGTACGCGGGCGGCGTGTTCACGACCGCGGGCGGGGTCTCGACCGGCGGACTCGCGCGCTGGAACGGGTCGTCCTGGAGCGCGGTCGGCGGTTCCTTCAGCGGCTTCGTGTACGCGCTCGAGGTGCACCAGGGCGAACTCGTCATCGGCGGGTCGTTCGCCGGCTTCCCGGGCTCTCCCAACATCGTCAAGTACGACGGCACCTCGTTCTCGACGCTCGGAACCGGCGGGGCCGACCAGGTGGTCCGCTCCCTGTACTCCGACGGCACTCGGCTCTACGTCGGAGGGGCGTTCTCGAACGTCGGCGGCGTGGCGGCCTCCCGCGCCGCATTCTGGGACGGGAGCTGGCACGAACTGCCGGGGAGCCCGACGCTCACGGTCGGCGCCATCTTCGGCCATCGTGGCGAGGCGCACTTCGGGGGTGCGTTCGACGGCGTCGAGGGTGGGGCGACTCCGAGCCCGGGCTGGGCGCGATTCACGCCGACCGGCCGGCCCTGGTTCGCCAGCCAGCCGGCCTCGCGCACGGTGGATTCGCGCGCCGACGCGAGCTTCACGGCCGAGGTCGCGGCCGGCTACGACGACGCCACGCTCCGCTGGCACAAGGACGGCGTGCCGCTCCAGGACGGGCAGACGATCAGCGGCTCGACGATCGCCGGCGCCGGCACCAAGGTGCTGTTCGTCCAGCGCGTGGCGCAGTACGACGCCGGGAGCTACCGGCTGGTCGCCACGAACGGTTGCGGCAGCGATTCGAGTCTCGCGGCGACGCTGACCGTCAACCAGACGGTGGACGTCGCGGGCGGCCTGCCCGGGACCACGCGGTTCGAGGCCATCAGCCCGAACCCGGCGGTGGGGACGGCCCGGCTCGCGTTCGCGCTCGCGCGCCCGTCCGCGGTGCAGATGGGCGTACACGACATCGCCGGGCGGCTCGTGCGCCGCCTCGATCTCGGCCTGCTCCCGGCGGGCCGTCACGGCGCGACGTGGGACGGCCGCGGCGAGTCGGGCGCCCCGGTTGCGGCCGGCGTCTACATCGTCACCTTCGCGGTGGATGGCATGAGGCACGGCACGCGCCGGGTGACCGTCTTGCGCTGAGCGGCATCGGGCGCGCAGGCGCCCGGTGCGCAACGCGATTCGCTGCAGGCGCGGGGACGCGGCATCCGCGAGGCAGGCGCGCTGCGCTTCGCGCCCCGCGCGCCCTCGGCTATCCTGCGCCGCCATGCGCGACGCCCTCATCGCCCTCTACTCGCAGACCTTCGGCCGCCCGCCCGAAACCGTCTCGCGCATCGCGCCCGACGGCTCGCAGCGCCAGTACTTCCGGCTCACCCGCGCCGGGCATCCGCCGGTGGTGGGTGCGCACGGCCCCGACGCCGAGGAGAACCGCGCGTTCCTGTCGTTCTCGCGGGCGCTGCGCGGGGCGGGATTGCCGGTGCCGGAGATCTTCGCGGCCGACGAGCACCTGGGCATCTGGCTCGCGGAGGACCTCGGCGACACGACGCTCTTCGCGGCGCTCTCGGCCGCGCGCGCCGGGGCGGGAGCGGGGGCGGAGTTCCCGCCGGCGATGCTCGCGGCCTACGAGCGCGTGGTCGAGCAGCTCGTGCGCTTCCAGGTGGACGGCGCCCGCGTCGTGGACTTCTCGCTCGCCTACCCGCGGGCGGCGTTCGACGCGCAGTCCATGCTCTGGGACCTCAACTACTTCAAGTACCACTTCCTCAAGCTCGCGCACGTGCCGTTCAGCGAGCAGCGGCTCGAGAACGACTTCGAGAAGCTCGTGGCCCACCTGCTCGCGGCCGACACGGGCTATTTCCTTTATCGCGACTTCCAGTCGCGCAACATCATGCTGCGTGGCTCCGAGCCGTGGTTCCTCGACTACCAGGGCGGGCGCCGCGGCGCGGCGCAGTACGACCTGGCGTCGCTGCTCTACGACGCGAAGGCGGACCTGCCCGTGCCGGTGCGCGAACGGCTGCGCGCGCGCTACCTCGCGGCGTTCGCCGCGCGGGGCGGCGATCGCGCGCGCTTCCTCGAGTTCTACCCGGGCTACGTGCTGATCCGCATCATGCAGGCGATGGGCGCCTACGGGTACCGCGGCTACTACGAGCGCAAGCCCCGGTTCCTCGAGAGCGTGCCGTACGCGGCGCGCAACGTGGCGGGGCTGCTCGAAGCGGGGCTGCCGGTCGCGCTGCCCGAGCTGGAGGGCGTGTTCCGCCGCATCGTGGCCACCTGGGCGGGGCGCGAAGGCCCGCCCGCGCCGCCGCCGGGCCTGCACGTCCACGTCCGCAGCTTCAGCTACCGCGACGGCGTGCCCGGCGACGAGACGGGGCACGGAGGCGGCTTCGTGTTCGACTGCCGCTCGCTCTCGAACCCCGGCCGGCGGCCGGAGCTGTCGGTGCGCATCGGCACCGAC
This sequence comes from uncultured bacterium, assembly GCA_964619155.1. Taxonomy (GTDB): domain Bacteria; phylum Eisenbacteria; class RBG-16-71-46; order RBG-16-71-46; family RBG-16-71-46; genus CAIXRL01. The sequence goes on from CAZUEM010000195.1 coordinate 5,468, forward strand.
CCCGAGATCGTCCGCTTCCTCGAGGCCATGCCGGAGACGGACGTCTTCTGGAAGCACGTGACGGCGCTCGTGGACGCCCACGTGGCGAACTTCCGCGAGCGCAACTTCTCCGACTTCAGCGTCGCGTTCGGCTGCACGGGCGGCCAGCACCGCTCGGTCTACTTCGCCGACCGGCTCGCGCGTCACGTGCGCGAGCGCTTCCCGGACGTGACGGCGGACCTCGAGCACCTGGCCGCGCCGCGCTGGAAGCGCGCGGTCGAGCCGGCCGCGGCGGGCTGACGCGCGTGGACGGGATGATCTTCGCCGCCGGGCGCGGCACGCGGCTCGGCGATCTGGGCGCGAGCACCCCGAAGGCGCTGATCGAGATCGCGGGCCGCACCATGCTCGAGCGCACCGCCGCGCGGCTGGTCGCGGCGGGGGCGACGCGGCTGGTGGTCAACGTCCACCACCACGCGGACGCGATCGAGCGCTTCCTCGCCACGCACGACCTGGGCGCCGAGGTGCGGGTGAGCCGCGAGGAGGCCGCGCCGCTCGAGACGGGCGGGGGACTGCTGCACGCGCGCGCGCACTTCCGCGGCGACCGCCGGGTGCTGGCGCACAACGTGGACGTCCTCCTCGACGCGGACCTGGCCGCGCTGGTCGGAGCGCACGCGGCCTCGGGCGCGCTCGCGACGCTGGCGGTCGAAGCGCGCGAGACGCAGCGCTACCTGCTCTTCGACGACGCGGGGCTCCTCGGCCGCGAGAACCGCGGCACCGGCGAGCGCGCGGAAGTGCGC
>CAZUEM010000196.1:0-6196 GCA_964619155.1 uncultured bacterium
CCCGTGGCCCGGCGGCTTTCGCGCCGCCCGCCCGGCGGCTACGCTGCGCCGGCATCGTGCCCCGCCCTTCGCCACGAGGACGACCTTCCGGAGGCCGCATGACCGTCACGCCGCGGGACGACCACGGGAAACCGGGCCTGTTCGCGCAGCTCGCGCACCTGCCGCGCGCGTTCTGGATGCTGAACGTGATCGAGATGTTCGAGCGCCTCGCCTACTACGGCGTGCGCGTCGTCATCCCGATCTACATCGCGCAGGCGGACGAGCTGCACGGCCTGCACTTCACCCAGCAGCAGAAGGGCACCATCTTCATGCTCTGGGCGCTCGTGCAGACGGGCGTGCCGATCTTCTCGGGCGGTTTCGCGGACCGCTACGGCTACAAGAAGACGATCGCCGCCTCGATCGCGATCAAGATCGCGGGCTACCTGCTCATGGCCACCCAGCGCGACTTCTGGCCGTTCACGATCGGCTGCCTCGTGCTCGCGTTCGGCACGGCGATCTTCAAGCCGGGCGTGTGGGGCTCGCTGCAGCGCACGATGACCAAGGAGAACTCGTCGGTCGGCTGGGGCGTCTTCTACATGCTGGTCAATGTCGGCGCGTTCTTCGGGCCGCCGCTCGCGCACTTCCTGTACGGCGTCTCGTGGCCGACGGTGTTCTACGGCTGCGCGGTGATCGTCTCGCTCAACTTCTTCATGCTGCTCACCTACCCGTCGGTCGGGGCCGGTGGCGCGCAGACGGGCGGCGTGCTGCGCACGGCCTGGCACACGTTCTCGAACCTTTTCGAGCCGCGGCTGCTCGTGTTCATCGCCATCATGTCGGGCTTCTGGCTGATGTTCATGCAGCTCTTCGACCTGCTGCCGAACTTCATCGTGGACTGGGTGGACTCGCGGGCGATCGTCGCGGCGCTGAACCTGCCGGGGATGTTCACGACCGAGACGCCGCGCGGCGTCATGGTGGCCCAGGAGTGGATGATCAACGTCAACTCCTTCATGATCGTGCTGTTCGTCGTGTGGATTTCGCACCTCGTCGCGCGCATGCGGCGGGTGCACTCGATCTTCATCGGCATCACGATCGCGTCGGCGGGCCTGCTGGCCACCGGCTTCACGATGTCGGGCGTGGCCTGCCTGCTCGGCATCATGTGCTTCTCGGTCGGCGAGATGCTGTCGAGCCCGAAGATGAACGACTACCTGGGCGTCATCGCGCCCGAGGGCAAGAAGGGCCTGTACATGGGCTACGCCAACATGCCGACCGCGGTCGGCTGGGCGTACGGCTCGTTCCTCGCCGGCGACCTCTACGGCAAGATGGGCGAGAAGGCCGGCCTGGCGCTGCGCTGGCTCGAGCAGAACGGCGGCGTGCCCGCGGGCGTGGACCGCCGCACCGCGATGGAGGCGGTGCAGCGCGCGACCGGCCTCGACGCCAACGGCGCCACGGCCATGCTGTGGAAGGCCTACCACCCGTACGAGGTCTGGTACCCGTTCGTCACGGTCGGGCTCGTCTCGGCGGTCGGGATCTTCCTGTACGCGAGGTGGGTGAAGAAGTACGAGGCCGCGGACATCTGAGCCGCGGCGCGGGGCGGGGTAGGCGATGGAGCTGCTGAGGCTGTTCGCGGACAACCTGCTGCCGGTGTTCCTCACGGCCGGTGCGGGCTGGCTGCTGTCGGCGGCGCTGCGGCCCGACCCGCGCCCGCTCGCGCAGATCGCGCTCTACCTGCTGGCGCCCGCGCTCATCCTCGAGCTGATCCTGCAGAACCCGGTCGCGCCCTCCGAGCTGGCGCGCATGATGGGCTACGCGTTCGCCTGCCTCGGCCTGCCGGGCCTGGCGGCGTTCGGCTTCGCGCGCTGGCGGAACTGGCCGCGCACGCGCACGAGCGCCCTGGTGCTGTGCGTGCTGCTCACGAACGCGGGCAACTACGGCATGTCGGTCGCGCTGCTGGCGTTCGGCCCGCCCGCGCTCGCGCAGGCGAGCCTGTTCTTCCTCGCCTCGGCCATCGTCAGCTACACGGCCGGCGTGTTCGTCGCCTCGATGGGGCGCATGGGCCTGCGCGACTCGCTGCTCGGCCTGCTGCGCACGCCGACGGTGTGGGCGGTGGCGCTGGCGTTCGCGATGAACGGCCTCGGCCTGCGCCTGCCGGGGCCGGTGGCGAGCTCGGTCCACCTGCTCTCGTCGGCCTGCATCCCGGTCTTCCTGCTCGTGCTCGGCATGCAGCTCCGCGGCGCGCGGCTCGAGGGCCCGCTGCGGCCGATGCTGGCCGCGACCGCGATGCGCCTGGGCGGCGGCGTCGCAACCGGCATCCTGCTCGCGCCGCTCTTCGGCCTGACCGGCATCGCGCGCCAGGCGGGCGTGCTGCAGTCGGGCATGCCGACCGCGGTCATCGCCACGATCCTCGCGACCGAGTTCGACGTCGAGCCGGGCTTCGTCACGTCCGTGGTGCTGCTCACCACGCTGCTCAGCCCGCTCACGCTCACGCCCCTGCTCGGCTGGCTGCGCTGAGCGCGCGGGCCCGCGGCGCCGCGGCGCCGCGCGGCGAGGCGGCCGCCCCAGGAAGCGGGAGCGGCCGCCCCCGCGTCGCGGGAGCGGCCGCCCGTGAGTCCCGGCCCGGTCCGCGTTACCGGACCACGACGATCCGCCGCGTCACCTGCCGGCCGTCCGCGAGCATCCGCGCGAAGTAGACGCCCGGGCCCGGCGCCTCGCCCGAAGCCGAGCGCGTGAACGCCGCGTCGTGCCAGCCGGCGCTGTACGTACCGTCGGCGAGCGTCGCCACGAGGCGGCCGGCGAGGTCGTGCACCGTGAGCCGCACGCGCTGCCGGGCCGGAAGCGCGAAGCGCAGCCGAGCGCCGCCGCGAGCCGGGTGCCCGCCCGACATCGCCAGGACGACGTCGGCCGGGAGCGCTTCGTCCACGGCGAGCGGCGTGCACTCGTCGAGTTCGTCGGCGAGACCGAGGAACGGGGTGCCGGTGACGCCGCTCACCGCGACGTTGTCCACCCACCAGCCGGGCCCGCCCACGGCGAGGTCGGCGCCGTGGCGGAAACGCACGAGCACCGTCTGGCCCGCGTAGGCCAGCCCGAGGTTCAGCGTCGCGGCCGTGAACGCCGGGTAGCCCGCGCTGGTCCCCGTCCAGCCGGAGCGCGCGCCGAGCGGGTTGAGCGAGATGTCGGTGATGGTGCCGGTGTAGCCGGGCGTGACGCTCGCGCCCAGGTCCGTCCAGTTCGCGCCGCCGTCGGTCGAGAGTTCGATGACGCCGCCGTCCCAGTTGTAGCCGTCGCTCTGCTCGAACGACCAGCGGTGCTGGAACGTCATCGTGAACGGCTCCGAGGGGCTGAGCGCCAGCGGCGGCGTGACGAAGCGCAGGTCGGCGACCCCGCCCGCGTCCTCGGCGTGGTAGGCGTGGTCGCCCGTCGCCCACGCCGCGCGCGCCCACGGCTCGCCGGCGCTGCCGGGGGCGGCGTCCGCCGTCCACGCCGTGTGGTGCGCCTCGGCGTCGTCGGTGGCGTAGGAGGCCTCGTCGGCGTGCACCACGTCGTCGAGCGACGCGGTGCGCGGGCCGGGCACGAACAGGCCCGGGTCGTCGAGCGCGACGTCGAGGTGGATCGGCGAGCGCGGCGCCATGCCGGCGATCTCGACCGCCACCTGCGTCACTTCGGCGGCGAGCGGGGCGGTGGCGGGCACGGCGACGACGTTGCCGAGCGGGAACGTCACGCCCGCGTCGGGGCTCGTGACGGTGAGCGTCGTGCCCGTGAGCGAGGTGGCCCCCGAGTTCGCCACGTCCACCACGAGCCAGCCGCGCTCGCCGTTGTCGAGGTAGCTGTCCCCGTCGCACGTGTGCAGGTCGTCCGTGAGCGACACCCCCAGCACGGCGAGGTCGCCGCCCAGCGCGTAGCTCTCGACCACCCCCACGTTGTCCGTGGAGTTGCGCGGCGGCGACACCGCTCCGGTGCCCATGCCGCGCTTCGCGAACGCCTGCGCGAACAGCGCGTGGTCCGCGGGGTCCGCCGCGATCGCCGCGGCGAGGATCGCGTCGCGCGCCTCGGTGAAGGTCGGCGCGTTGGGCGTGAGCATGTAGCCGTCCACGAGGTACTGGAGCATCCGCGCGCGCGCCTCGTCGAACGTCAGCCGGCCCGTGTCGCCGAGCAGCGCCGCCCAGCACTCCCACAGCATCGAGCACCACACCTCGCCGGTGGCGTGCACCTCGGCGTTGTTCGCGCCGCCCGGATCTCCCTGGAGCGGCGGCCCCGAAGGCAGCGCCTGGCCGTTGGCGATGTGCCGGAACGTGAGCGGGTTCTTGCCCAGGTCGGTCGAGTACGGGTAGCGGCGCACGCCGAAGTAGTAGGCGTTGGTCGCCACGCCGCTGCCGCTGCGCGCGTAGCCGCCGACGCTGTAGGCGCCCGCGAGGTCGTCCCCGGGCCGCACGACCATGAGCAGCGAGTGGAAGTCGCCCCAGCCCTCGCCCATGCCGCCGCCCTGCGTGTTGCTCAGGCCCGACGCGTTGCCGATCAGGCGGTTGCTGATGTAGTGCCCCCATTCGTGCGCGACGATGTGGCCGTCGAGCGTGCCGTCGCGCTGGATCTGCGAGGGCCGGCTGAGAGTCAGCGTGACGCCCGCTCCGAGCTGCGAGCGCAGCAGCGCGCCGTCGGCCTGCGTCACCGAGACGACCGGGATCGTGACGGCGCCCGAGCCGGACAGCACGGGCGGCGTGCTGCCCGCCACGTTGTTGACGATGACCAGGCCGATCGCCCCGGCGGCCTGCGCGTTCAGCGCCTTGGCCGGGAACGAGCAGGTGCCGCGGTCCACGATCGCGATCTTCCCGGCGACCGCGCTGGTGATGGCCGAGCAGGCGTCGTCGAGCGGCGCGACGGCGTCCTGCCCGGCGGCCAGCACGCCGGTCACCGAGAAGGTCTGCGGCCCGAACGCGGCGGCGCCCGCCGCGTAGGTGCCGGCGATCCCGCCGGGGAGCGTGACGATCACGTTGGCGGCCGTCGGCGGGTTGAAGACGTACATCTGCATCCGGGGCGAGGCGCCGTCGGAGGGCGTCATCATGTTGGCGTTGTTCGTGCCGCCGTAGTCCTGGCCCTCGGCGAGCAGCCGGTCGCCGCCGAGGCCGCCGCGCCCGAAGTTGTCCTGCTGCGCGTTGCCCGCGAGTTCGTCGAAGCCCGCGTCGTAGAACATGTCGTGCAGCCAGTTGTTGACGTAGAAGAGCGAGGTGACCGCCGCCATGCGCTGGTCCGCGCTCGCGCCCGGGCCCTGGGCGGTGTCGTAGGTCCGGTCGAACGTGCCGGGCGAGGTGGTGGTCGCCCGCAGGTCCCCGGCCGAGAAGCCGTCCGGCGAGGCGAGGTCGGCGTAGGCGTCCACGTTGTTGCCGCGCGTCTCGGTCGCGCCGTCCGCGAGCCAGGGGTCGTTCAGCGAATAAGGCGCGTTCTGCAGCGACACCAGGTTCGGGGCGACCAGCGCGGGCTGGAGGAGGTTCGGGAACCCGGCCGGGTGCGGCGAGACGCCGTCGCCCTGCGGGCCGTCCATCGGGACGTGCGGGTGCGCCGCCCCGGCCCAGACGCGGTAGGTGAACGCCGCGTCCTGCACGAGGCTTCGCCGGAAGAGCAGCGCGCCGTCGCGCGCCGACCAGACGTAGGCGCAGGCGGCGCTCTCGCCGATCACCTCGACGTGGTGCGCGGGCTCGAGCCGCTCGCCGACGTGGAACCACACTCGCCGCGCGCGCGGCGCGCGCGTGACCGCGAGACCGTCCGTGCGCGCGCGCAGCGACGCGGGAGCTTCGAACGTCTCGTAGCCGCCCTCGGCCTCGCCCGTGCGCGCGACCCCCGCGGGCGGCGCCGCGAGGCTCGCGAAGTCCTGCAGGCTGCGTTCGACCGCGCGCGCGGCGCCGAGCCGGAACGCGTCCGCGCCGCGGGTCGCGGCGGCCGCGCGCGGCGCCAGCGCCCCCGAGACCGAGACGAGCCGCAGGCCGCGGTCCATGCACACGTCGAGTTCGTCGCGGAACACCGGGACGCCTTCCACCTCCTGGCGGAAGGTCGCGATCACCGCGCCGCGGCCGTTGTCCTTGACCCGCGCGAGCGTCGCCCCCGCGGCGTCCTCGCGGCCGAGCCGCCAGAGCGGCGCGAGCGCGGCGAGGTGGGCGCGGGCGGCGTCGGCCGCGGTGCGGGAGGGACGCGCGGCGGCGGCCGCGCCCGCGGAGCCCGCCCGGCGGTTCGC
>CAZUEM010000197.1:0-6194 GCA_964619155.1 uncultured bacterium
CACGAGCCGGCCCCGCCGGCGCCCCGGGTGGCAGGGATCGAGCGGGGACCCGGCCGAGCACGAGCCGCCCCCGCCGGCGCCCCGGGTGGCGGGGAACGACGGGGACCCGGCCGAGCACGAGCCGGCCCCGCCGGCGCCCCGGGTGGCAGGGATCGAGCGGGGCCGCGGGAGACAGCCGCCGCTACGCCAGGTTGTGGAAGACCTTCTGGACGTCCTCGTCCTGCTCCAGCCGGTCCACCAGCTTGAGCACTTCCGTCGCCTGGTCCTCCGGCAGCGACACCGGCGTCACCGGGATGTACTCGTGCTCCGCCGAAACCGGCGTGATGCCGCGGTCCTCGATCGCCTTCTGCAGCCGCCCGAAGTCCGCGAACGCGCAGCGCACCAGCAGCTGCGGCTCGCCCTTCTCCCCCGCGCTCTCGCCCATCTCCTCGAGCCCGTGGTCGATCAGGTCCAGCTCGAGCGCCTCCGCGTCGAGGCCCTCCGGCTTGAGGCGGAACACGCCCATGCGCTTGAAGTGGAACGCGACGCTGTTCGACGAGCCCAGGTTGCCGCCGCCGCGCGTCAGCGCCGCGCGGACGTTGCCCACCGTGCGGGTCGTGTTGTCCGTCGCCGTCTCGATCAGCAGCGCGACCCCGTGCGGCGCGTAGGCCTCGTAGAGGATCTCCTCGTAGTCCGCCTGGTTCTGCCCCGAGGCCTTCTTGATCGCAGCCTCGACCTTGTCCTTCGGCATGTTGGCCGTGCGCGCGTTCTGGATCACGCGGCGCAGCGCCGGGTTGTTCTCCGGGCTGGGGCCCCCCTTCTTGACCGCGATCGTGATCTCCTTGCCCAGGCGCGAGAACAGCTTGGACATCTTGTCCCAGCGGGCGAACATCGTGGCTTTGCGGGTCTCGAAGATGCGTCCCATGGTCGTTCCTGGAGAAGGATTCGGGTCGGCCGAGGAGGGGGCGCGCGGCGCGCGCCGGGGCACGGAATCTAAGCCACCCGCGGGCGCTCCGTCGAGGCCGCCGGGGCGGCCGGCCGGTCCCCCGCCCGCGCCGCGCGCGGGTGCCTTCACGGGCGGCCCCTGCTAGCCTGCGTCGTTCGCCGTCCCGCGCACGGCCGCGGGCGCCGCGAAGCGCAGCCGACCCGGAGGAAGGCATGAGCGACATCGCCCGCGTGGACGCCTGGATCGAGGAGCACCTGGACGAGAGCCTCGCCGAGCTCGGCCGGCTCGTCGCGCAGCCCAGCATCGCCGCCCAGAAGCTCGGCATGGAGGAGTGCGCCGCGCTGGTCGCCGGCATGCTCGAGCGCCGCGGCTTCGCCGTCGAGCTCGCCCCCGCGGGCGGCGGCCCGCCCGTCGTGCTCGCCGAGCGCGCCGGGACCTCCGGCCGCACGCTGCTCGTCTACAACCACTACGACGTGCAGCCGCCCGAGCCGCTCGAACTGTGGACGAGCCCGCCGTTCGAGGCCACGCTGCGCGACGGCAGGCTCTACGGCCGCGGCGTCAGCGACGACAAGGGACACCTCGTGGCGCGCCTGCTGGCGCTCGACGCGCTGCTCGCCGTGCGCGGCGAGCTGCCGTGCCGCGTGAAGTTCGTGATCGAGGGCGAGGAGGAGGTCGGCAGCGTCCACCTGCCCGCGTTCGTGCGCGAGAACCGCGGGCGCCTCGCGGGCGACGCGTGCCTGTGGGAGTTCGGCCAGGTGGACGACCGGGGCGTGCCCATGCAGTACGCCGGCCTGCGCGGGATCTGCTACGTCGAGCTGTCGGTCGAGACCGCGGCCGTGGACGTGCACTCCGGCATCGGCGGCTCGATCTTCCCCAACGCCGCGTGGCGGCTCACCTGGGCGCTCGGCACCCTCAAGGGCCCCGACGAGCGCATCCGCGTCCCCGGCTGGTACGACGACGTCGTGCCGCCGGACGCGCGCGACCGCGAGCTCATGGCCGCGCTGCCCGAAACCGCCGGCGTCTACCGCGAGCGCTTCGGCGTGAAGGCGTTCCTGCGCGGGCTCACCGGCGGCCCCGAGCTGCGCGTGGCCGAGGTGTTCGAGCCCACCTGCACGATCTGCGGGCTCACGTCGGGCTACCAGGGCCCGGGCTCGAAGACCGTGCTGCCCGCGCGCGCCTCCGCCAAGGTGGACTTCCGCATCGTCCCCGACCAGCGCCCCGAGGACCTGCTCCGCAAGCTGCGCGCGCACCTGGACGCGCAGGGCTTCGCGGACGTGCAGGTGACGTTCCTCGGCGGCAACCCGGCCGGCCGCACCGACCCCGGCGACCCGTTCCTCGCGCTGGTCGCCGCGACCGCCGAGCCCGTGTACGGCGTCCCCATGCAGATCGTGCCCATGATCGGCGGCTCGGGCCCGAACCACTGCTTCCTGACCGAACTGAACGTGCCGGTGGCGTGCGCGGGACTCGGACATCCCGACACGCGCGCGCACGCGCCCGACGAGAACCTGGTCGTCGGCCACTACGTGAAGCACGCGAAGCACGTCGCCCGCATCCTCGACGCGTTCGGGGCCGGCGCGTGAGCGCCGCCGCGGACGAGGCGCGCGTCCCCGCCGCGTGGTCCGCGGCGGTGGGCCTCGCCGCGTTCGCGGCCTGCGCCGCGCTCGCGCCCGCGTTCCCCGGCGACGGGGACGCCGGCGAGTTCACGCTCGCGCTCGCGCTCGGGGGCGTCCCGCACCCGACCGGCTATCCGCTCTACGTGCTGCTGGGGAGCGCGTGGGCCGCGGCGCTCCACGCCCTCGGCGCGGGCTGGGCGCACGCCGCGAACGCCTGGAGCGCGGCCGGCGCGGGCGTGGCGGCCGGCCTCGTCCACGCGCTCGCCGCGCGGCTCGCGCCGGCCGCCGCGCCGCTGCCGCGCGCCGGGCGCGCGGTGTTCGCGGCCGCGCCGGTGGCGCTGCTCGTCCTGGACCCGGCGTTCCTGCGCGAGGCGACGATCGCCGAGGTCGGCTCGTGGCAGGTGGCCGCGGTGGCCGGCATGGCGCTCGCGGCGTCCGGCGCGCTGCGCGCGCTCGAGGCCGGCGCGCCCGAGCCCGCGCTGCGCGGGCGGCTGGTGGTGCTGGGGCTCGCCGTGGGCGCGGCGCTCGCGCACCACGCCACCTCGGTCTTCTTCGCCGTGCCGCTCGTCGGCGCGGTGATCGTGGCGCGCGCCCGCGCGCGGCGGCTCGCGTTCCGCACGACGCTCGCCGCGTGGGCGGGCGTGGCGCTGCCGCTGCTCTCCCACCTGCACACGGTGCACCGGGCCTGGAAGCCCGCGGCGTTCCAGTGGCCGCTGCTCGAGCCCTCGGCGGGCGGCGTGCTCGCGCACGCGACCGGCCTCCACTACTCGGTGTACCTGGGCCGCTTCGCGCCGCGGCCCGAGGAGGCGGCGCTGCTCGCCACCGCGATCGCCCCGTTCGCGGCGCCCGGCCTGCTGCTCGCGGCGTACGTCGCCGCGCGCGAAAGGTTCGCGCCGCGCGGCCTGCTCGCCGCGGGCCTGCTGCTGGGCGCCCTCGCCCAGGCGGCGTTCGTGTTCCGCTACGGCGTGCCCGATTCGGTGCCCTACTTCCTGCCCGTCCTGGCCGCCGCCGCGCTGGGCGCGGCCGCGGCCGCGGCCCCGGTCGCGCACCGGCTCACGCGAGCGCCCGTGCTCATGGGCGTGGCGCTGGCGCTCGCCCTGCACGGCGCGGTCGGGATCGCCTGGGTGGACGCGCACCACCGCGGGCTCGCGGCCGTCGCGGAGTCCATCCGCGAGCGCTGGCGCGCGCTGCCCTTCGAGCGCGGCATCGTGCTCTGGAACAGCGACCACTACACGCACCTCGTCATTCTCGGCCTGCTCGAGCGCGAGAAGCCGGACGTGATCGTGGACAACCCGGCCACGCTCACCTGGCCGGCCGCGCGGGCCGCGTTCCGGCGGCGCACCGGGGTGGACCCGCTCGCGGGCATGGACCTGCGCGACGAGTCGGCCCTCCCGCTGGTCCCCGCCAACGTCGCCGCGCAGACCGGCCTCCCGGTGGTGGACTTCGGGCTTTGGTCCCCCGAGCGCTGACGGAGTAGGGTGTCCGCGCCGGGCGCGTATACGAAAACCCATTGTCGGGACCGCTCCCCATGAACCGAAGCACCCGCTACGCCGCGCTGCTGTCGCTGGGCTACACCGTGCTCGCCGCCGTCTACATCGTCGTTTCGAGCGGCGTCGCGGCGCAGGTCGCGGCCGACGTCGAGCAGATGAAGTCCATCGAGACGTTCAAGGGCGTCCTCTACGTCGCCGTGACGGCCGTCGGCATCTTCCTCGGCGCCCGCTACGCTTTCGGCCGGCTCGAGCGCCTGCACGGGCACCTGCTCGCCCGCGACCGCGCCATCGTCGAGAACGAGCAGCGCGTCTTCGCCGGGCTCATCGCCGGCACCATCGCCCACGACGCGAACAACGTGCTGGTCGCGGTGATCGCCGACCTCGAATCGCTGCGCCGTTCGCGCCCGGAGGACGACCCGGCGATGAACCGGCTGCGGCTGTCGGTGGAGCGGCTGGTGGCGCTCAACCAGCGCCTGCTGGTCACGGCCCGCCGCGGGCGCGCCCGGAAGCCGGAGGACGTGGAACTCGTCCCCAACGTCGAGGAAACCCTCGCCGTGGCGCGCTCGCACGCGCAGGTGCGCGGCTGCCGGCTCGAGTTCGTGCGCTCGGGCCCGGTGCGGCTGCACACCCACGGGCTGCTCGTCCAGCAGATCGTCTCGAACCTGGTGGTGAACGCCGCCGAGGCCACGCACGGCCGCGGGCGGATCGAGGTGCGGCTCGCCGACTCGGCCGCCGAGGTCACGCTCGAGGTGCACGACGACGGCCCGGGCGTGCCCGCCGAGCGGCGGGAGCGCATCTTCGAGTCGCTCGAGTCCACGAAGCCCGACGGCTCCGGTCTCGGCCTCTTCTCGGTGCGCTCGTGCGTCGCCGCGCTCGGCGGCACGGTCGAGGTCGGCGACTCGCCGCTCGGCGGCGCCTGCTTCCGCGTGCACCTGCCCGAGATGCCGCGCGAGGCCGCGAACGCGGGCGGGCCGGGCGCCCGCGCGCCCGGCCCGCCGGTTCCCGCGCCCGCTCAGCGCGCGCGCACGTAGTCCCGGATCGCCTCGAACTGCGAGCGGCCGTCGAGGCCCGCCTCGGCGATCACCGCCGCCCCCTGCCCGCTGCCGAGGAAGTGGCCGCGGCGGAACGGATGCAGCGACGCCCGGCGCCCGGCCTCGGAGCGCACCCAGCGGTCGAGCGTCGGCAGCGTGAAGTCGGTGATGCCCATCGCCGCCCGCCGGTGCGCCTCGGGGAAGACCGCCTCCTGCTCCTCGTCCGGCAGCATCGCGAACAACTCCGCCGACGCGATCGAGTAGACCCACGGGTCCAGCCCGGCCGCGCGCAGGAGCGGCAGCGCCTGCTCGACGAACGCGTACGTCACCGCGCTCCCCTGCAGCACCACCACGCCGTCGCCCGCGCCCTTCGGCGTGCACAGCCGGTAGACGCCCTTCGCCGCCGCCGACGCGGGCGCGAGCCCGAGCGCCGCGCGGTCGGGCACCGTCTCGGGCGGCCGGGTGACGAACGGCGCGATCACCGCCGGCCGGCGCGCGAGCGCCGCCGAGACGAGCCCGAACACCTCCTGCGGGTCCCACGGCGTCAGCGTGACCAGCGTGCCCGCGGGGAAGTTCTCCTGCAGCAGCTGGAGCGGCTGCGGGTCGGCGTGCGTCGGCCCGTCCTCGCCGGTCTTGAGCCCGGCGTGCGCGCAGACGAGGAAGACCGGGCGGTGCTCGCCGCCGTCCACGGCGATGCGCGCCTGTCCGCCGATGGCGTGCAGCCGCGCCGCGATGTGGCCGAGCGGGGCGAGGAACGCGCCGTAGGACGAGCCCACGCCGCTGTGCCGCCCGAACGTGGAGATGCCGGCGAGCATCGCGGTCATCGCGTCCTCGCAGATGCCGCCGGTGGACAGCGTGCGCGACGCCGGGTTCGTGCGCCGGTTCCAGAAGCCCGGCGGGAAGCCCTCGGCGATCTTGTTCACGCTGGTCGAGCCCAGCAGGTCGGCGGCCGCCACGACGAACGCGCCGCCGCTCACCTGGTTGTAGTGCTGGAGCGAGAGCCCCAGCGCCTCGCGCAGCGTGAGCTTGCGGCCCGGCGCGGCCGCCTCAGCGAGCGCCGGCGGCGCCTCGACGCCGGCCTTCGCGGCCGCGGCGAACGCCGCCTCGAGGCGCGGCGCGTCGGCGCGCGGCGCGC
>CAZUEM010000198.1:0-6178 GCA_964619155.1 uncultured bacterium
CCGAACGCCATGATGTCACGGAGGTTTCCGTTGATGCGTTTCCGTCCCTGGCTCGCCCTGGGGCTCGCGCTGGTGTGCCTCACCGCGCTGGACGCCGGCCAGGCCCGGGCCGCCGCCACGGTCTCCCGCCTGAACCTCGTGCTCTCGGGCATCCCGACGAGCGTCGCGGGCGGCGACTTCAACGACGCGATCGAGGACTACAACCACCGGCAGCTGGACCCGCTCGGTTACGAACGGCTCAAGAGCCTGTCGTTCACCTGGGCGTTCGACGCCGAGCTGCGTTACTTCGTGCGCCCGAACTTCGCGGTGACGGCGGGTGTTTCGCACCTGCGCGTCTCGGAGCGCAAGGAGTTCCTGCCCAGCATCACGACCGGCGTCAACCTCAAGACCGAGATCCTGACCGTGCCGGTGCACGTGGGCGCGGCCTACTACCTGCAGCCGTACAACCAGGGCGACTTCCAGGCCCGCGCGTACTTCGGCGGCGGGATGATGCAGTTCACGCACTCGCGCGCGCGCTTCGAGCAGGTGCTGTCCATGTCCGAGTTCGACTCGGTGCTGGTCGCCCGCACGGGCGGCACCCAGCGCTACTCGCTGACGCAGGACGCCCCGGGCTACTACGCCGAGGCGGGCGCGCACATGTTCTTCGCCAGCCGCTTCTCGGCGATGGTGGGCATCGTCTACCGGAGCGGCATGCTGCGCGGCATGCGGCTCGACGCCGCGGACTTCGACGGCGTGCCCGTGGACACGCCCCGCTACTCCGAGGTGACCAATCCCGACGGCAGCGAGTTCCAGGTGGACGTGAGCGGGATCGGCGTCAAGATGGCGGTCGGCATCGGCTTCTGAGGCCGGCCGCGAGACGACGGCGGGGCGGGCGCGATCGAGAGCGCCGGCCCCGCTTCGTTTCCGGCGCGCTCAGTGCGCCAGCGAGTCCGCGGGCGGGTCGCCGAGCCGGTAGATGATCTCGTTCGGCCGCGCCATGCCCTGCCCGCGCAGCACCTCCTCGGCGTGCTCGGCGCGGCCCCGGCGGTCGTCGAGCCGCGCCTCGAGCTTCGCGGTCTCGGCCTTCACGCGCGCGGTCTCGGCCTCGGACTCGGCGAGCTGCTGCCGCAGGCGCAGGATGCGCCACCAGCTGTGGTCCGAGAGCACGGCGGCGTAGAGCAGCCAGACCGACGCCGCGAGCATCACCCAGCGCAGCCACGGGCGGCCGCCGCCGGACGGCAGGTAGGGGGAGCGGAGCGGGCGCCGCAGCACGCGTCCGGTGATGTCTCGGGGTCGCACGTCCACCTCCCTGTGGTGCGGCGGTCGGCCCCGCGCATCGCGCGCGGGGCCCCGCGGGCTTCGCGGCGCCGTTCCGTGGCGCCGTCCTTCGGCTTCAGCGCAGCGCGCGGAACGCGAGACGTCCGGGGTACTTCGCGCTGTCGCCGAGCTGGTCCTCGATACGGAGGAGCTGATTGTACTTCGCGACGCGGTCCGTGCGGCAGAGCGAACCGGTCTTGATCTGCCCGGCGTTGGTCGCCACCGCCAGGTCCGCGATGGTGACGTCCTCGGTCTCGCCCGAGCGGTGCGAGATCACGGCCGTGTAGTTGGCGCGGTGCGCCATCTGGATGGTGGCCAGCGTCTCGGTCAGGGTGCCGATCTGGTTGACCTTGACCAGGATCGAGTTGGCCGTCTTCTCGCGGATGCCGCGGGAGAGACGCTCGACGTTGGTCACGAACAGGTCGTCGCCGACGATCTGGATGCGGTCGCCGAGCTTCTGCGTCATGAGCAGCCACGACGCCCAGTCGTCCTCGGCGAGGCCGTCCTCGATGCTCACGATCGGGTACTTCGCGCACAGGCCGGCGTAGTAGTCCACCATCTCGGGGCCCGTGAGCTTCTTGCCGCCCTCTCCCGCGAGCACGTAGTGGCCGTCCTTGTAGAACTCGCTCGAGGCCGGGTCGAGCGCGAACGCGACCTGCTCGCCGGGCCGGTAGCCGGCCTTCTCGATCGCCTCGACCAGCACGACGAGCGCCTCCTCGTTCGACTTGAGGTTCGGCGCGAAGCCGCCCTCGTCGCCGACCGAGGTGGACAGGCCGCGCTTCTTGAGCACGGACGCCAGCGTGTGGAAGACCTCGGCGCCCCAGCGCAGGCCCTCGCGGAACGACGGCGCGCCGAGCGGGACGATCATGAACTCCTGCAGGTCCACGTTGTTGTCCGCGTGCTTGCCGCCGTTGAGGACGTTCATCATCGGCACCGGCAGCTGGTGCGCGTGCACCCCGCCGAGGTGGCGGTAGAGCGGCACCTCGAGCGCGGCGGCGGCCGCGTGCGCGACGGCCATGGAGCAGCCCAGCAGGGCGTTCGCGCCCAGCTTGCCCTTGTTGGGCGAGCCGTCCATGTCGATCAGCCGGGCGTCCACCCCGGCCTGGTCGAACGCGTCCATGCCGGCCAGCGCCGGCCCCAGCGTCTCGTTGACGTGCTGCACCGCCTTGAGGACGCCCTTGCCCTTGTAGCGGGAGGCGTCGCCGTCGCGCAGCTCGACGGCCTCGTGTTCGCCCGTGGACGCCCCCGAGGGGACGGCCGCCCGCCCGAGGGCGCCGCCCTCGAGAAGGCACTCGACTTCGATGGTGGGATTTCCCCGGGAATCGAGGATCTCCCGCGCGTGCAACGCCGTGATGGTCATCATGGGCGGCAGGCTACGAGCGGCCCGAAGCGAGCGTCAAGGAACGGACTCCCGCGGGGGGCCGGGGCCCGCGCCCGGGCCGGAATCCCCCCGTCCGGAGGGCACGGTCTTGACCGCCCCGTGACCGTCTCCCTAAGGTGCGCCGCCATGAAACATTGCCCCTCAGGGCCCCGTAGGCGGGCACAGGTGCTGGTGACGTGAGCGGCGAAGATGCCGAACTGGTCCGCGGGGCGCTCGCGGGCGACCAGAGGGCCTGCCGGGATCTCGTCCTCCGCTACCAGAGACAGGTCTTCTCGGTGCTCATGCGGGTCGTTCGCAGCCCTCAGGACGCCGAGGACCTCACCCAGGAAACCTTCGTCCGGATGTTCCGGGCGCTGGAGCGCTACGACCCCGAGCGGCCGTTCACGGCCTGGCTGTTCACGATCGCGACCCGCCTCGGCATCGATCACCTGCGGCGGCGGCGCGTCAAGACGGTCTCGCTGAACTTCTCGGAGCCGGGTTCGACGGAAGAACGCACGATCGACGTGGAAGACCCCGGCCTGCGGCCCGACGACCTCGCGTCGCACGCCGAGGAGGAGGTCCGGGCGAAGGACCTCATCGATTCGCTGCCGGAGCACTACCGCATCGTGGTCGTCCTCCGGCACCAGCAGGACCTGTCGTACGAAGAGATCGCGGAAGCGCTCAACATGCCGCTCGGCACGGTGAAGGCACGCATCCACCGCGCGCGGGCGCTGCTGAAGGACAAGCTCGAAGGCCCATCGTCATGAACACCTGTCCCGATCTCGAACTGCTGCAGGACTACCTCGACGGCGAGCTCGTGCCCGAGCAGTCGCTCGCGATCGAGGCGCACGTCGCGACCTGCGCGAGTTGCGCGCGCGAGCTGGCGAGCTTCCGGCTCGTGTTCGACCGCCTCGAGCACCTGCCGCTCTGGGAGCCGAGCCCGGCCCTCGTGGACCGCGTGCTCGCCGAAGCCATGCCGGCGCACCCGGCCCGCTGGGTGAAGGTCGCCGGCTGGGCGTACGCCGCGAGTCTCGCCGTGAGCCTCGGCGGGCTCGCGCTGGCGCTCTCGGCCCCGGCCCCGCGCGCCTGGCTGGCCACGCTGGCCGGCGACGCCGCCAACTCGGTCGTCCGCTCGTTCCTGTTCGTGCTGCAGTCGCTCAACGCCGGGCTCGTCAGCCTGCTGAACCTGTCCGGTGCGCCGGGCGAGTGGCTGCGGTCCCTGCCGGCGCTGCAGGCGGTGGTGAAGCCGCTGTCGCAGCCGGTGGTGCTGTTCACGGTCTGGGCCGCCCTGGTCGCCGGGGTGGCCGTGCTCTGGTGGATGCGTCCGCGCGCCGGTCGCGCGGTGAAGGGGAGCCGCCATGTGGGCGTCCTGGGGTTCTAGGCTGTCGAAGTCCGCGCTCGCGGCGATCGCCGCGCTGGCGCTCGCGGGTGCGGCCGACGCGAAGGTCGTGGTCGTCCGGGACAGCGGCGAGAGCGTGAGCCGGGTTCGGATCTCGAGCGAGGGCGTCACGGTGGACCGCGCGCTGCCCGAGGGCGGCGCCGGCATCGTCATCGCCGACTCGATCGGCGGCGGCGCCCTGGTCGTGGACAGCGGCGCCGGCATGGTGCGCCTCTTCTCCGACGCGCGCGTCGGCGCGGACGAGCGCCTCGACGGCGACGTGGTCGCGGTCTTCGGCAGCGCGCACGTCGCCGGCCACGTCACCGGCTCGGTCGTCGCGGTCTTCGGCTCGGTGGACTTCGAGCCCGGCGCCAGCGTCGGCGGCGACGCGGTCGCGGTCGGCGGCGCGGTCGAGGACGCCGACGGCGTGCGCATCGAGGGCCAGACGGTCTCCGTCGGGCTGGCGCCGCTCACGTTCGGCCTGCCCGGCGTGCCCGTCATGCTGGCCTGCCTCGCGCTCGGCTGGGTGGTGACGCTCTTCTTCGGCTGGGTGTTCGCGGCGCTCTTCCCCGAGCGGCTCGCGCGCGTCGCGGTCACCTCGTCGCGCCGCACGCTGCTCTCGCTGCTGCTCGGCCTGCTCGCGTTCCTGGTGATGCCGGTGTTCGCGATCCTGCTGGTCGTCACCGTCATCGGCCTGCCCATCGGCATCATGCTGCCGTTCGCCTACGTGGCGATCGTGTACGCGGGCCAGATCGCCGGCACCTACGTGCTCGGCTCGAAGCTGGTGCGCCGCCCGCTCGGCGAGCGCGGCGCGCTGCCGGCCATCGTCGCCGGCTCGCTGCTCGTCGGCAGCTTCTTCGCCGTCGGCGTCATCCTGTGGAGCAGCCCCGGCACGGTGCGCACGATCGCGGTGTTCTTCCACCTCGTCGGCCTGCTGGTGATCACGGGCCTGTCGCTGATCGGCTCCGGCGCCTTCCTGCTCTCGCGCCTCGGCACCCGGCCGAAGAGCCTCGCCGAGGACGCGGCCGCGGGCCCGGCGCCGGACGCCGCGGCCCCCGGTCCGACGCCCGTCGCGGGCTGACGCCGCACGGCTTCGCGGACCGCCCTGGGTGACCTCACCCGGGGCGGTTTCGCGTCTGGGGCGGGCCACCCGCGCGGCGGCCCGCGGGCAGGGCGCGGGTCCAAGAATGCCCTCCGGGCGGTCCGCCAGGCCATCGGCAACCAGCGCAGCCACAGTCGCTTGCGCGACCGAGGGTGAGGGCCCCCCGCGACCTCGCGTCCCGCACGCCGGTGGCATGTCGCTCGCGTTGGGGAAGAGGCATGACGCTCGCCCTTCACCTCCGCGGCACCCTCGCCCTCGTCCTCCTCGCGCTCGGCTGCGCCCCCGGCGCCGGCCCCGCCGTCGCGAGCGAGCCGGGTTCGGCGGCCGCCACCGCCGGCTTCCGGATCCACCCGGCCGACGAGACGCTCCGCGAGTACTGCTCGTGGCGCGACGGCAGGCTGTGGTTCACGCCGCCGGGCGGCGCGAGCTGGGAACTCGTCACCTCCACGGACGACCCCGCGGTCTCCAACCCCGGCGACGGCGCCTTCCACCCGTTCGACGAGGAGCAGGTCCGCCTCGCGCTCGCCGGCGTGCGCTACCCGCTTCAGCGCATCAGCGCCGAGGTGTTCATCCTCCCGTACCCGCGCCGCGCCGGCCTCGAGTCGGCCGCCGGCCCGGGGTTCATCCTGCTCTCGCCGGGCGTGCGGCCGCTTGCGCCCGCGCACCAGCACGCCGAGTTCACGCACGAGCTGGGGCACGTCGTGCAGTACGTGGTCATGCCCGACAGCGACACCGGGAGCTGGGCCCGCTACCGCGAGCTGCGCGGCATCGGGGACGACGCCACGTACTCGGGCGCCTCCATGCACGCCGACCGCCCGCACGAGATCTGGGCCGAGGACTTCCGCGTGCTGTTCGGGCCGCAGCTCGCCAACACCGCGGGCACGATCGAGAACGCCGGCATCGCCTACCCGACCTCCGTGACCGGCCTCGCCGCGTTCATGGAGTCGCTGGCCGGCGCGGCCCCGCTGCCGGCCGGCCTCGCGGTGCTGGGCGGCGGCGCGCGCGGCGCCGTGCGCCTCGCGCGCGCGACCGGCGGGACCGC
>CAZUEM010000199.1:0-6151 GCA_964619155.1 uncultured bacterium
CGTAGCGGCGCGGTGACTCCGGAGGCGGACGGATTCGGAAGTGGCAGGCGGGGGCGCGCCGGGCGCGGCGTCGTCGCGTCAGCGGTCCCCGCCCGCCGCGGCGTGCGCGAGCGCCGAGGGCGTGCGGCACCCGACGATTGCCGGGGCCTCGCGCACCAGTTCGTCGCGCACGAGCGCCTCGACCATGAACAGCGCGAAGTCCACGCGGCGGGTCTTGTTGCTCACCAGCACGGGATCGCCGACGTGCCGGCTCCAGGCGGGCAGGCCCTCGCTCTCGCCCTCCTCGAGGTCGCTCCCGCGCACGACGGTCCAGCGCGTGTCGCTGGCGAAGATCCGCCGGCAGGCCTCGACCTGGTCGTCGAGGTCCGCGAACGGGAGCACGCGGGTGACCCAGCGCACGATCCGCTCCTCGCGCTTCAGCGACTCCGGGTAGACGTCCTGGCCGTCGCGCGTGATGTGCCAGCCGCACGAGAAGACGAGCCGCGCGCCCGGGCGAGCGTGGTCGAGCACGGCCTGCGCGGTGCCCGTCGAGTAGTGCCGGCGGCCCCACGGGACGAGCACGGTGAGCACGCCGTCGCAGCCCTCGACGGCCCTGCGGATCACCTCGCGGTCGTTGGTCGCGCCGGGCATGACGGTGATGCGCCCCTGGAACGCGTCGAGCTTGCCGACGCTGCGCTCGCGGCAGACGCCGACCACGTCGTACCCGCGGTCGAGCGCGTGCCGGACCATGTACCGGCCGAGCTTGCCCGAAGCCCCGACGATGCAGACTTTCATCGGTCGTGCCTCGGGTCCACGTGCTCCTCACGGATCATCGCCGGCCTCTACCGGAGCCTCACGGCCCGCGCGACAAGGGTGGCGGCTCCCGCTTCGACACGGAGCATGTACACCCCGGGCGGCGCGACCGCTCCCGAGTCCGTGCGACCGTCCCAGCGGAACTCGTGCGTGCCCGCGGCGATCGCCCCCCGCCAGAGCACGCGAACGCGACGCCCCCCGATGTCGTGGACCTCGAGCGACGCGGTCGAAGCCGAGGGAAGCGTGAACGCCACGCGGGCCTCTCCCGCCATCGGATTGGGCGACACGCTCAGGGCCAGGCCCTTCGCGCCGGCGTCCGGAGAGGCGGGAGCGTCCGCCTGCGACGAGGTGGACCACCAGTTGCCGGTCGCGAGCGGCTGGTAACCGGCGCCCCCCGCGAGGCCGGATGCGCCGAGCTCGAAGTGCGTGCCGCGCTCGTAGTCGAACACGCGCAGGACGCCCAGGCCCGCCACGAACCACACGCGCGCCCGAAGCAGGCCGTCGAGCACCGCGCGGTGCTCGACGACCCACGCGCCAAAAGTGCCGGCGGGGACGGTCACCTCCTCGATGCGCACGACCCGCGCCGTGGTGGCTTCGCCGAACCACGAGCGCCACGCCTGCCCCACGGCCAGCCCGGTTCGCTTCACCCAGCACGTCTGCAGGGGCAGGACCGTGAACCCCGCACCCGGCGGGGACTCGACCGCATACAGGCGGACGTCATTGTCCTCGTGGCAGAGGAACCAGTTCTGCGCCTCGGCCCCCGCTGACGCCACGCGAAGGAACCAGCCGTCGTACCCGTTCAGAGTCCCCGCGCCATGCACGTTCCAGCGGGCCGACGGCAGGTCGGGGCATTCGCAGTCGTCCGGGATCCCGCTCGCGTCGGCGTCTGCGCTCGTACCCTCCGCGAGGTCGATCGAGTCGCCAACGGCGTTGCGGTTGCAGTCGAAGTCGCCGATGCGCGTGTAATAGACGTCCTGCCCGCCGGTGAACGTCGCGGCCCAGGCGATGTCGGCGCCGACGTCGTCGGACACCATGTCGTAGTAATCGCCGATCTTGTTCTGCTGCGGCAGGCCGGCGTGGCTGTTCCACAGGGCGCTGATCCGCTCGCCGGCGGACCAGGTGCGTCCGCCGTCGGTCGACCGCGAGTAGAAGAGGGCGTTCAGGCTCGGCATCATCGGGTCGCGCGCGTCGTTCCAGATCGCGTCAAGCCTTCCGTTCGGCGCCACCGACAGCGTGCCGAACCACTGCCATGCCCCGGCCACGGCGGGGTCGGAGTTGACGCGCGCCGAGCGGCCCCAAGTGAGGCCACCGTCTTCGCTGCGGCTGAAACGCACGTCCATCGGGTCGGCCCCCGGCGGGTCCACGGAGGCGAGCAGGTAGACGTTGCCGCCGTAAGGTCCGGACGAGCGGTCGGTGTCCACCCACACCTGGCCCAGGTAGCCGTCCGGGTTGGGAAACGAGAAGTCGTCGCTGCCCTTGATGTAGTCACCGCCCAGGTTTGTGAGCACCGAGGTGAAGGTCGGCACGGCGAGAGGATCCCGAGCGCTGACGGAGCGCGCCACGGCGATGGGCGTCGGACTGGTGATGCCGCCGCTCGTGTCGAAGCCGGTCAGGAACAGCGTGCCCTCGCGGTCGACGGTGAGCGTGCCGATCACCGGGCGCGCGGTCAGGGTGACCGGGGGCTGGAACGACGCGCCGCCGTCGATGGAGCGCGTGAAGAAGTCGTCGCCCGTTTCGCTGTAGTGGGGATTCCAGGCCGCGTAGACGTGGTTGCGGCCCGCGCCGTTCGTCATGTCCACCGTCATCCAGGGCTTGTCGCCGCCGTACGCCCCCACGGGCGGGCCCCATGTGCGCCCTCCGTCGGTGGACGTGAATACGTGGCAGTTGCGCGACAGTTCGGGCGGCGGCGTGAACAGCATGCTGAAGTAGTGGAAGCGCCCGTCCGCGTCGCTCTCCAGCACGGGGTCGCTCCGGAACGCACCCGGGTCCACGGAGCCGCGGAAGCACCACGTGCGGCCTCCGTCGCGCGAGTAGGCCCAGCCCGCCTCGCGGTGGCTGCTCGCCACCGTCGGGAACTGCCGCCAGCCGATCGCCATGCGCAGCGGCCGGCGAGGGTCCACGGCCAGCGACGGCTCGTTGGCGGCGTCTCCCGCGATATCCGTGCCGTCGGCGGCGACATTCACCTGGACCTGGCGGTGCACGACCTCGGCTCGCGCCGACGGCGCGAGGGTGATCAGGACGACGGACAGGACGATGGCCGCACCTCGCCGCATGGACACCCCTTCCGGAGGACGCCCCGACGGCGGGACCGCCGCGCCGCGATCGCCTCCAAGCAGGGTCAGGACGCTAGGCGGCGCGCTGGGCGGCGGCCAGCCCGCGTGCCCCCTCGGGGGACGGAACACGGTCAGTCCCGCCTCGGCACCCTCGCGCGGGGCTCAGTACCCGATCGCCCCGCCCACCGAGCGCGGCTCGCGCACGCCGTGCCAGCCGCCGGGCACGCGCAGGATCGCGTTCACGTTCGCGAGCTCGTCGCGCTCGACGATCCGGTGCCCCATCGCGCGCAGGCCCGCGAGCGTGGCCTCGTCGAACTCGCCGCGCCCCACCCGGATTTCGTCCGGAAGCGACTGGTGGTGCATGCGCGGGGCGCGCAGCGCGTCGGCGAGCGTCATGCGGTGCTCGACGACGTTGAGGATCACCTGCGCGGTCACGGTGATGATCCGCGGGCCGCCCGCCGCGCCGAGGACCATCAGCACGCGCCCCTTCGGGTCGAGCACGATGGTGGGCGACATGGACGAGAGCATGCGCTTGCCCGGCGCGATGGCGTTCGCCTCGCCCTGCACGAGCCCGTAGAGGTTGGGCGTTCCCGGCTGCGTGGCGAAGTCGTCCATCTCGTCGTTCATCAGGAACCCGCCGCCCGGGATCCACACGCCCGAGCCGAAGCCGTCGTTGATGGTGGTCGTGGTCGCGACGGCGTTGCCGGCCGAATCCACCACCGAGAAGTGGGTCGTGTGCACGCCCTCCGGCTTCGGGTCGAACCGCGGCGTCGTCGAGGCGCGCGCCAGGTCCACGCTCTTCGCGAGCCGCCGCGCGTAGGGCTTGGACGTCAGCTCTCGGACCGGCACCGCGACCACGTCGGGGTCGCCGATCTTCGCGTTGCGGTCCACGAACGCGCGGCGGAACGCCTCGGCCAGCCGGTGCGAATACGCCGGGCTCCCGAACGCGGGCAGCGGCCCGAGCGCCTCGAGGATGTTGAGGCTCTCGATCATCGTGATGCCGCCCGAGGAGGGCGGCGGCATCGCGAGCAGCGTGTGGCCGCGGTAGGTGCCCACCAGCGGCTCGCGCCACACCGGCCGGTAGCGGCGCAGGTCCTCGCGCGTGAGGATGCCGCCGCCGCGCTCCATCTCGGCGACCAGAGCCTCGGCGACCGGGCCGTCGTAGAACGCCTGCGGGCCCTGTTCGGCGACGAGCGAGAGCGTGCGCGCGAGATCCGGCTGCACGAGCCGCTCGCCGGGAGCGAGCACGCGGCCGCCCGGGAAGAAGAGGTCGCGCCCGGCGAAACGGCGAAGCCGGTCCCCGTTCTCCGCGAGCGAGGCGGAGAACGCGCTGTCCACGACGAAGCCCTCGGCGGCGAGCCGGATCGCCGGCTCGAGCACGCGCGAGAGCGGCAGCGTTCCGAATCGGCGCAGCGCGGCGTCCATGCCGGCGACCGAGCCGGGCACGCCCGAGGCGAGGTGCCCTTCGACGTTGCGGCCGGTGAGCTTGCCCGTCGAATCCACGTACATGTCGCGCGTCGCGGCGAGCGGCGCGACCTCGCGGTAGTCGAGCGCGGCCGCGCGGCCGTCGGCCATGCGGACGACCATGAACCCGCCGCCGCCGAGGTTCCCCGCGTAGGGGTACGTGACCGCGAGCGCGAACCCCACCGCCACCGCCGCGTCCACGGCGTTGCCGCCCGCCTTCAGGATCTCGAGGCCCGCCTCGCTCGCGAGCGCCGAGTTGCTCGCGACCATCGCCTGCGCGCCGAACGCGGCGCGCGTCTCGGGGTGCGGCCAGCGCCCGGAGCCCAGGCGCGGCGGCGTGCCGGCGCGCGCCGGCGGCGCGAGCGAAGCGAGCAACGAAAGCGCGAGGAACGGCGCGAGGAATCGGACGACGCGGCGCGGGCGGACGATCACGCGCGCAGCCTACCGCCGGCCTGAGGGCCGGCCCAGCGGGCGTTCCCCGGTCGTCACCCGGAGCGTTTCGCCCACCGCAGCTTCGCGGGCTTCGAGCGCGGGTTGTCGCGGCGCTCCTTCGGCCCGGCGCGGATCACCTCGGGCGCGACGGCGGCGTACGTGCCGTCGCGCTCGCCGGAGGCGAACGCCTTCTTCACGCGCCGGTCCTCGCCCGAGTGGAACGTGAGGATCGCGGCGCGCCCGCCGGGGCGCAGGCACGCCGGCAGCGCGCGCAGGAACGCGTCGAGTGCGGCGAACTCCTCGTTCACCTCGATGCGGATCGCCTGGAAGACGCGGCGCACGCTCTGGTCGGCTTCGTCGCCGTGCGCGGCCTCCGCGACCGCCTCGCGCACCGCGTCCGCGAGGGCGCGCGTCGTCGCGAGATGCCCGCGGCGGTCGGTGAGCGCCGCGGCGATCGCGTCGGCGTGCGGCTCGTCGGCGTTCTCGCGCAGCGCGGCGGCGAGCTTCGCGGGCGCGATGCGCTCGAGCCACGCGGCCGCGGAGAGCCCGCGGTTCGGGTTCATGCGCATGTCGAGCGGGCCGTCGTCGCCGAACGTGAAGCCGCGCGCGGGGTCGTCGATCTGCATGGACGAGAGGCCGAGGTCGGCGAGCACGACGTCGGCGCCGTCGGCCCAGCCCTCGGCGGCGAGCGCCGCGGGCAGGCCCGCGAAGTTCGAGCGCCGCACCGCGAGCACGTCCGCGCCGAAGCCGAGCGCGCGCAGCCGCGCCTCGGCGCGCGGCAGCTCGATCGGGTCCACGTCCAGCGCGAGCAGCCGGCCGCCCGGAGCGAGGCGCTCGAGCAGCGCCTGCGCGTGACCGCCCCAGCCCAGCGTCGCGTCCACCGCCCGCTCGCCCGGCGCGGGCGCGAGCGCCTCGAGCACCTCCCCGACCAGGATGGGCACGTGCCGGCCCGCGGGCGTGCGGCCCTTGGCGAGGACGTGCGGCACGATGTCCGGATAGCGCTCGGACGCCAGTTCCTTGTAGCGCTCGTCGAAGCGCCGCGGGTGCGTGCCGCGATAGCGCGGGCGGCGCTTGTGCGGCGGGCCGGATTCGTCGGGCGGAAGCGACATGGGAGGCGCGAGCATAGCTCGCGCCTCCCGAAAACGCCGACGGGCGCGCTGGAGGCTTCGTCGCGCGCCCGCCCTGCGTCG